>NZ_JAOTQT010000017.1:0-148274 GCF_025685725.1 Burkholderia sp. BKH01 | reverse complement strand
GTGCACGGCCGCCCGCCGGGCCGGCCCGCGCTGGCGCGGCAGCCGGCGGCCGCGGCGGCGCCGCACGGTACTCGCTCGCCCGACGCCGGCTCCCGCGATTTTGGCGCTATCATTCCGGGTTCACCGGGCCGGAGCCCTCAGCAAATTCTCACCGGGCGGCGTGCGCGCCGCCCGTCATCGAAGCAATCCATGGATGTCATCGTCATCGGCGGCGGAATCAGCGGCGTCGCCACCGCCTACCAGTTGCGCGCGGCCGGCCATCGCGTGTGCGTGGTCGAACGCCACGCGACCGTCGCGCAGGGCGCGACCTACGGCGACGGCGGCGCGCTGCTGCCGAGCCCGCTCGACGTCTGGTTCGGCCCGACCTTCATGCGCCAGCGCCAGCCGCGCGACAGCGGCATCGTCTACAAGCCGGGCTTCAACGGCGGCGTGCGCCGCTTCGTCAAGCAGCTCGGCGCACTGCGCGAGCCCGACGCGTTCGCCGCGCAGTACGCGCTGCTGCGCCCGCTGATCGACGCGTCGCGCGACACGCTCGCCGACGTCGAGGCGCGCCTCGAACTCGAATTCGAACAGAAGCCCGGCATCCTGCACGTGGTGCGCGATCCGCGCGACTGGGAAGCGATGCAGCCCGCGCTCGACCTGCTGCGCACGCTCGACCAGCCGTACCGCACGCTGAGCGCCGAAGAATGCGCGACGCTCGAACCGTCGGTGCCGGCCGAGCCCGGCTTCGCCGGCGGCGTGCTGCTCGAGACCGAGCGCACCGGGAACTGCCCGCTGTTCACGAAACTGGTCAAGCAGACGCTCGACGAGCACGGTGTGCAGTTCCGCTTCGGCGCGGACGTCGCCGCGATCCGCGTCGACACCGGCCGCACCGCGGTCGAACTCGTACCGTCCGGCAACCCAAACGCGGCGAAGGCGCACGAGGTCGACGTGATTTCCGCCGACGCGATCGTGGTCGCCGCCGGCGCCGGCAGCCTGCCGCTGCTCGAACGGCTCGGCTGGCGCCTGCCGCTGCACCCGGTGCGGGTCCACACGCTCACCGCGCCGGTCGCGTACGAAGAGCATGCGCCGCACCTGAGCGTCGTCGATTCGATCAAACGCATCTCGATCACGCGCACCCACCAGCGGCTGCGCGTCGGCGGCGGCGCCGTGCTGCAGAGCCTGCCCGACACCGCGAAGCCGCTTGCCGAGCCGCTGTCCGAGGCCGCGCTCGCGCTGCTCGGCCAGGCCGTCCACGACTGGGTGCCCGGTGCCGCCAGGATCTCGGCCGCGCTGTCGTGGCAAGGCACGCAACTGTTGTCGCCGGACGGCCTGCCCGTCGTGGGTCCGACCCCGCATCCGCGCGTGTTCGTCAATTTCGGGCACGGCCCGACCGGCTGGGGGCTCGCGTGCGGGTCTGCTAAAGTGGTGGCCGACTACCTGGGCGGCGACGTGCAGCACTGGCCCGCCGACACGCTCGCCGCACTGCGCGCCGGGCGCTTCACGACCTGACCGCCGCGGGACCGTCCCGTGGCCGCATCCTTGCCAGCCGCCACGATCCCGCGATGACTACCGCCACCCACCCGCTCCCCGATTCCGATCCGATCGCCCTGCTGCGCGTCGCCGACTTGCGCGCGGCCGAGGCCGACGCAGCCGCGGCGCTGCCGCCGCACACGCTGATGGGCCGCGCGGGTGCCGCCGCCGCGCGCTGGCTGTCCGAGCGCGTCGCCGGCGACGACCGCCCCGTGTGGTTCGCGGTCGGCCCCGGCAACAACGGCGGCGACGCGCTGGTTGCCGCCGCGCAGCTCCAGCAACTCGGCGTCGCGACGCAGGCGTGGATGCCGGTGCCGGTCAAGCCGGACGACGCGCAATGGGCGCTCGGCCTCGCGCGCGCGGCCGGCGTCCCGCTGTCGGCCACGCCGCCCGCGTCGCTGGACGGTTACGCCTGGGTCGTCGACGGGCTGTTCGGCATCGGTCTCGGCCGCGCGCTCGACGGCGCGTTCGCCGAGCAGGCCGCGCGCATTGCCGCGCATGCACGGCGCGGCGGTCGTGTACTCGCACTCGACGTGCCGAGCGGGCTCGACAGCGATACGGGCCGGATCGTCGGCGCGGGCGTCGCCGTCGCGGCCACGCATACGCTCACCTTCATCGGCGCGAAGCCGGGCCTCTACACGGGCGACGGCCGCGACCTCGCCGGCGAGATCGACGTCGCGTCGCTCGACGTCGCGCCGCCCGCCGCGCCGTCCATCGTGCTGAATGCGCCCGCGCGATTCGCCGCGGCGCTGCCCGCGCGCGCGTTCGCGTCCCACAAGGGCACCTTCGGAAGCCTCGCGGTGCTCGGCGGCGACACCGGCATGTGCGGCGCGCCGATCCTGGCCGCGCGCGCCGCGCTGTTCGCCGGCGCCGGCAAGGTGCACGTCGGCTTCCTCGGCGCCGGCGCGCCGCCGTACGACCCGCCGTTCCCCGAACTGATGCTGCATCCGGCCGATAACCTCGACCTCGGCGCGATGACCGCGATTGCGGCCGGCTGCGGCCTCGGCACGCGCGAGGCCGCGGCAACGCTCGTGCGCGACGTGCTCGCCCACGATGCCGCGACGCTGCTCGATGCCGACGCGCTGAACCTCGTCGCGACGCACGCGGACCTCGCGGCCGCCGTCGCCACGCGCGGCGCGCGCGGCAATCCCTGCGTGCTGACCCCGCACCCGCTCGAGGCTGCGCGGCTGCTCGGCAGCGACACGGCGACGGTGCAGCGCGACCGCGTCGCTGCCGCGCAGGCGCTCGCCGCGCGCCATGCGGCCATCGTCGTGCTGAAAGGCTCGGGCACGGTGATTGCGGCACCCGACGGCCGCGTGACGATCAATCCGACCGGCAACGCGGCGCTCGCCACCGGCGGCACCGGCGACGTGCTCGGCGGCCTGATCGGTGCACTGCTCGCGCAGCGCGTCACGCCGGTCGAAGCAGCACTCGCGGGCGTCTACCTGCACGGCCTCGCGGCCGACACTCTGACCGCGCACGGCACCGGCCCGGCCGGGCTCACGGCCGGCGAACTCGCACCGATGGTGCGCACGCTGATCAATCGCCTTTTTTATCCGTCGCCGCGCGCCGACACATAACGCCGCTATACTGACTGCCCCGCCGCACGGCGGGCCCTCTCGTCCGCCGGCCTCCCGATCCCGATGAGCCGGCGCGGCATTCCTCCCGATTCACGCTTCACTCGAACCGCCATGACGCTGAATTCGCTCCCCGCCTGGACTGCCCTTCAATCCCACTTCGAACAGATCCGCCACGCCCGGTTGCGCGACTGGTTCGCGCCGGAAAACGACCGCGTGCCGACACGCGCCGAACGTTTCACGATCCCGGGCGCCGGTCTCGCGGCCGATTTCTCGAAAAACCGCATCAACGACGAAACGCTGCGCCTGCTCGTGCAACTCGCGCGCGACGCGGGCGTCGAAACGCGCCGCGACGCGATGTTCGCGGGCGAGATCGTCAACCCGACCGAAGGCCGCGCCGCGCTGCACACCGCGCTGCGCGCGACCGACCCGCAAGCGCCGTTCCACGCGCAGGTGAGCGCCGAGCGCGCGAAGATGGCGACCTTCGCGCGCGCCGTGCGCAGCGGCACGTGGACGGGCTACACGGGCAAGCGCATCCGCCATGTGATCAACATCGGCATCGGCGGCTCCGATCTCGGGCCGAAGATGGTCGTGCATGCGCTGCACCACGTCGCGACGCCCGACATCTCGACCCACTTCGTATCGAACGTCGACGGCGCCGATCTCGCGCGCGTGCTCGAACAGGTCGATCCCGAGGAAACGCTCGCGATCATCGTGTCGAAGACCTTCACGACGCTCGAGACGATGACGAACGCACGCTCGCTGCGCGACTGGTTCGTCGCGCGCGGCTGCCCCGAGGACGCGCTCGCGAAGCACTTCGTCGGCGTGTCGGCAAACCCGGCCGAAGTGGTGAAGTTCGGCATCGCCGCGGACAACGTGTTCGAAATGTGGGACTGGGTCGGTGGCCGCTATTCGCTGTGGTCGGCGGTCGGCCTGTCGATCATGATCGCGATCGGCCCCGAGCAGTTCGACGCGCTGCTGGCCGGCGCGAACGACATGGACCGCCATTTCCGCGAGGCGCCGCTCGAGCGCAACCTGCCGGTGCTGCTCGGCCTGATCGGCATCTGGTATCGGAATTTCTTCGGCTCGCAGAGCTATCTCGTCGCGCCGTATTCGGAAGCGCTGCACTACCTGCCGTCGTACCTGCAGCAGCTCGAAATGGAGAGCAACGGCAAATCCGCACGCCTGGACGGCACCTTCGTCGACTACCCGACGTCCGCCGTCACGTGGGGCGAGCCGGGCACCAACGGCCAGCACGCGTTCTTCCAGATGCTGCACCAGGGGCCGACGATCGTGCCGATCGACTTCATCGCGGTGCTGACGCCCGAGCATCCGCTCGCGAGCCATCATCCGAAGCTGCTCGCGAACTGCTTCGCGCAGAGCGAGGCGCTGATGCTCGGCCGCACGCTCGACGAAGCGCGCAAGGTCGCCGGGCCCGGCAAGGAAGCGCTCGCGCCGCACCTGACGTTCCCCGGCAACCGCCCGACGACGACGCTGCTCGTCGATGCGCTGACGCCGCGCACGCTCGGCGCGCTGATCGCGCTTTACGAACACAAGGTGCTCGTGCAGGCGACGGTGTGGGACATCAATCCGTTCGACCAGTGGGGCGTCGAGCTCGGCAAGATTCTCGGCAAGGTTGTCGAAGCCGACCTGTCGGCCGAGTCGGTCGACCCAGCGAAGCACGACTCGTCGACCACGGCGCTGATCGAACGCGCTCGCGCGGCGCTCAAGCGCTGACGCGACGGCGTCATGCGCACGCCCGCTGCGCAGTACGACCTGCGCGGCCGGCAGAAAAATTCAGGCGCCGCGCTGCGCCGCGCGCGGCTCGACGATGTGCCCGGCGTCGAGCGTCACGGTCGTCGCGCAGCGGCGCGCGAGTTCGGCATCGTGCGTGACGAGCACGAGCGTTGCGCCGTGCGTGCGGTTCAGTTCGAACATCAGGTCGATGACCGCGTGGCCCGTCGCCGCGTCGAGGCTGCCGGTCGGCTCGTCGGCAAACAGGATCGCCGGGCGCGTGACGAAGGCGCGCGCAAGTGCGACGCGCTGCTGCTCGCCACCCGACAGCAGCTTCGGATAATGCGCGGTGCGTTCGCCGAGGCCGACCTGCGCGAGCAGCGCCCGTGCGCGGTCGGCCGCATCGCGCGCGCTGATGCCGCCCCGCAGTTCGAGCGGCAGCATCACGTTCTCGAGCGCCGTCAGGTGCGGCATCAACTGGAACGACTGGAATACGAACCCGACTGCGCCGTTGCGCAGCGCGGCGCGCTCGTCCTCGTCGAGCTGGTCGAGCGCGCGGCCGAGCAGGCGAACCGTGCCGCTCGTCGCGCTGTCCAACCCCGCAAGCAGGCCGAGCAGCGTCGATTTGCCCGACCCCGACGCGCCGACGATCGCGAGGCTGCTGCCCGGCCGCACGGCGAGCGTGATGCCGTCGAGGATCGTCAGCTCGCCCGTTGCGTCGGCGACCCGCTTGCATACGTCATGGACTTCGATGATCGGATCGGTAATCTTGAACATGGACACGACATTCCGCTGGAAAAGACGCGCGGCGCTCGCCGCGCTGCTGGGCACGCTGCTGGCCGCAAGCGCGCCCGCACGCGCCGCGACGGCGCCGGCCCCGACATCGGGCCAGCCTGTGATCGTCGTGCTCGGCGACAGCCTGTCGGCCGAATACGGGCTGCCGCGCGACACGGGCTGGGTTGCGCTGCTGCGGCAGCGGCTCACCACCGAGCGAATCGATTATAGCGTCGCGAACGCCAGCGTCAGCGGCGACACCACGAGCGGCGGCCGCGCGCGGCTGCCCGCGGTGCTGCAGCGGCTCAAGCCGTCGATCGTCGTCGTCGAGCTCGGTTCGAACGATGCGCTGCGCGGCGTGCCGCTCGCGACGACCGAGCAGAACCTGCGCGACATCATCGCCGGCGCACGGCACGCACAGGCAAAGGTCGTGCTGGTCGGCATGTACGTGCCGCCCAATTACGGCCCCGACTACACGCAGAAGTTCCATGCCGTCTATACGCGGCTGTCGAAGGATCTCGGCGTGCCGCTCGTGCCGTTCCTGCTGGCCGGCATCGAGAACAAGCCCGAGATGTTCCAGGCCGACCAGATGCATCCCGCGCAGCAGGCGCAGGGCATTCTGCTCGACAACGTGTGGCCGGCACTGAAGCCGCTGCTCGGCAAGCCGCGCGGCTGACGACATACCGCCCCGCCGGAAAACAGAAAGCCCCGCTCGATGAACTGCCCCCCAAAAGTTGGACATCGATCCAACCTTTGGGGTGTTTTTCATGAGCAAGTACACGGAGCAGTTCAAGGTATCCATTGCAGAGGAGTACGAGTCCGGCCACGCTGGGTTCCGTGAGATGTCCAAGCGCCACGGCGTCGATGAGGCGACGATCCGCAAGTGGGTGGCGGCCCATCGCATACATGGTCCGGCAGGCTTGAAGAAGAAGTGCGAGCGCTACAGCGCAGAGTTCAAGTTGCTTGTACTGCAGCAAATGCGTAGCGAGGGGTTGTCAGCGCGTGAGACGGCTGCACGCTTCAACATTAGGAACCGTACGGCCATCGGCCAGTGGAAACGCCAGTATGATGAAGGCGGTATAGACGCACTGTCGCCGCGCCAGCGGGGGCGCCCCAGAAAGATGCCCAAGCCACCGATCACGCCACCGCCGCTACCCGAGGACGATACGCGCTCCCGACAGGAACTACTCGACGAGTTGAACTTCCTGCGCATGGAGAACGCGTACCTAAAAAAGCTCGAAGCCTTGGCTCAAGCGCAGCAGCGATCAGCGCAACGCAAAAAGCGCAAATCGTGCTCGAGCTAAGGCAGCAATATCCGCTTGCGGGCTTGTTGAAGGTTGCCGGCTTGGCGCGCAGCACGTTCTACTATCATCAGAAATTGCTCGGAGCAGCCGACAAGTATGCCGATACAAGGGCGAGAATCTGCTCGCTGTTCGAACGGCACAAGGGCCGCTACGGCTATCGACGCATCACGCTCGCTCTACGTAATCTGGGACAGGTGATTAACCACAAGACTGTGGCGCGTCTGATGGGCGAGTTGCGGCTGAAGTCTTGTGTGCGCCCGAAGAAATACCGCTCCTACAAAGGTAGCGTCGGACGTGTTGCACCTCATGTTTTACAGCGTCGGTTCTACGCAAAGCGTCCGAACGAGAAGTGGGTAACGGATGTCACGGAATTCAACGTGGGCGGCCAGAAGCTGTACCTGTCACCAGTGCTCGATCTGTACAACGGCGAGATCATTGCTTATGAAACCGCGAGGCGCCCGGCGTTCGAGATGGTCAGCGCAATGCTTCGCAAGGCATTGGCGCGCTTGAAGTCACACGAGCGGCCTCTCTTGCATTCGGATCAGGGCTGGCAGTACCAGATGCCAGCGTATCGCCGCCTACTGCAGCAACGAGCGCTCACGCAAAGCATGTCGCGTAAAGGGAATTGCCTGGACAACGCCGCCATGGAGAGCTTCTTCGGCACGCTGAAATCCGAGTTCTTCCATCTGAATCGGTTCCGCAACCTGGACGAACTGCAATCCGGCTTGGCAAGCTACATCCACTACTACAATCACGACCGCATCAAACTGAAACTAAAAGGGCTGAGTCCCGTGCAATACAGAACTCAGCCCTCTCAGCCCTAGCCGTCATAACCCGTCCAACTTTACGGGGTCAGTTCACGAAGCGGGGCTTTTTGTCGTTGCGTGCGAAACGATACTCAGTTGCCGCCGTCCTGCGACTGGCTGGTCGTCGTCCCGTACTGCTTCACTTTCGAGCGATCGCGCAGCGCGGCGAGATACGCTTCGCCTTCGCTTTGCGCGTCGACCTGCGCCATCTGCTGCTGCGCGGCCGCCAGTTGCTGCGGATCGACGGCCGTGCCCGGGATCACCGCGTTCACGCGGTAGATCGCGTAGCCGTCCGCGCCGAGATCGACACCGACGTAGGCCGGCAGCGTCTTCGCATCGACCTTGTAGACGGCGCTCAGCGCGGCCGGCGTGAAGCCCTGCGACTGCGTGCGCGACACCTTCTGCACGGCCGCGAACCCGTCGGTCGACTTGGATTTCTGCAGTTCGGCGAGCTTCGCCGCACCGTCCTTCTTCGCGAGTTCCGCGGCCTGCTCGGCAACGACCTTCTGGCGCACGACGTCCTTGACCGCGTCGAGCGCGGGCACGGCGGCCGGCTTGTAGTCGGTTACGCGCGCCGAGATCAGCGTGTTGTTGCCGACGTCGATCGCCTGCGTGTTGTTCTGGTTCTTCACCGAGTCGTTCGCGAACACGGCGGCCAGGAACTTCGGATTGTTCAGCGGGCTCGTCGGCGGCAGTTGCGGATTCGGCGTCGGCGTGACGGCGGCCGTCTGGATCGTCAGCTTGTACTTGTCCGCGGCCGGTTGCAGCGTCTTCGCCTTTTCGTAGACGGTCGACGTGAAGCCTTCCGCGTTGTCCGTGAACGCCTTCGATGCGTACTGCTGCTTCAGGTCGGTTGCGATCTGGTCCTTCACTTCCGCGAACGGCTTGACGGCCGCCGGCTTCACTTCGGTCGCCTTCAGGATGTGGAAGCCGAGATCCGACTGCACGACACCGCTCACGTCGCCCTGCTTGAGCGCGAACGCGGCATCGTCGAACGCCTTGCCGCCCGCCGTCGAGCCGCGCGTGATGAAGCCGAGGTCGCCGCCCTTCGCGGCCGACGGCGCGTCCTGGGAGCCCTTCTGCGCGATCTGCGCGAACTGGTCCGGATGCGCCTTCACGTCGGCGAGCAGTTGCTCGGCCTTCGTCTTCGCGGCCGCCTTGTCGGCCGCGCTTGCGCTGCTCGCCGCGGCGATGAAGATGTGGCTCACGCGCACCTGCGCTTCGGTGCGGAAGTGCGTCGGGTTGTCGTCGTAGAACTTCTTGATGTCCGCATCGGTCGGCTGCGCGCCTGCGGCCGCCGCGGCCGGCGAATAGACGAGGTACTGGATCGTCGCGGTCTCGGGCGTCGCGAAGCTCTGCTTGTGCGCGTCGTAGTACGCGGCGAGCTGCGCGTCGGTCGGCTGGACCTTCGATGCGAAGTCGCTCGTCTTCAGCACGAGCGCCTGCACTTCACGCTGCTGCGCGGCGAGTTCGGACAGGCGTTGCGCGAGGCTCTTCGGCGTGAACGCGCTCGACACGATGCTGGCCGGAATCTGCTGCAGCGCGAGGCTGTAGCGCACGCGCTCCTGGTACTGCTCGGGTGTCATCCCCTGGAACGACAGCAGCTGCGCATAACGCTCGACGTCGATCGAACCGTCGGGCTTCTTCAGCGACGCGATCATCGGGTCGCTCATCAGCGCGTCGCGCACCGCATTGTCGGACGCGGTCAGGTGCAGACGTTGCGTCTCATCGGCCAGCACGCGCTGCTGGATCAGGCCGTCGAGCACCTGCTTGCGATGCTCGGGCGTATCGAACATCTTGATGTCGAACTGCCCACCGAGCGCCTGGCGCGCCTGGTCGATCTGCTGGCGGAACGCGCCGTCGAATTCGACCCGCGTGATCTTGTGCCCGTTGACCGCCGCGACGTTCGCACTGTCGTCGAAGAAGCCGCGGAAGCCTTGGATCCCGACGAAACCCAGCCCCGGCAACACGATCAGGAGCAGGAGCGCCATCATCAGGCGCTGGTGATTACGGAAGAAATCGAGCATGCGTGACGGGAAAATTGGACAAAACGACCGATATTACAACATACGGGGTGGGACGGGAGAAAAGCAGACGTGCAGCGAGCGAACGCAACCGAAAACGCAAATGAAAAAGCCCGCGCAAGGCGGGCTTCTTCATCTTCTGGCGGAGCGGACGGGACTCGAACCCGCGACCCCCGGCGTGACAGGCCGGTATTCTAACCGACTGAACTACCGCTCCTTGGTCTGGCTGAATCAGAAAACTGGTGGGTGCTGAGGGGTTCGAACCCCCGACCTACGCCTTGTAAGGGCGCCGCTCTACCAGCTGAGCTAAGCACCCGTTCCCGATTCGTTCTGACTGCGATCTGCGTTTCCGCATCAACAATCAGCGAGCCCGCAAGTTTAATTCATGCCCGATCATTTTGCCAAGCCCGGATGCGAATTTTTTTCTTCCGCGCCCGCTCATGATTCCGGCGCACATAAAAAAACCCGCGGACACGCCGCGGGTTTCGTGAACAACCGTCAGGAAGGACGGCGTTCAGGCACTCAGTGCTTGACGACTTCCGTCGAGCCGGCATCCTTCGCCGCGTCGCCGACCGGCGCTGCTGCCTTCGCTTCTTCTTCCGGCGGCAGCGGAGTCGGCGAACGCTCGAGCGCGAGCTCCAGCACCTTGTCGATCCAGCGGACCGGCACGATCTCGATCGCGTTCTTCACGTTGTCCGGAATGTCCGCGAGATCCTTCACGTTCTCTTCCGGGATCAGCACGAGCTTGATGCCGCCGCGATGCGCAGCCAGCAGCTTTTCCTTCAGCCCGCCGATCGGCAGCACTTCGCCACGCAACGTGATTTCGCCCGTCATCGCGACATCGGCACGCACGGGGATACCCGTCAGCACCGACACCAGCGCGGTCGTCATCGCACCGCCGGCGGACGGACCGTCCTTCGGCGTCGCGCCTTCCGGCACGTGGATGTGGATGTCCTGCTTCTCGAACGCCTCGTCCTTGATGCCCAGACGACGCGACCGCGAGCGCACGACCGAACGCGCCGCCTCGACCGACTCCTTCATCACGTCGCCGAGCGAACCCGTGCGGATCACGTTGCCCTTGCCCGGCATCACCGCGGCTTCGATCGTCAGCAGGTCGCCGCCGACTTCCGTCCACGCGAGGCCCGTCACCTGACCGACCTGGTTTTCCTTCGCCGCGAGGCCGAAGTCGTACTTGCGCACGCCGAGGAACGTATCGAGGTTCTCGCCATCGACCTTGACCGCGCCCGATGCCTTCTTCAGCAGCAGCATCTTCACGACCTTGCGGCAGATCTTCGACACTTCCCGCTCGAGCGAACGCACACCGGCTTCGCGCGTGTAGTAGCGGATGATGTCGCGGATCGCCTGTTCGGCAACGTCGATCTCGCCTTCCTTCAGCCCGTTGTTCTTCTTCTGCTTCGGCAGCAGGTAACGCTGCGCGATGCTGACCTTCTCGTCTTCCGTGTAGCCCGACAGACGGATCACTTCCATCCGGTCTAGCAGCGGCGGCGGGATGTTCAGCGAGTTCGACGTCGCGACGAACATCACGTCCGACAGGTCGAAGTCGACCTCGATGTAGTGGTCGGCGAACGTGTGGTTCTGTTCGGGATCGAGCACTTCGAGCAGCGCCGACGACGGATCGCCGCGGAAATCCATGCCCATCTTGTCGACTTCGTCGAGCAGGAAGAGCGGATTGCGCACGCCGACCTTCGTGAGGCTCTGCAGGATCTTGCCCGGCATCGAACCGATATACGTACGGCGGTGGCCGCGGATCTCGGCTTCGTCACGCACGCCGCCGAGCGCCATCCGGACGAACTTGCGGTTCGTCGCACGGGCGATCGACTGGCCGAGCGAGGTCTTGCCGACGCCCGGGGGCCCGACGAGGCACAGGATCGGCGCCTTGACCTTGTCGACGCGCTGTTGCACCGCGAGGTACTCGAGGATACGTTCCTTGACCTTCTCGAGGCCGAAGTGATCCTCGTCGAGCACCTGCTCGGCGTTCGACAGGTCGTTGTTGACCTTGCTCTTCTTGCGCCACGGCAGGCCGATCAGCGTGTCGATGTAGTTGCGCACGACGGTCGCTTCCGCCGACATCGGCGACATCAGCTTCAGCTTCTTCAGCTCGGCATCGGCCTTCTTCTTGGCTTCCTTCGGCATGCGCGCGGCGTTGATGCGCTTCTCGAGTTCCTCGAGATCGGCACCCTCTTCGCCTTCGCCCAGTTCCTTCTGGATCGCCTTGACCTGCTCGTTCAGGTAGTACTCGCGCTGGCTCTTTTCCATCTGGCGCTTCACGCGCCCGCGGATGCGCTTTTCGACCTGCAGGATGTCGATCTCGGCTTCGAGCTGCGCGAGCAGGTGCTCGAGGCGCTCGATGACCGGGAACATCTCGAGGATGTGCTGCTTCTGGTCGAGCTTCAGCGGCAGGCGCTCGGCGATCATGTCGGCGAGGCGGCCTGCTTCGTCGATGCCCGACAGCGACGTGAGGATCTCCGGCGGGATCTTCTTGTTCAGCTTCACGTACTGGTCGAACTGCGACACGATCGCGCGGCGCAGCGCTTCCGTTTCGGCGCTGTCGGCATGATCCGGCTCGAGCGGCATCACGTCGCAGGAGAACTGCGTCTCCTGTTCTTCGATCGACAACGCCTTCGCGCGCTGCAGGCCCTCGACGAGCACCTTCACGGTGCCGTCCGGCAGCTTCAGCATCTGCAGGATGTTGGCGATGCAACCGACCTCGTACATGTCCTTTTCGGTCGGTTCGTCCTTGGCCGCGGTTTTCTGGGCGACGAGCATGATGTGCTTGCCGCCTTCCATCGCTGCTTCGAGGGCCTTGATCGATTTCGGCCGGCCCACGAAGAGCGGAATCACCATGTGCGGGAAAACGACGACATCCCGCAGCGGCAGCAGCGGGAGCGTGATGCGTTCCGGCGGGAGAAGTTGGGTGCCTGACATTTCATTTCCCCATGAGTGGAATCAATTGTTCGGTAATTGAGGCCGCCACAACGAATTGCAAGCCTTCAAGTGCGGGAAATATTCGGTAAGAAAGTAACCACCGCGTGTCGAGTCAGAGTTACCCACAAGATAAACGAAAAAAAGCCGCCCACGGTCTCATGAACGGCCTTTTTCGCAGAACATCGTCGGCAAGCCGGTCAGTTCGAACCCGCCACCTTCGGCGTGTCCTCGTAGATCAGCAAAGGCTTGCCGTCCCCATCGATGACGTTCTCGTCGATGATGACCTTGCTGACCCCTTTCATCGTCGGCAGCTCGTACATCACGTCGAGCAGCGCCTGTTCGATGATCGAACGCAAACCGCGCGCGCCGGTCTTGCGGCGGATCGCCTTGCGGGCGACTGCCTGCAGCGCGCCCGGCCGGATCTCCAGTTCGACGCGCTCCATCGCGAACAGCTTGTGATACTGCTTGACGAGCGCATTCTTCGGCTCGACCAGGATCTTCATCAGCGCGGCTTCATCGAGCTTGCCGAGCGTCGCGACCACCGGCAGGCGGCCGATCAATTCGGGGATCAGACCGAATTTGATCAGGTCTTCCGGTTCCGTTTCGCGCAGCACTTCGCCCGCGTCGCGCTCCTGCTTGCTCTTGACCGTCGCGCCGAATCCGATGCCGGTTTTCTCGGTGCGATCGGTGATCACCTTCTCGAGACCGTCGAACGCGCCGCCGCAGATGAACAGGATGTTGGTCGTGTCGACCTGGATGAAATCCTGGTTCGGGTGCTTGCGGCCGCCCTGCGGCGGCACCGACGCCATCGTGCCCTCGACGAGCTTCAGCAGCGCCTGCTGGACGCCCTCGCCCGACACGTCGCGCGTGATCGACGGGTTGTCCGACTTGCGGCTGATCTTGTCGATTTCGTCGATATAGACGATCCCGCGCTGGGCCTTGTCGACCTCGTAGTTGCAGTTCTGCAACAGCTTCTGGATGATGTTCTCGACGTCCTCGCCGACGTAGCCGGCTTCGGTCAGCGTCGTCGCATCGGCGATCACGAACGGCACGTTCAGCAACCGCGCGAGCGTCTGCGCGAGCAGCGTCTTGCCGGAGCCCGTCGGGCCGATCAGCAGGATGTTGCTCTTCGACAGCTCGACGTCGTCCTTCTTGTCGAGATGCTTCAGGCGCTTGTAGTGGTTGTACACGGCCACCGCGAGGATCTTCTTCGCGCGCTCCTGACCGATCACGTACTGATCGAGGATGTCGCGAATTTCCTGCGGGCTCGGCAGATCCGACCGGGACAGGCTGGCCTCGACGCCCGCGGCAGCCGCCTCGTCGCGAATGATCTCGTTGCAGAGGTCGATACATTCATCGCAGATGAACACCGACGGGCCCGCGATGAGTTTTTTCACCTCATGCTGGCTTTTCCCGCAAAACGAGCAATACAACAGCTTCTCGCTGTTCGAACCTTTTTTGTCCGCCATGAATGTAGAGCCTCCGGACAGGTAAATGACATGATACGCCGAATGCCCCGAACGCCGCGCCTAGGGCGCGACCGGAGCCGGCCGGATGCGCTTGCCGCAGAGGCTCAGGGCGTGCGGAACATCGCAGGGGCGCCGCGCGAATCGGGGCGGCACCCCACTTAAAAGTTTACGGGCGCTTCAGCAGCACCTGATCGATCAGCCCGTACGCCTTCGCGTCTTCGCTCGACATGAAGTTATCACGGTCGGTGTCGCGCGCGATGCGCTCGACGTCCTGGCCCGTGTGCTGCGCGAGCAACTGGTTCAGCCGCTCCTTCAGGTAGAGGATCTCGCGCGCCTGGATCTCGATGTCGGATGCCTGGCCGCGTGCGCCGCCGAGCGGCTGGTGGATCATCACGCGCGAGTTCGGCAGCGCGAAGCGCTTGCCCTTCGCGCCCGACGCCAGCAGGAACGCGCCCATGCTGGCCGCGAGGCCCATGCACAGCGTCGATACGTCCGGCTTGATGAACTGCATCGTGTCGTAGATCGCCATGCCGGCCGACACCGACCCGCCCGGGCTGTTGATGTACAGGCTGATGTCCTTGTCGGGATTCTCGCTCTCGAGGAACAGCAATTGCGCGACCACGAGGTTCGCGGTCTGGTCGTTCACTTCGCCGACCATGAACACCAGGCGCTCCTTCAGGAGACGCGAGTAGATATCGTACGAACGCTCGCCGCGGCCGCTCGTTTCGACGACGATCGGCACCAGCCCCAGTGCTTGCGCCTCGAAACCCTGCGGCGCGTTCGAAGCAAGCATGTCCAGCAATTCAGCGCGAGTGATCATTCAATGAACCTTGTTCGAATGGAAAATTGAACGGAAGGAAGCCGCCCGCTCAATCGCCATATTAATGGCAACCGTGCGCTTGACGTAAAAACGGCGTGCAGGCCGTCGCTCCGACAGCCGGCACGCCGCTAGAGCGACACTTACGCTTGCGCCGATGCGCTCGCGAGTGCCTCGAAGCTCACTTCCTTGTCCGTCACCTTTGCCTTGCCCAGCACGAAATCGACGACGTTGCTTTCAACGACGAACGCTTCCATCTCGGCGAGGCGCTGCTGGTTGGAATAATACCAGCGGACCACTTCCTTCGGGTCTTCGTAGCTCTTCGCGAACTCGTCGACTTCCGCGCGGATCTGTTCCGGCTTCGCCTCGAGGCTGTTCGACTTCACGAGCTCGGCCAGCACGAGGCCCAGCTTCACGCGACGCTCGGCCTGCTCGGCGAACATCTCGGCCGGGATCGGTGCGTCCTTCGCGTTCGGCACGCCGCGCTGCGCCAGATCCTGGCGAGCCATTTCGACGAGACGTTGCTGGTCCTGCTCGATCAGCGCCTTCGGCACGTCGAGCTCGGAAATCTTCAGCAGCGCGTCCATCACCTGGTTCTTGACGATGGACTGCGTGCGGCGCTTCGCTTCGCGCTCGAGGTTTTCCTTGATCTCACCGCGCATCTTCGTGAGATCGCCGTCTTCGATGCCGAGCGACTTCGCGAATTCGCCGTCGATTTCCGGCAGGTGCGGCCACTCGATCTTCTTCATCGTGACCGTGAATTGCGCGGTCTTGCCCGCGACGTCGGCACCGTGGTAGTCGTCCGGGAACTTCAGGTCGAACGTGCGCGATTCGCCGGCCTTCAGGCCCAGCGCCGCGGTTTCGAATTCCGGCAGCATGCGGCCTTCGCCGAGCACGAACGGGAAGTCTTCGGCCGTGCCGCCCTGGAACGCGACGTCGTCGATCTTGCCGACGAAGTCGACCGTCACGCGGTCGCCGTTCTTGGCTGCGGTGTCCGCGCCGCCGTCGCCGTGCTCGCCGGCTTCGCCGCGTGCGTGGTAGTGCACGCGCTGCTTGCGCAGGATGTCCAGCGTGCGGTCGATTTCGGCGTCGCCGATCGACGTCGTCGAGCGCTCGACTTCAGCCGTCGCCAGATCGCCGATCTTCACTTCCGGGTAGACCTCGAACGTCGCGTCGAACGCGTACGCATCTTCGGCTTGCTCCTGCTTCGGCTCGAAGCTCGGCTGGCCGGCGACGCGCAGGTTTTCCGCGCGGCTGATCGTGAAGAACTCCTGGCCGATCTTGTCGCTCAGCACTTCCGCCTCGACCTGACCCGCGTACTGCTGCGCGACCATCTTCAGCGGCACCTTGCCCGGGCGGAAACCCGGCATGCGCACGTTCTTCGCGAGTTTCTGGATACGGGCGTCGATTTCCTTCTGCACGGTGTCTTTCGGCAGGGAAATCGTCACGCGGCGTTCAAGCTTGCCGAGGTTCTCAACAACGTTAGCCATGGCTTCAATCGTCCTAAAATTATTCGAGCGAATCGGGTTTTCCTTGCCGTGCCTGCCTGCGGCGCTACACGTCACGCATACACGCCGCGCCGGAGCGCCACGCCATCCCTGCACGCGCCGGATGGCTAGCGCAAGCGGCTCGGAGCACGGCTTTGGCCGGAAGAATCGACTATTCTAGCAAACAATTTTCCTCACACCTCCAGTTCGGCGCGACGCGCATGCGTCTGCGCCATGTCGGCAGCCCCCTGCACGGCAATGCGCGCGGATCGCCGCTATGCCGTACGCCGTATCCACCACGGGCCCGCCATCCTGTAAGCTCCGAGTGAGGGTGCGCCGCCGTCGCGCCCCATTATTCTTCACACCAATCACGCCTTCCGGAGACACCATGCCGCAACACCCGTCCGCGCCTGTCGTCGTCATCGCGCCCGATTCGTTCAAAGGCTCGCTTTCCGCGGAGCAGGTCGCGGACGCGATCGCCACCGGGATTCGCCGCGCGCGCCCCGACGCGGTCGTGCGCTGCTGCCCGATGGCCGACGGCGGCGAAGGCACGCTCGACGCGATGCTGGCCGGCGGCGGCACGCGGCGCTTGCTGCGGGTGGCCGG
Source organism: Burkholderia sp. BKH01 (assembly GCF_025685725.1). Taxonomy (NCBI): domain Bacteria; kingdom Pseudomonadati; phylum Pseudomonadota; class Betaproteobacteria; order Burkholderiales; family Burkholderiaceae; genus Burkholderia; species Burkholderia sp. BKH01. The sequence goes on along the minus strand of NZ_JAOTQT010000017.1, from coordinate 131,218 downwards.
CGCGTCGCTCGCGGCACGCGACGCCGCGGTCGGCGTGATCGACGCGCGCACCGCGATCGTCGAGACGGCCGAGGTCGTCGGCATTACGGACCCGGTCGGCGTGAGCGTGCCGGTCGACGCGCGCAGCACGCGCGGGATGGGCGAGGCGATCCGCACGCTGCTCGACGACGGCGTGCGCCGCTTCTTCGTCGCGCTCGGCGGCAGCAGCACCAACGACGCGGGCGCCGGGCTGCTCGCGGGCCTCGGCCTGCAGTGCTTCGACGCGGGCGGCCAGCCGGTCGAGCCCGTGCCGTCGCGGCTCGCCGACATCGCGCGCATCGACGCGTCGGCGCTCGACCCGCGCCTGAAGGAAACAGAATTCGTCGGCATGTCCGACGTCGACAACCCGCTGACGGGCGCGCACGGCGCGACCGCCGTGTTCGGCCCGCAAAAAGGCGTGACATCCGCGCAGGTTGCGACTCTCGACACCGCGCTCGGCCATTTCGCCGACCTGCTCGAAGCCGCGCTCGACCGACGCGCCCGCGACCTGCCCGGCGCCGGCGCCGCGGGCGGCCTCGGTTTCGCGCTGCACATGCTCGGCGCGCAGTTCGAAGCCGGCGCCGAAGTGGTCGCGCGGCAGGTCGGGCTCGACGCGGCGCTCGCCGGAGCCGACTGGCTGATCACCGGCGAAGGCCGCTCCGACGTGCAGACGCTGCACGGCAAGGCGCCGTTCATCGCGTGCCGGCACGCGCAGGCCGCCGGCGTGCCGGCGTCGCTGCTGTCGGGTGCGGTCGACCCGGCCGCGCTGCCGCGCCTGTCCGAGCATTTTTCCGGCTGCTTCTCGCCGGCTCCCGGGCCGATCACGCTCGACGTCGCGATCCGCGACGCGGCGAACCTGCTCGCGAACGAAGCGGAGCAATTGACGCGCCTGAAATACGGCGCACACTGACCGTTGACCCGAGCGCGCGATACAGGAACAATCGGGCCCGCCCTTTTTCTTCAGGATTCGACATGAAAGGCCGTCTAGCCGGGCTCGATCAGTTTCTGACCTATCGCCTTCACGCGCTCACGAAGCGATCCGACCGCGGGATCGGCGAGGTGTACCGGCACAAGCTCGACATCTCGCTGCCCGAGGCACGCGTGATTGCCGCCGTCGGCGCGTTCGGTCCGTTCTCGATCATGGATCTCGCGCGCCACACCAATCTCGACAAGAGCCAGGCGAGCCGCGCGGCCGAAGCGCTGCTGCGCCAGGGGCTGCTCGAGCGCAGCGCGAGCGACGAGGACGGCCGGATCGTGCTGATCGCGCTGACCGCCGACGGCCGCGCGCTGCATCGCAAGATCATGCCGATCGTGCGCAAGTGGAACGACGGGTTGCTCGCATGTCTGTCCGACAGCGAACGCCAGACGTTCGAGCGGCTGCTCGACAAGGTCGTCGCGCACGCAACCGAGCGGGACGACTGAGCCGCGTGACGGGCTTGGCATCGGCAGACGATCGAGCCCCGCCGGCAGCATTGATCCGACGAATTCGACGGGCCGCCCGCGCCGCGTAACCAGCGACCCGGGCGGCCCGTTTTGCATCATGCGGCGGCACCCGGCAAGGCTCGCGCTTCGCCGCGTTGCCCGCGACTACGACCGCGAATCCATCAGCCTCGCGGACGCTACAGCCCGCTATTGGCCGCGCGCTGGCGCAGCAGCCCGAGCACCGCGTCGCAATACGGGGTCGGCACATCGAGCTTGCGCCCGAGTTCCGGAAACACGCCGAGGATCGGCCCGATCTCGAGCGGCCGCCCCGCTTCGAAATCCTGCAGCATCGACGTCCTGAACGCGCCGAGCTTGCGCGTGACCGCGATCCGTTCGGGCCCGCTCATCCCCGTCGACAAACCGAGCTTCGCGCCGATCGCGGTGGCCTCCTCCATCATCCGCAGCGCGAGATCCCGCGTGAACGGATCGTCGAGCAACTGCTCGGCCGTCGACCCCGTCAGCGCGCTCAGCGGATTCATGTTCATGTTGCCCCACAGCTTCGCCCAGATCTCGGTCCGGATCGCGGGCGTCGACTCGACGTCGAAACCGCCCGCCGCGAGCGCAGCGGCGAACCGTGCGGTGGCCGTGTCGAGCCGCGGATCGGGTGCGCCGACGATCAGCCGGTTGCCGCGCCCGCGACGCGCGATGCCCGGCGCGTCGGTGCTCGACGACAGGTGCACGACGCAGCCGATCGCCTGCGCGGGCGGCAGCGCCGCCGACACCGCGCCGGCCGGATCGACCGCGTCGAGCGGCACGCCGTCGATCGGCCCTTCGAGCCCGTGCGTGAACCACCACGGCAGCCCGTTCATCGCCGCGACGATCACGGTGTCCGGCCCGACCAGCGGCGCGATGCGCGCGGCCAGCGCCGGCAGCACCTGCGCCTTCAGCGCGATCACCACGTAGTCCTGCACGCCCAGCGCGGCCGCATCGTCGCTCGCGCGCACCGGCACCGACGACGTGACGCCCGCCTCGTCGATCACGCGCACACCGTGCGCGTTCAGCGCGTCGAGCGTCGCGCCGCGTGCATATGCGCTGACGGTCATGCCGGCCCGCGACAGCGCGGCCGCGAGCAATCCGCCGATCGCGCCGACCCCGACCACCGCCGCGCGCACCGACCCTGAATTCGTGTCGTTCATGATGGAATTCCGTCTCCTGGGAGCTGACGAGCATAACGCTCAGTGGTTGCGGACACAACCATTCCGGCGATAACGTGCAACGCGCGCGTTCGAGCGATTCAGCGCGGCTCGCCCCCGGCTTCCACAGGTTCGTCGTCGGTCGCGCCGCCCGTCGCGCCGAGCACGCCAGCGATCTGGCTCTTGTCGTGCATGCCGAGCTTGCGGTACGCGCAGCGCAGGTAGTGGCGCACGGTCGTCGGCGAAATCGCCATTTGTTGCGCGACTTCCTTGTGCGAACGGCCGGCGCCGTAATAACGGATCGCGGCCAGTTCGCGCGGGCTCAACCGGTCGAGCAGCGAGCGCGGCCGCGCTTCGATCTGGAACAGCCCCGCGACGGGCACGCACTGGATGCGCAGCGCGTCGCCGACGAACGGCTGGCCCGACTGGCGCCGCAGGTGCGCGACGAGCGGCTCCGGCACGCGCGCGCCGGCCCATGCCGGCCATTCGGCGCGCAACACGTCGTCGAAACCATGATCGGCGTGATGGAGCACGCCGAAGTTGTCGCACAGCGCGCGTGCGGCCGGTGCAACCGTATCGCCACGCTCGCGCGTGAGCTGCGCGGCGCGATTGATCGTGAGCGCGGCCGCGAGATGCGGAATCACCTCCTCGAAACGGCGCGCATCGTCGTCGCTGAACGGGCGATTCAGGCCCTGGCGGTAGATCGACATGAACGTCGTCAAGCCAAAACGGCGATCGAGCGTGCACACGCACATCAGTTGCGCGAGCCCGTACTTCACGCACCAGTCGCGAAACCGTGCATCGAGCCCCGGCTCGACGACCGACAGCCGCACCGCGCGTCCGTGCGCGCCGCGCAGCGTGCGGTGCGCGAGCGGGTCGCAGTCGCGCACGCGCTTCCAGTCGCCGAAGAACGCGTGCGGCAGGCGGTACAGGAAGCTGTTGTGCATCACGGGGCCAGTGGACGCGTGCGTCGCGACGCCGGTCCATGCGGCGTCGAACGGGACGAGCGCCTGCAGCAGCGTAAAGAAGCGGTATTCGAATTCGCCGATGCCGGACTGCGCGGCAACCGCGTACAGGTCGAGCAGCATCAACCCGAGTTCGCGCTGCGATGCGTCGCCGCGTGCGACACCGTCGAAATCGGCACGACGGGACGGCCGCGGCGGCCACGCGAATTCGTCGAGCACGATGGCGGCCGGCACGTCGCGCAGCGCTTCGAGATCCTGCCCGGTGTCCGTCGTGATCCTCACCTTCCGCTCCCCTGCCCGATCGGGCCGCTGATGCGCGCAACGCAGACCGCCGATTATAGCGAGCGGCTTTTTTGGCGGGTCACGGTGCAGGAACCGGCGGCAACCCCATCCATTTGAACGGTGCGCGGCACGTTGCTGCTCCGCAGCACGCCGCGCCGCTGCATCGCGCCGCGTGCATGCCGCGCACCGCGGGTTTTCCGCACCGTTCATCTGTACGACTGTTCGAAGGTTTTCCCGCTGCGGACACTGCGTCGCGACAACACCAACGACAAACCGATGCAGCACGGTATGGAGAACCCCCCGTGACGAAACCCCGCTTCATCCGCACGGCCGCGGCCGCCGCGACGCTCGCAGCGTGCAGCGCCGCCGCGCACGCGCAGTCGACCCTCACGCTGTACGGCGCACTCGACGCCGGCGTGCAATATCTGACGCACGCCGACGGGCGTCACTCGGCCGTGCAGTTGCAGAACTACGGCATCCTGCCTTCGCAGATCGGGCTGAAGGGCAACGAGGATCTCGGCGGCGGCTGGCGTGCGCTGTTCAAGCTCGAACAGGGCCTCAACCTCACCGACGGCACCGCGACCGTGCCCGGCTACGCGTTCTTTCGCGGCGCGTACGTGGGTATCGCGGGGCCCGTCGGCACCGTCACGTTCGGCCGACAGTTCAGCGTGCTGTTCGACAAGACGCTGTTCTACGATCCGCTCTGGTACGCGTCGTACAGCGGCCAGGGCGTGATCGTGCCGATGAACGCGAACTTCATCGACCACTCGATCAAGTACCAGTCACCGACGTTTGCCGGCTTCGATGTCGAGGCGCTCGCCGCGACGGCCGGCGTCGCCGGCAATACGCGCGCCGGACGCGTGCTCGAACTCGGCGGCCAGTACACGAGCAACGGCCTGTCGGTCAGCGCGGTGCTGCATCAGGCGCACGGCGATGTGTCGGCGGCCGACGACGCGTCGGCGCGCCGCCGCGAACTCGGTACGCTCGCCGCGCGCTATGCGTTCGCGTCTCTGCCGCTCACCGTCTATGCAGGCATCGAGCGCCTGACGGGCGACCTCGACGCGGCGCGCACGATCGTCTGGGGCGGCACGCGCTACCTGAGCTCGAACGGGATCGGCCTGAACGCGGGCGTCTACCACACCGACTCGCGCACGCCGGCGGTCGGCCACCCGACGCTGTTCATCGCCAGCACCACGTACGCGCTGTCGAAACGCACCGTCGCGTACGTGAACCTCGGTTATGCGCGCAACAGCGGCCAGAGTTCGCAGACCGTCTACGAATACGACCCGACGCCTCTCGCCGGCGCATCGCAGTTCGGCGCGATGGTCGGCATGTACCACCTGTTCTGATTCCCCAACGAGATCCCGCCATGAAAACCCTGTCCCCGGATGCCGCACGCTCGCCCGACGGCCACGCGCCGACGTTCGCGCGCTCGACGCTCGTCGCGCTCGTCGTGTTCGCAGCCATCACGCCATTGCTGCTGCTCGTCGCACCGGCCGTCGCGGGCCAGCTCGCGATGCAGCTCGGGCTGTCCGCGTCGCAGATCGGCAGCTACTTCTTCGTCGAACTCGGTGCGTTCAGCCTCGCGACCGTGCCGTCGTACCTGTGGCTCGGCCGTGTCGACGCGCGTCGCGTCGCCGCGCTCGCGATCGCGCTGTTCGGCGCGGGCAACCTGCTGACCGCGCTGTGGATGCCGGGCTTCGCCGCGCTGCTCGCGCTGCGCGCCGTCACCGCGCTCGGCGGCGGCTCGCTGATGGTGCTCTGCATGACGAGCGCCGCGACGAGCAGAAACAGTGACCGCGTATACGGGCTGTGGGTCGTCGGCCAGTTGATCGCGGGCGCGATCGGCCTGTTCGTGCTGCCGCACGTGTTCGTCGCGTTCGGGCTGCGCGCGCTGTACATCGCGCTCGCCGCGCTCGCGCTGCTCGCGGCACCGCTGTCGCGCGGCTTTCCGTCGTTGCTCGGCACGCGGACGACACCCGCGCAAACCGCGCGCGGCGCGGCGGCGCATACGCCGCGAAGCTTCGTCGTGCTCGCAATCGGTGCCGTACTGACGTTCTATCTCGCGATCGGCAGCGTGTGGACCTTCGCGAGCCGCGCGGCGGCGGATGCCGGGCTCGATCCGCAGTCGACCGGCAACGTGCTCGCGATCGCGAGCGTGATGGGAATCATCGGTGCGGCGCTCGCGTCGTGCGCAGGCGGCCGGCTCGCGCGGCGCGCGATGCTGGCCGCCGGTTACGTGCTGCTCGCGGCCTCGCTCGTCGCACTCGCCGCAATGCGGCACGCGGGCGGCTACAGCGTGGCGATCTTCGCGTTCAAGTTCGCGTGGACCTTCGTGCTGCCGTTCATCCTCGCGACCGTCGCGCAGATCGACACGTCAGGCCGCCTCGTCGCGACGCTCAATTTCGTGATCGGCGCCGGCCTCGCGGCCGGCCCGCTGCTCGCCGGGCTGATGCTCGACGCCGGCGGCACGATGCGCGCGCTGTTCGCGGCTGCGACGGCCGTCGCGATCGTCTCGTTCGCCGCGCTGCGCCATATCGATCGCCGCGCGCGCGCCGCCGTTTCCTCCCAACCGTGACAGGTCACGCACATCCATGAATCGCACTACCTTCTTCACCGACGAACGCACTTTCTGGCACACCGGCGGCACGCACGCGCTGTTCTTCCCGGTCGGCGGCTGGGTCCAGCCGCCGTCGAGCGCGGGCTACGCGGAATCGCCCGATTCGAAGCGTCGCTTCCTGTCGCTCGTGCAGGCTTCGGGCCTTGCCGCGCAGCTCGACCTGCGCAGCGCCGCCCCGGCCACGACCGCCGACCTGCTGCGCATTCATCCGGCGCACTATCTCGACGCGTTCCGCACACTCAGCGACGCGAACGGCGGCGACCTCGGCGATCTCGCGCCGTTCGGCAAGGGCAGCTACGAAATCGCCGCGCTGTCCGCCGGCCTCGCGATCGCGGCCGTCGACATGGTCGTCGGCGAGCGCGCGGCCAATGCGTTCTCGCTGTCGCGGCCGCCCGGCCATCACTGCCTGCGCGATCGCCCGATGGGCTTCTGCATGCTCGCGAACATCCCGATCGCGATCGAGGCCGCCCGCGCGAAACACGGCATCGAGCGCGTCGCGGTGATCGACTGGGACGTGCATCACGGCAACGGCACGCAGTCGATCTACTACGACGATCCGGACACGCTGACGATCTCGCTGCACCAGGACCGCTGCTTCCCGCCCGGCTATAGCGGCGCGGACGATCGCGGCGAAGGCGCGGGTGTCGGTGCGAACCTGAACGTGCCACTGCTCGCGGGCAGCGGCGACGACGCATATCGCTACGCATTCGAGCGGATCGTGCTGCCGGCGCTGGAGCGTTTCCGGCCCGAGCTGATCGTCGTTGCGAGCGGCCTCGACGCGAGCGCGGTCGATCCGCTCGCACGCATGCAACTGCATACCGACAGCTACCGGTTCATGACGCGCGCGGTGAAGGATGCCGCGCAGCGCCATTGCGGCGGGCGGCTCGTGATCGTTCACGAAGGCGGCTATTCGGAGGCGTACGTGCCGTTCTGCGGGCTCGCGATCATCGAGGAGCTGGCAGGCATTCGCACCGACGTCGCCGATCCGATGCTCGACCTCGCGATCGCGCAGCAGCCGGGCGAGCGGTTCGTCGCGTTCCAGCGCGAGCTGCTCGACGAACTGGCTGCGTCGTTCGGGTTATAACGTGTAACGCTCGGGAATGAACATGACGGGGCCGGCATGCGCCGGCCCTTGCGCGATCCGTGCGGATGGGGTTTCCTGTGCTTTTACCCCTGTTCCGGCCCGAGGCCGCACTCTTCCGATGAAATCGTCCCCGCGCGATAACAACGACAATGCCAAGACGCGCCGCCAACCTTCGAAGCTGGTGCTGAACATCGCCGCCGTGGCAGTCGGCCTCATCACGTTCGCGATCGGCGCGGCGTGGGTGATCTATAGCTGGGTCGTCGATCGCGAAGCGCAGTATTTCGCGATCCCGCTGGTGTTCTCGGTGCCGGTGATCGTGGCGGTCGCGATCCGGAGCTTCTGGGAGTAGATCCGCCAGAAACGACAAAGCGCCGCGGTCGGGCGACGCGCGGCGCTTGCTTATCGAATAACGCAGCGATGCCTATCGCTCAGTCACGAACCATTGTCATGCCGGCATGCGCGCACGGATTGCGTGCTGCCCCCTAATAGTCCGGCGGTAACACTGAGCGCGGAGACAGCCAACATCGTGCCGACCGATTTCAGCGCGGCGTCCGCGGAAAAATGCTCATCGCCCCCGATTCGCCACCCCGAATAGGCGCAACAGTCCGGCGTCACCATGGTCGCCGGCACGGACCTCGTGCTCCATGCGACGTTGTCGGCCGGCGTGGCAGCAAATGCCGGTACGGCCAGCATCAGCGCCAGAACGGAAAACGGCATGCGTACCGCGTTCTTCATCGGCGGCCCCTCGTGATTTGTGCTGCGTGTAGGAATTGTGATCGCGATATTACATGCGGCCGAATTTCCTTGTGCGCTCGTACAGCGCCGGGCAGGCCGACGAAAGAACGGACAGAAACAAAAAAGCGCTGCGGTCAGCCGACCGGCAGCGCTTTTTCGGGAACGGCACCCTGACGGGTGCGGGTCCGACTTCTGGTGCGTGAGGCCGGACTCGAACCGGCACACCCTTGCGGGCGTCAGGACCTAAACCTGGTGCGTCTACCAATTTCGCCACTCACGCGCATTTTCTGTCGCCTGATCGCGCGGCACGCAAGATGCGTACTCCACGCACCCGGCACTTCCCGCCGGCCCGAAAACCGGCACGCCCGATCAGGCGAGCGCGAGATTCTACCCGATCCGTGCGGCCTTGTCTCGCCCTGCCGGCACCCGTCGTGCAGCGGTGCTAGAATGCCGCGCTCGACGTTTCGGCACCGCGCCGCCGCGCGTCCCCCGAACCCGCCCCCCACCCGATTCCGCCCGTGAACTTCGACGACTACTGTCAGCAAAAGGCCGCCCCCGCGGGCTCCAGCGTCTACTACGCGTTGCGTCAGGCGCCACTCGCCACGCAGCCGCGCCTGACGGCATTGTTCGCGCTGCGCCGCGAACTCGAGGAAACCGTCAAGGAAACCAGCGACCCGACCATCGGCCACACGAAGCTCGCGTGGTGGCACAAGGAACTCGCGGCACTGGCCGACGCTCAGCCGTCGCACCCCGTCACGAAGGCGCTCGCGCAGCATCATCCGGCGATCGCCGCCGAGGCCGACGCATTGCGTACGCTCGTCAACGGTTACGGGATGGACCTCGAACAGGCCCGCTACCTCGATTTCGCGAACCTGCAGCGCTACATCGCGCAGGTCGGCGGCACCTTCGCGTCGCTGGTCGCGCGCGCCAGCGCCGCGAACCCGGCCGATCCGCAACCGTGGGCCGCGGACGCCGGCCGCGCGCTGATGCTCGCGCAATTCGTGCAGGAACTCGGCAACGACGCGCGCCACGGCCGCATCTACCTGCCGATCGACGAACTGCAGCGCTATAACGTGACCGCGGCCGATCTGCTGAACCGCCGCTACAGCCCGGCCTTCACCGAGTTGCTGCAATTCCAGACGGCGCGCGCGCGCGAAGCGCTCGCGGCCACCGATGCAGCGATCCCCGCCCCCGAACGCCGCGCGCAGCGCACGCTGCGCGCGCAGATCGCATTGGCCGGCGCGCTCCTCGACGAAATCGAGCGCGACGGCTACCAGGTGCTGCACCAGCGCATCGCGCTGACGCCGATCCGCAAGCTGTGGATCGCGTGGCGCGCCGCACGCCGGCGCTGAACCTGACGCATCACGCCTTCAACAACGGCAGCGTGTCGAAGCGCTGCTGCAGCACGCGCGTCGCGTCGAGCCCCCACCACGGCCCGAGCACGGTCGCGTAGAGCTGGCGGAAATCGACCGCGACCGGCAGGTTGCCGTTGCCGTCGAGCCGCCCGAGCGCCGGCGGCGCACCGTACAGCCCGCCGGCCACGCGCCCGCCCATCACGAAATGCGGCGCGGCCGTGCCGTGATCGGTGCCGTTGCTCTGGTTCTCGCGCACGCGCCGCCCGAATTCCGCATACGTCATCACGAGCGTCTGGTTCCAGCGCCCGAGTTCGATCAGCGCGCCGCGCATCGCGCTCATCCCTTCCGCGAACTGCTTGAGCAGCGCGGCCTGCTGCCCCGGCTGGTTCTGGTGCGTGTCGAAGCCGTTGAGCGTCAGGCGCAGCACCGCGACGCCATCCTGCGCACCGGGCCCGGACGCTTCGCATGCGGCCAGCACCTGCATCGCGGTCTTGACCGACGTGCCGAACGCACCGGCCGGAAACGCCGTCCTGAATTCGCGCATCCCGCCGCGCGGGCGCAGCCGGTCGGCTGCCTTCACGATGTCGTTCTCGACGTCGATGATGTGCGCGAGCGCCGGGTTCTGCTCGCGCAGCGACGACGGCTCGGCAAGCCGGGCCGCACGAATGAACTGCGCGGGATTGACCAGCGCGATCGCGCGCGCGCCGTTCGCGAGCGGCCCCATCTCGGCGCTGCCGAGCACGACGCCGTCCGCCGCGAAACCGGGCGGCACGGGGGCCTGCGCAAACGTGCGCGTGAGCCAGCCTTCGTGCAGGTACTGGTCCGAACGCGATGCCGTATCCCAGATCTCGATCGAGCGGAAATGCGACAGGTTCGGCTGCGGATAGCCGACGCCCTGCACGACCGCGACCTGCCCGTCGCGCCACAGCGGCATCAGCGGCGCGAGCGACGGGTGCAGCCCGGTGTGCGCGTCGAGCTGCAGCACCTGCTCGCGCTTGATGCCGATGCTGCGCCGGAACTGGTAGTACAGCGGGTCCGCATACGGCACCACCGTGTTGAGGCCGTCGTTGCCGCCCTTCAGCTCGACGAGGATCAGCACGTTCGCATAGCCGGCCGCCGCTTGCCGGCCAGCTGGCGCCCCCGATGCCGCCAGCGCGGGCGCTTGCCACATCGACACGCCCGCCGCAGCAGCGGCCCCCGTCAGCGTCAGAAAATCACGTCGGTTCATCGCGCATCCTTTGGTTCACCGCCCGGCACCTTGGCCGCTCCGGCGCTCCGATTCGTCGTCGTTTGCATCATTTCAGTTGATAGGCCGGATCCATCAGCAGCGCTTCGAGATACGCACTGCCGGTCGAATCCGTGTCGATCGCCGCGACCGGCGACAGTTGCAGCACCGCATGCTGCAACTGAAGCTCGGTCGACAATCCCGCAATCGCCTGCGGCCGCGCGCGATATTGCGCCAGCCAGCGTTCGAGGTCGAAGCGCAGGCCGCCGCGCGCGGGCTTGGCCGGCGCGCCGCGCATGCCGGCGGCGGACGCCGTGTCGACCACCGGCATCGCGTGCGCACGCGCGTTCGACGGCGGCCCCATCGCATCATGCGCAGGCGGCCGCATGCCGGCCGTCTCCGTCGCGCGGAACAGTTGCTCGACGAACTGCTTGCGCGCGAGCAGCGTGGTGCTGTTGATCCACAGCGCGCCGCCCGGCCAGCCCTTCACGTTCGGTGGATAGAACAGGTTTTGCCCGAGCGTGCGCACGGTGTTCGCGAGCATCTGCGGATCGCCATACGCGACGTCGAACAGCCGCACCGACCCGACGACGAACTCGGCCGGCGACTTGACGAGCACGCCGCGGTTGCGCGGATCCCAGAACGCGTCGGTCGACCACAGCGCGGCGAGCGCCGCGCGAATGTCGTAGCCGCTCGCGCGAAACCGTTCGGCCAGGCTATCGAGCGCGCCCGCGTCGGGCGTATCGGACACGAACTCGCGCCACAGCTTGCCGACGATGAAGCGCGCGGTGCCGGGACGCTTCAGCAGGATGTCGACAAAGCCGTCGCCGTCGAACGGCCCCGTCTCGCCGAGAATCGTCTTGTCGCCCGCGTCGTGCCATTCGGGCCGCACCTCGAAGCGCAGCGTATCGGGATCGATCGTCCAGCCCGTCATCGCGCGCGCGGCTTCGGTCACGTCGTACTGCGTGTAATGCCCTTCGCCGAGCGTGAACAGCTCCATCGCCTCGCGCGCGAAATTCTCGTTCGGGCGCCCCTTGCGATTGCTCGCGCCGTCGAGATACTGCAGCATCGCCGGATCCTTCGCGACCGCGTGCAGCAGCGTGCCGAAGTTGCCGAGCGCCTCGCGGCGAAAGAGCGCATTCTGCGCGGCCATGGTTTGCGGATAAGGCACCTTGTCCTGCCCCGACGTGAAGTGCCCGTGCCAGAACAGCGTCATGCGTTCGGTCAGCGGCGACGGCGTCACGACCATCTCGTTGACCCACGCCGCGCGCAACGCCTCGTAGCGGCGATCGCGCTCGCGCTGCTCGTCGCGCCGCATGTCGGGGGTCAGCGCCTGGCGCTGCGCGCGCGTCGGCGGCAGCTCGGCGATCCAGTCGGGCCACGCCGTGACGGGTTCGCGGCGAACATTGCCGAGTGTGTCGGCCACCGCCTGCGCGCGTGTCATGCCGACGATGCGCGCAACCTCGGCGGGCGCGGGAGAAAAACCGGTGCGACTCAGGAAAAACAGCGCATCGTCGGCGTCGAGCGTCGACTGCATAGCGGGCGACGGCGCCGGTGCGGCAGCGTTCGCTTTCATCGTCATGGACTCCCGGAACGCACCGGCGGTGCGGATGCCGGTACAACGGCAATCGGCAGGCGAAAGTTGACGGAAAAAGTGCTACGAATTTTTTCGGCGCGGTGTGTGTTCCGCACAGTACGAGGACGGCACGTGTCAGCGCTTGTACAGCTCGCGAACGGCGTCTTCGATGTGCTGGCGCAAAAGATGGCGCTCCTCGGGCGTCATGTGCCCGTCGCGGCGGTGCTGTTCGAGATCGAGGGGCACGGCGGAACGGACCGTCGTCTCGGCGGAACGGTCGGGCTGCTGCGTTTTGCCGCGTGGCAGCTTGCGCGATGGCGCACCCTGCTCGGGGCGCTGCGCATACGCGAAGTTCGACGCATACGGACCGGCAAGCGCGATCGTCAGCATCAGTGCAATCCGGGCAGATCGCATGACCGTCCTCGCTTCTTTGGTCGATTTGTTCCCTTCGTCACGCGGCAACCGGCTACCTCTGGTACTTGAAAAACCCTGCGGAATTCGGGTGTGCAAAGATGAAAGATGGAATGCAGGGGAGTATCTACCGAATTTCGGCTTCGAGTAAAGGAATCTCTATAGCCTGCCTTTACTCGGCGCGACACTACGGGTAAATTTTGTAACTGACTGTAACGCGCGAAAATTCGCGAGCGTGCGCCAATTCCCATTCGCGATAAGATGCCGATCATGGAAACGAAAAACCCCTCCAAGATTCTCGTCGTCGACGACGACCCGCGCCTGCGCGATCTGCTGCGCCGCTATCTCGGCGAGCAGGGCTTCAACGTATATGTCGCGGAAAACGCAACCGCGATGAACAAGCTCTGGGTGCGCGAGCGTTTCGACCTGCTCGTGCTCGACCTGATGCTGCCGGGCGAAGACGGCCTGTCGATCTGCCGCCGCCTGCGCGGCAGCAACGACCGCACGCCGATCATCATGCTCACCGCGAAGGGCGAGGATGTCGACCGCATCGTCGGCCTCGAGATGGGCGCCGACGATTACCTGCCGAAGCCGTTCAACCCGCGCGAGCTCGTCGCGCGCATTCACGCGGTGCTGCGCCGCCAGGCGCCGGCCGAACTGCCGGGCGCACCGTCCGAAACCACCGAGGTGTTCGAGTTCGGCGAGTTCTCGCTGAACCTTGCAACGCGCACGCTGACGAAATCCGGCCAGGAAATTCCGCTGACGACCGGCGAATTCTCGGTGCTGAAGGTGTTCGCGCGTCATCCGCGCCAGCCGCTGTCGCGCGAGAAGCTGATGGAGCTCGCGCGCGGCCGTGAATACGAAGTGTTCGACCGCAGCCTCGACGTGCAGATCTCGCGCCTGCGCAAGCTGATCGAACCGGATCCGGGCAGCCCGCGCTTCATCCAGACCGTCTGGGGCCTCGGCTACGTATTCATTCCGGACGGCGCCGCCTGATTTTTTCTTTTCCGGTTTCGCCCGCCCACGGCCCGTCCCATGCGTATTGACCGGCGCCTTCTGCAGCTCGCGTTCGGCGGGCTGTTCTGGCGCACCTTCCTGCTGATCGCGCTGCTGATCTCGGTCAGTCTCGCCGCGTGGTTCCAGAGCTTTCGCGTGATCGAGCGCGAGCCGCGTGCGCAGCGCGTCGCGCTGCAGCTCGTCGCGATCGTGAAGCTCACGCGCACCGCCCTGCTCTATTCCGATCCCGATTTGCGGCGCGCGCTGCTGCAGGATCTCGAGAGCAACGAGGGCGTGCGCGTTTACCCACGCGAGAAAACCGACAAGTTCAAGCTGCAGCCCGACGAATCGCTGAATCGCCTGATCGAGCACGACATTCGCAGCCGCCTCGGCGACGATACCGTGATCGCGCAGTCGGTCAACGACATTCCCGGCGTGTGGATCAGCTTCAAGATCGACGACGACGACTACTGGGTCGCGCTCGACCGCGACCAGCTCGACAGCGTCACCGGCCTGCAGTGGGCCGGCTGGGGGCTGTTCGCGCTCGCGCTGTCGCTGTTCGGCTCCGCGTTCATCACGAGCCTCGTGAACCGACCGTTCTCGCGGCTGGCGCTCGCCGCGCGCCAGGTCGGCTCGGGCCAGGCGCCCGAGCTGCTGCCCGAGCGCGGGATGGGTGTCGCGGCCGAGACCAACCGCAGCTTCAACCAGATGGTGCGCGACCTCGAACAGCTCGAGGCCGACCGCGCGCTGATGCTTGCGGGCATCTCGCACGACCTGCGCACGCCGCTCGCGCGGCTTCGCCTCGAAACCGAGATGAGCCCGTCCGACCAGGCAACCAAGGACGCGATGGTCGACGACATCGAGCAGATGGACCGCATCATCGCGGCCTTCATCGACTACGCGCGCCCGTCGCAGCGCAGGCCCGAGCCCGTCGACCTGTCGTCGATCGCGCAGGAAGTCGCCGCGCGCGTATCGGGCGAGGACGGCGTCGAGATCCGCACGCGGCTCGCGCCGAGCGCGGTCATCGAAGCCGACGAGACCGACATGCGTCGCGTGATCGGCAACCTCGTCGAGAACGCGCGCAAGTACGGCCAGAGCAAGCAGGACGGCATCTCGCGCATCACGCTCGAGACGCGCGTATCGCACGCGCGCGTCGAGCTGTCGGTGAGCGACGAAGGCCCCGGCATCCCTGAAGATCAGTTGCCGCTCGTGATGCGGCCGTTCTATCGCGTCGACACCGCACGCACCAAGGCGGACGGCACGGGCCTCGGGATGGCGATCGTGCTGCGGCTCGTCGGCCGCTATCGCGGCGCGCTGCGCCTGCGCAACCGCAACCCCGAAGCGGGTCTCGAAGTCACGCTCGAATTCCCCGGCGCCGGCAAGGCGCGTGCGACCGCGTGACGCGTTCGCGCACGCTTCCTGCGCTTCACACTATCGATCCGGTTGAAAAAAACTATGAAGATCGTTAGTTAAAATCTATTGAAGCGTTTTATTAATAGTGTTATAGTTCGCCCCATGCTGTCACACCATCGTTGCAGCACCGAGGTAGCTTGACTCATTCCTCTTCCCAACTCATACAGGAGTATCCGCATGAAAACCGTGGGCGATAAACTCGAAGCTTTCACCGTCGTAGCCGCGAAGCCGGGCTTCAACAATCACGAGGAAAACGGCCAGTCGGCATTCGAGACCGTCACTGAAGCGTCGTTCCCGGGCAAGTGGAAGATCATCTACTTCTATCCGAAGGATTTCACGTTCGTGTGCCCGACGGAAATCGTCGAGTTCGCGAAGCTCACGAAGCAGTTCGAAGAGCGCGACGCCATCCTGCTGGGCGGCAGCTCGGACAACGAATTCGTCAAGCTCGCATGGCGCCGTGAGCACAAGGACCTGGACAAGCTGAACCACTACGCGTTCGGCGACGTCAAGGGCGAGCTGATCGACCAGCTCGGCGTGCGCGACAAGGAAGCCGGCGTGGCCCTGCGTGCAACGTTCATCGTCGATCCGGACAACACGATCCAGCACGTTTCGGTGAACAACCTGAACGTCGGCCGCAGCCCGGCAGAAGTCCTGCGCATTCTGGACGGCCTGCAAACGGACGAACTGTGCCCGTGCAACCGTGCAGTCGGCGGCGCAACGCTGTAAGCGCATCGATGCACGAAGCCCGCGGCGCACGTCCTGCCTGCGGGCTTTTTTAACGGCCAACCCATAGGAGATATCAATGGAATTCATCGACTCGATTAAGGCACGCATTCCCGACTACGCGAAGGACATTCGCCTGAATCTCGACGGCACGATCTCGCGCTCGTCGCTCGAAGGCACCGACGCGGTCGGCGTCGCGCTGGCGGCGGCGATCGCGGCGAAGAGCACGGTGCTCGTGAAGACGATCCGCGAAGCCGGCGTGCTGTCTCCCGAAGAGACGAACGCCGTGCTGACGGCAGCCGCGCTGATGGGGATGAACAACACCTGGTATCCGTATGTCGAGATGGCCGACGACGCCGACCTGAAGACGCAGCGCGCCGAGCTGCGGATGGGTGCGTATGCGACGCACGGCGGCGTCGACAAGCGCAAGTTCGAGATGTACGCGCTCGCCGCGTCGATCGTCGGCAAGTGCCACTTCTGCGTGAAGTCGCACTATGCGCTGCTGAAGAACGAGCAAGGGATGACCGTCACGCAGCTGCGCGACGTCGGTCGCATCGCATCGGTGATCAACGCCGCCGCGCAGGTGATCGCCGCCGAAGGCGAGTGAATGGCTGCATGAGCGGCTTCGCCGCGCGACCGGCAGCCATGCCGGAGCGGCCGTCGCTCCAAACGGAAATGCCACGCTGATGCGTGGCATTTTTCGTTTCCGCAGCATCGCGCGCGGCGCGAACCCGCGCGCCGCCACTACCGGGTATCAGCCGCCCTGCCTGACCAGCAGCGCGGCGGCCTGCGCCTCGATGCCCTCGCCGCGGCCGAGATAACCGAGCTTCTCGTTGGTCTTCGCCTTCACGTTCACGCGATCGAGCGGCAGCCCGAGATCGGCCGCGATGTTCGCGCGCATCCCGTCGATATGCGGCGCGAGCTTCGGCGCCTGCGCGATCACGGTGCTGTCGACGTTCTGGATCGTGAAGCCGGCCGCCTGCACGCGGGCAACGCACTCGCGCAGCAGCACGCGGCTGTCCGCGCCCTTGAACGCCGCATCGGTGTCGGAGAAATGGCGGCCGATGTCGCCGAGCGCCGCCGCGCCGAACAGCGCGTCGGTGATCGCGTGCAGCAGCACATCCGCGTCCGAGTGGCCGAGCAGGCCGCGCTCGTACGGAATCGTCACGCCGCCGATGATGAGGGGGCGCCCCGGGACGAGCTGGTGCACGTCGTAGCCTTGTCCGATTCTGAAATCCATGCGTGTTCCGATTGAGTAAGTGTCAGGTGGATTGCGGGGCGCGCGCGAGGATCGCTTCCGCGAGCGCGAAATCTTCCGGATACGTGACCTTGAAGTTGCGCAGGCTGCCCTGCACGACGCGCGGCGTGTGGCCCGCCCATTCGATCGCGCTCGCTTCGTCGGTCAGGTCGTGTCCTTCGCGCTGCGCGCGCAGGATCGCGTCGCGCAGCATGCCGATGCGGAACATCTGCGGCGTCTGCGCCTGCCACAGCGCGTCGCGCGACTCGGTGCGCGCGATCGCGTCGCCGCCGGCCGGCACGCGCTTGAGCGTATCGGCCACCGGCAGTGCGACGATGCCGCCGACCGGGTCGTCCTTCAGCGTCGCGACGAGCGTGCGGATCAGCTCCGGCGTGATGCCCGGGCGCGCAGCGTCGTGCACCAGCACCCAGTCGTGGTCGGTCGCGCCGAATTCGGCCAGCCCGAGCAGCCCGTTCAGCACCGACGCCTGCCGCGAGCCGCCGCCGCAGCGGCGCACCGCGAAGCGCAGGCCCGCGAAGCGGCGTGCGTCGAAATGGGAATCGTCGGGCGCGAGGACGACGAGCGTCTGCGCGAATTCGCTGCACGCGTCGAACGCGGCGAGCGTGTAATGCAGGAGCGCGCGGCCGGCCAGCGTGCGATATTGCTTCGGCACGGCCGAGCCGGAACGGCTGCCCGTGCCGGCACAGGGAATCAGGGCGAAAAGTCGGGGAGTCACGAAAGGAAACGCCGGAAAGGTGAAATCGAGAAGCGGATTTTATAATAGGTCTTTCGTCTCGACCGGCGCACCGCGATGCGCCCGTGCACGCCACCCCTGCCGTCCCTATGCCAGATAACGCTTCCACCCCGTCCGCCTCGCCCGTTGCCCGCGTCAAACCCGGCCAGCGCTTTGCCTTCGACGGCGCGCACGGTTCCGCCGACGCGCTCGCCATCGCCCGTTATCTCGCCGACAACCGCCGGGACGTGCCGCTCCTCGCGGTGATCTGCGCGAACGCGGTCGACGCGCAACGGCTTTCGCAGGAAATCCGCTACTTCTCGCCCGATGCGCGCGTGCGCCTGCTGCCAGACTGGGAAACGCTGCCGTACGACACGTTCTCACCGCACCAGGACCTCGTGTCCGAGCGGCTCGCGACGCTGCACGACCTCGGCGAAGGCCGCTGCGACATCCTGCTCGTGCCCGCCACCACCGCGCTGTACCGGATGCCGCCGGCGTCGTTCATGGCCGCGTACACGTTCGCGTTCGCGCAGGGCGAACGGCTCGACGAGGCGAAGCTGAAGGCGCAGCTCACGCTGGCCGGCTACGAGCACGTGAGCCAGGTCGTGCGACCCGGCGAATACTGCGTGCGCGGCTCGCTGATCGACCTGTACCCGATGGGCTCGCCGCTGCCGTACCGGATCGACCTGTTCGACGACCAGGTCGACTCGATCCGCGCGTTCGACCCCGACACGCAGCGCAGCCTCTACCCGGTGCGCGACGTGCGGCTGCTGCCCGGCCGCGAGTTCCCGTTCGACGAAGCCGCGCGCACGGCCTTCCGCAGCCGCTGGCGCGAGACCTTCGAAGGCGACCCGAGCCGCGCGCCGATCTACAAGGACATCGGCAACGGCGTGCCGTCGGCCGGCATCGAGTATTACCTGCCGCTGTTCTTCGACGAAACGGCCACGCTGTTCCACTACCTGCCGCAGCACGCGCACCTCGTGTTCACCGGCGATCTCGAAGCCTCGATCCGCCGCTTCACGGCCGATACGAAGCAGCGCCACGCGTTCCTGTCGCACGATCGCGAGCGGCCGATCCTGGAGCCGCAGCGCCTGTTCCTGTCCGACGAGGATTTCTTCGCGTTCGCGAAGCCGTTCGCACGCGTCGTGCTGCCCGCGCAACCGGCCGGCGGCTGGGCGACCGCGCTGCCCGAGCTCACCGTCGACCGGCATTCCGACGATCCGCTCGCGTCGCTGCGTACGTTCGTCGAATCGTCGGGCAAGCGCGTGCTGCTGACCGTCGAATCGGCCGGCCGCCGCGAGACGATCCTGCAGTTGCTCGCCGAGCACCATCTGCGGCCGGTGTCGAACGACCACTTCGCCGGCTGGCTCGCGAGCGACGAACGCTTCGCGCTCGGCGTCGCGCCGCTGTCGAGCGGCTTCGCGGTGCCGGGCGAAGGCTACGCGATCGTCACCGAGACCGAGCTGTACGGCGCGCTCGGCCGCCGCGCGGGCCGTCGCCGGCAGGAACAGGCCAGCAACGTCGACGCGATGGTGCGCGACCTGTCGGAGCTGAAGGTCGGCGACCCGGTCGTCCACGCGCAGCACGGCATCGGCCGCTACATGGGCCTCGTGTCGATGGATCTCGGCGAAGGCGAGACCGAATTCCTGCATCTCGAATACTCGGGCGACAGCAAGCTCTACGTGCCCGTCGCGCAATTGCACGTGATCTCGCGCTACAGCGGCGCCGATCCCGACAGTGCGCCGCTGCACGCGCTCGGCTCCGGCCAGTGGGAGCGTGCGAAGCGCAAGGCCGCGCAGCAGATCCGCGACACGGCCGCCGAGCTGCTGAACCTGTACGCGCGCCGCGCGGCCCGCGAGGGCCACGCATTCGCGCTCGACCCGCGCGACTACGTGAAATTCGCGGAAAGCTTCGGCTTCGAGGAGACGCCCGACCAGGCCGCCGCGATCGCGGCCGTGATCGGCGACATGACGAGCGGCAAGCCGATGGACCGCCTCGTGTGCGGCGACGTCGGCTTCGGCAAGACCGAGGTCGCGCTGCGTGCCGCATTCATCGCGGTGATGGGCGGCAAGCAGGTCGCGCTGCTGTCGCCGACCACGCTGCTCGCAGAGCAGCATACGCAGACCTTCGTCGACCGCTTCGCGGACTGGCCGGTGCGGATCGTCGAGCTGTCGCGATTCAAGACCACGAAGGAAGTCAACACGGCGATCGCGCAGATCAACGAAGGCAGCGTCGACATCGTGATCGGCACGCACAAGCTGCTGTCGTCGGACGTGCAGTTCAAGCGCCTCGGCCTCGTGATCATCGACGAGGAACACCGCTTCGGCGTGCGCCAGAAGGAGGCACTGAAGGCGCTGCGCGCGGAAGTCGACGTGCTGACGCTCACCGCGACGCCGATCCCGCGCACGCTCGGGATGGCGCTCGAAGGGTTGCGCGATTTCTCGGTGATCGCGACCGCGCCGCAGAAGCGGCTCGCGATCAAGACCTTCGTGCGCCGCGAGGAGGAAAGCGTGATCCGCGAGGCGATGCTGCGCGAGCTGAAGCGCGGCGGCCAGGTGTATTTCCTGCACAACGAGGTCGAGACGATCGAGAACCGCAAGGCGATGCTCGAGGAACTCGTGCCCGAGGCGCGCATCGTGATCGCGCACGGCCAGATGCACGAGCGCGAACTCGAGCGCGTGATGCGCGATTTCGTCGCACAGCGCGCGAACGTGCTGCTGTGCACGACCATCATCGAGACCGGCATCGACGTGCCGAGCGCGAACACGATCATCATGCACCGCTCGGACAAGTTCGGCCTCGCACAGCTCCACCAGTTGCGCGGCCGCGTCGGCCGCTCGCATCACCAGGCCTATGCGTACCTGCTGGTCCACGATCCGCAGGCGCTGACCAAGCAGGCGCAGCGCCGGCTCGAGGCCATCCAGCAGATGGAGGAACTGGGCTCGGGCTTCTATCTCGCGATGCACGACCTCGAGATCCGCGGCACCGGCGAAGTGCTCGGCGACAAGCAGTCGGGCGAGATCCACGAGATCGGCTTCCAGCTCTATACGGACATGCTGAACGACGCGGTGAAGGCGCTGAAGAACGGCAAGGAGCCCGACCTCACCGCGCCGCTCGCCGCGACGACGGAAATCAACCTGCATGCGCCCGCGATCCTGCCGGCCGACTACTGCGGGGACGTGCAGGAACGGCTGTCGCTGTACAAGCGCCTCGCGAACTGCGAGCACGGCGACTCGATCGACGGCATCCAGGAGGAACTGATCGACCGCTTCGGCAAGCTGCCGCCGCAGGCGCACGCGCTCGTCGAGACGCACCGGCTGCGCATCGCCGCGAAGCCGCTCGGCATCGTGAAGATCGACGCGAGCGAGGTCGCGATCGGGCTGCAGTTCGAGCCGAATCCGCCGATCGATCCGATGCGGATCATCGAGATGGTGCAGAAGCACCGGCACATCAAGCTCGCCGGCCAGGACAAGCTGCGCATCGAGACGCGCTCGCCCGATCTCGCGATCCGCGTGTCGACGATCAAGGAAACGTTGCGCGCGCTCGCGCCGAAGCAGGGAGCGGCCGCCGCGGTGCGCTGAAGGCCGCGGCGATGCTGCACCGCACCGCGCCCGGCGAAGGCGGGCCGGCGCGTTTTTGAGTATGATTTTCCCATTCATCAGACGGAGTTTTGCCATGTCCACTCTCGACGCGACGGCGCCGTCCGCCGCAACCCAAGGCGACGAATCGCTCATCAGCCTGCCGTGGGTCAAGCAACTGGTGTCGATGGACACGACGAGCCGCGTGCCGAATCTCGGCCTGATCGAAACGGTGCGCGACGCGCTCGCCGCGAAAGGCATCGTTTCGACGATCACGCACGATCCGCGCGAAGGCTGGGCAAACCTGTTCGCGACGGTGCCCGCGCACGACGGCTCCACCAACGGCGGCATCGTGCTGTCGGGGCATACCGACGTCGTGCCGGTCGACGGCCAGCAATGGGACAGCAACCCGTTTGCACCGGAAATCCGCGACGGCCGCCTGTACGGCCGCGGCACCTGCGACATGAAGGGCTTCATCGGCACGGCGCTCGCGCTGTTGCCCGAGATGCAGGCGACGAAGCTCGCGAAGCCGATCCATTTCGCGCTGTCCTACGACGAGGAAATCGGCTGCGCGGGCGCGCCGCTGATGATCGCCGACCTCGTCAAGCGCGGCGTGCAACCGTCCGGCTGCATCGTCGGCGAGCCGACCAGCATGCGGCCGATCATCGCGCACAAGGGCATCAACGCGTACCGCTGCTGCGTGCGCGGCCACGCGGCGCATTCGTCGCTGACGCCGAAGGGGCTCAACGCGATCGAGTACGCGGCGCGCCTCATCTGCCACATCCGCGACATCGCCGAGCGTTTTCGCGCCGAAGGCCCGTTCGACGAGTTGTACGACGTGCCGTTCACGACCGCGCAGACGAGCACGATCCAGGGCGGCAACGCGATCAACACGGTGCCGGCCGAATGCCGGTTCGACTTCGAGTTCCGCAACCTGCCGACGCTCGATCCCGAGCAGATCTTCACGCGCATCGAAGCGTATGCGCAGGAAACGCTGCTGCCGCAGATGCTTCGCGAGCATCCGAATGCCGCGATCGAGTTCTCGAAGATCGCCGCGGCGCCCGGCCTCGACGCGACCGAACAGGCCGCGATCACGCAGCTCGTGCGCGCATTGACCGCCGACCAGGACAAGCGCAAGGTCGCGTACGGCACCGAGGCCGGCCTGTTCGAACGCGCGGGCATCCCGAGCGTCGTGTGCGGGCCCGGCAACATCGAACAGGCGCACAAGCCGAACGAATATGTCGAGCTCGCGCAGCTCGCCGGCTGCGAGCAGTTCCTGCGCAAGTTCATCCGCAGCATGTCGGTCGACGCGCACTGACTGCCTCCCGCCACGCCGGCCCGCGCGTGCGGGCCGGCCCACTCCGCCACCCGCCACGTCATGTCGACTGAACAACAGGGCACTCCCCATACGACGATCGACGGCGAGCCGATTCCGACGCTCGACGAAATCGCCGCGCAGCATTTCGCGTTGTCGCCGTGGGTCGCGCGCACGCCCGTGTTCGAACGCGCCGACCTGCCGTCCCTCGAGGGCACGCACGTCAACTTCAAGTTCGAACTGCTGCAGGTGAGCGGCAGCTTCAAGGCGCGCGGCGCATTCACGCACCTGCTCGCGCTCGACGAAGCACGCAAGGATGCCGGCGTCACCTGTGTGTCGGCCGGCAATCATGCGGCGGCCGTCGCATATGCGGCGATGCGGCTCGGCAGCAGCGCGAAGGTGGTGATGTTCCATACCGCGAGCCCGACGCGCATCGCGCAGTGCAAGCAGTACCGCGCGGAAGTCGTGCTCGCAGGCAGCGCATCGCAGGCGTTCGATCTCGTGCGGCGGATCGAGGCCGAGGAAGGCCGCTTCTTCATCCATCCGTTCAACGGCTATCACACGATCCTCGGCACCGCGACGCTCGGCTACGAATGGGCGACGCAGACACCCGACCTCGATGCGGTGATCGTGCCGATCGGCGGCGGCGGGCTCGCGGCCGGCATGGCGACCGCGCTAAGGCTCGCGAATCCGCACGTGCACGTGTACGGCGTCGAGCCGGAAGGCGCCGACGCGATGAGCCGCAGCTTCGCGGCGAATCACACGATCAAGATGAGCGCGATGCAGACGATCGCCGATTCGCTGATGGCGCCGCATACCGAGGAATACAGCTACCAGCTGTGCCGGCGCCACGTCGACCGCATCGTCACCGTGTCCGACGACGCGCTGCGCACCGCGATGCTGTTCCTGTTCTCGCACCTGAAGCTGTCGGTCGAACCGGCTTGCGCGGCCGCACTCGCCGCGCTGCTCGGCCCGCTGCGCGAAACGCTGCAGGGCAAGCGCGTCGGCGTGCTGCTGTCGGGCACGAACACCGACCCCGGCACGCTCGGCATGCATCTCGCGCACGCGAAACGGCAGCACTGACCGCGGGCCGCGCACCAGCGAACCGACCTAGGGTTATCCCCAGATTATGTTGACAGCCCTGTTGATAACCCGCCGAACAAGCACGCAAGTGGTTGAGCGCGCAGCGTTTTGCACGCGCGGAGGTCGATCGACGCGAAATGGGCAGATGTGGCTGTCTCTGACGCGCGCGGCGACGTGGCGGCAACGCGCGACGCGTGCGACCGGCGCCGCGGCGATCGCCTTGCTCGCGGGTTGCGCGGCCGCGCCCCCGCCGACCGCCGGCGCGCAACCGATGTGCGCGCAACCGGGCGAACACCCCACGCTGCAAGCCGACCTGCTGTTCGGACGCGACATCGCGGGACGCGGCCCCGTCACCGACGCCGAACGCGCGACGTTCCTCGCCGACACGGTCACGCCGCGTTTCCCCGACGGCCTCACGTACTGGGACACGCACGGCCAGTGGCGCGATCGCGCGACCGGCAACATCACACGCGAAGACAGCTTCGTGATCCGTATCATCGCCGACGATACGCCCGACACGCGCGCGCGGCTCGCCGCGATCCGGCACGCGTACGCGGAGCGGTTCCATCAGGAGTCGGTCGGCGTCACGTTCGTGCCGGCCTGCGCGTCGTTCTGATTTCGCTTCTCCCGCTACCGGCAGCGCACAAAAAACGGGCGCCCGAAGGCGCCCGTCGCATGCCGGAACAGCGGCGTACCGCTTACTTGCTCTCGAACATGTCCATGATCTGCTGCTTCTCCTGCGCCGTGACGGGCGGCGGCGTGAGCCCTGCCGCGCCGGCCGAGCCGAGTGCGTCGTTCGCGCTGATCGCGTTCTCGGCCGGGTTGATGTCGACGTTCCCGACGAAGCCGTTGCCCGGCGTGCGATCGGCGTAGAACAGCTCGCCGTCGATCGAGGTCAGGCCGTCCGGCATCGGCATCTGCTGCTCCGGCACGCCGTTCAGCGCGGTGCGCATGTAGTTCACCCAGATCGGCAATGCGAGCTGCGCGCCGAATTCGCGGCTGCCGAGGCTCTTCGGCTGGTCGAAGCCCATCCACGCGACCGCGACGAGCGACTGCTGGTAGCCGGCGAACCAGCCGTCCTTCGCGTCGTTCGTCGTACCCGTCTTGCCCTGCAGGTCGCTGCGGCCCAGTGCGTTGGTGCCCGCGCCCGTGCCGCCCGTCGCAACCGAATGCAGCAGGCTGTTCATCACGAACGCGTTGCGGCCTTCGATCGTGCGCGGCGCGGTGCTGCCCGCGATCACCGGCTGCGACTTCTGCAGCGCCTGGCCGCGCGCATCGTCGACTTCGGCGATCAGGTACGGATCGACCTTGTAGCCGCCGTTCGCGAACACCGCGTAGCCGGTCGCGAGCTGCAGCGGCGTCACGAGGCCCGCGCCGAGCGCCATCGGCAGGTACGGCGGCGTCTTCGCAGGATCGAAGCCGAAGCGCTGCGTCACGTACTGCTGCGCATACTGCGTGCCGATCGATGCGAGGATCCGGATCGACACCAGGTTCTTCGAACGCTGCAGGCCCGTGCGCATCGTCATCGGGCCGTCCGGCTGGTCGTCGTCCTTCGGCTCCCACGCGGTGCCGCCCGGCACGCTCGGCGGGAAATACAGCGGCGCGTCGTTGATCATCGTCGCCGGCCCCATGCCCTTGTCGAGCGACGCCGAATAGATGAACGGCTTGAACGACGAGCCCGGCTGCCGCCATGCCTGCGTCACGTGGTTGAACTTGCTCTTGTTGAAGTCGAAGCCGCCGATGAGCGAGCGGATCGCGCCGTCCTGCGGCGCGATCGCGACGAGCGCGCCTTCGACCTGCGGCAGCTGCACGACCTGCCAACCCGTCTTGCCCTCCTTCAGCACGCGCACGATCGAGCCCGGCTTGATGCGCAGCGCGTTGTTCGCGCGGGCCCCAAGCGCGGCCGACACGAAGCGCAGCCCGGCCGGGCCGATCGTCGTCGTCGCGCCGCCGACGAATTGCACCTCGACCGCGTTCGGCGAGGCCGACAGCACGACCGCCGACTGCAGGTCGCCGTTGTCCGGGTGATCGGCGAGCGCATCGTCGATCGCCTCGTCGCGGTCGTCGCCGGCCGCGGGCAGGTTGATCGACGCTTCCGGCCCGCGATAGCCGTGGCGGCGCTCGTAGTCGAGAATGCCGCGACGCACGGCCTGGTACGCGGCTTCCTGGTCGGCCGAATTGATCGTCGTCGTGACGGTCAGCCCGCGCGTGTAGGTTTCGTCCTTGTACTGCTGGTACATCATCTGCCGCACCATCTCGGCGACGTACTCGCCGTGCACCGCGTACTGGTTACCCGGCGTGCGCACGTGGATCTCTTCCTTCACCGCCGCGTCGTACTGCGGCTGCGTGATGTAGCCGACCTCGAGCATGCGCTTCAGGATGTATTCCTGGCGCACCTTCGCACGCTTCGGATTGACGACCGGGTTATACGCGGACGGCGCCTTCGGCAGCCCCGCGAGCATCGCCGCTTCCGCGAGCGTGATGTCCTTCAGGTCCTTGCCGAAATACACGCGCGCGGCGGCCGCGAAGCCGTACGAGCGCTGACCGAGATAGATCTGGTTCATGTACAGCTCGAGGATCTGGTCCTTCGTCAGGGCCTTCTCGATCTTGTACGCGAGCAGCATCTCGTAGATCTTGCGCGTGTAGGTCTTTTCGCTCGACAGGAAGAAGTTGCGCGCGACCTGCATCGTGATCGTGCTCGCGCCCTGGCGCGCACCGCCGTGCATCAGGTCGGCGACGCCCGCCCGCAGGATGCCGACGAAGTCGACGCCGCCGTGCTCGTAGAAGCGGTAGTCCTCGATCGCGAGCACGGCCTTCTTCATCACGTCCGGAATGTCCTGGAAGCGCACGAGGCTGCGGCGCTCCTCGCCGAACTCGCCGATCAGCACGTGATCGGCGGTGAACACGCGCAGCGGCACCTTCGGCTGGTAGTTGGTCAGCGCATCGAGCGACGGCAGTTGCGGCGCCATCACGACCAGCGCGTAGCCGACGATCAACGCACCGACGATCGCCAGCGTGACGAACAGGCCGGCGAACCACAGCGCGACGCGCGAGCCGAACGAGCGACGGGCCCCGCCGCCGCTGCGCTGTGCGCGGCGGCCGTCGTCGTGATGGTCGCGATCGTCGTCATCGGGGTAATAGGCTCCGGACGGCGAACGGCGCAGCGTGTAGTGGGGTTCGTTCCTGTCGGAAGGAGAAGGCGGTCGTTTGATAATTGGCATGTCGGAATGGCGGGCGTACGTGGCGCCCTCGGACGCATGCGGAAATGCAAGCGGATGGATCAGAGTGAGTGCATCGAGATGCGACTGTCACGTCGACAGACCCCGCCGCGCGGCGATCCGTTCCCGCGACGTGACAGCGCATTTTAATGAAATCGACCGGGCGCCTTCGCGATTTTTTGTAAAAATTCCCGCAACGCCGTGATTCGCGGAACGTATTGTCGGCATCCTCGGCCTATCATGGACACGCAATGCGGGGCGCGCGGCCGATTTTCTTTCAATCGCGAAAGGTTTGTCATTCCGATACGCAAGCCGCTTGAACTCACGCGTTTAAGCCGTATTTAAGTGAACCGGTGGTGTAATATCCGCCGGCTCACGCGGGTCGCAATCGGCCCGCGGCGGGCACTGCCGCGGTCACGCGGCGGGCACTGCCGCGGTCACGCGGCGCCTTTCAACCACGGAGGATTTCATGTCGCTTTTCGACTCTGTTTCGCGCACGATCAAAGGCCTGCTGAACGATGCGGCCGATTCGGTACAGGATCCGTCGCGCGACGCACGGCAGATCGTGCGGGAGCTCGACGACAGCATCGGCCGTGCCGAGAATTCGCTGATCGAGATCGAGGCACAGGTCGCGACCCAGCGCAGCAAGCGCGATGCGGCCGACGACAAGGTGAAGAAGTACGAAGACGGCGCGAAGCGCGCGCTGCAGTCCGGCGACGAAGCGCTCGCACGCGAGGCACTGGCCGCGCAGTCGAACGCGGAAGCCGAGCGCGACGCGCTCGCGGCCGAGTTGACGACGCTCGAGCCGTCGGTCGACAAGCTGAAGGGGCAGATCGCCGACATGCGCCAGCGCCGCAACGACCTGAACGCGCGCTCGAACATCCTGCAGGCCAAGCAGGAAATCGCGCAGGCGAAGGATGTCGCGGCCAGCGCCCTGGGCGGCATCGGCGGCAAGAACCTGTCCGAGGATTTCCAGAAGCTCGAGGACAAGGTTGCGCTGCAGAACGCCCGCTCGGACGCACGGCTCAATTCGGCCGACACGTCGAGCGGCAAGGCGCTCGACGACAAGCTCGCCGCGCTGAACAA
The DNA here is from genome assembly GCF_025685725.1 of Burkholderia sp. BKH01. Lineage (NCBI taxonomy): Bacteria > Pseudomonadati > Pseudomonadota > Betaproteobacteria > Burkholderiales > Burkholderiaceae > Burkholderia > Burkholderia sp. BKH01. Next base: position 102,950 of record NZ_JAOTQT010000017.1, on the reverse strand, counting down.
GGGCCCGTCGGTCGAGGATCGCCTCGCCGCGCTGAAGAAGCAGCTCGACACGCCCGCGCAGTAACGGCAACCGCGCCGCGCCCCGGCCCGGGCGCGCGGCGCGAACCGATCGTCAGGAGACGGGCGCCTGCGCCCGGTTCGACCATGAAGAAATCTCTCGCCGCACTCGGCCTCTCGCTGATGTTGCTGTCGTCCGCCGCGTTTGCGGTACCGTCGCTGCAGCAGGTCGAGCAGTCGATCGCCCAGCGCAACTGGCAACAAGCCGACACGCAGCTGTCGCAAGTCATCGACGCCCATCCGAACAACGCGCACGCGCGCTACCTGTATGCACAGGTGCTGGACCGCGAAGGCCGCGCGTCCGACGCGCTCGCGCAGCTGCAGCGTGCGAAGTCGCTCGACCCGCAACTGCGCTTCACCGACGCGTCGCGCTTCGCGCAGACGGAGTCGCGCATCCGCGCGGACGCCGCGCGCGTGAGCGGCAACGCGCCGTCCGCCACGCAGGCCGGCACGCTGCAGCCGTCGCTCGCGCCCGCCGTCGCGCCAGCCGAAAAACACGGCCCGTCGACCGGCATGTGGATCGGCCTCGGGCTGATCGTCGCGGTGATCGCGCTGGTGCTGCGCTGGACGCTGCGGCGCGCGCGCACGGCAGACAACAGCCGCGCCGACGACGAACGCCGCACGCAGCTCAAGCGTGCGACCGACGTGCTGAACGACATCCGTCCGCTGAAACTCGACGCGAAGCTGTCGACGGCGCCCGGCGCCGCGGCGCTGATGGGCGAACTCGAGGCGATCGAGACCGACGCGCGCACGCTCGTCGAGGCGCTGGCGAACAGCAAGAATCCGGTGCCGCCGTATCAGGTCGACGAACTCGAGCAGCGTCATGCGAGCGTGAAGGCACGCGTCGAAGGCCGCCCCGATCCGGCCGCGCAACCCGCGGCACCGGCGAACGGCAGCGGCTCCGTGTACGCGCAGGAAGCCGATCGCATGACGGGCGCGCAGGGCCAGCCGTATCCGCAGCAGCCCTACCCGCAACAGCAGCCGCCCGTCGTGATCCAGCAAGGCGGCGGTTTCGGCGGCGGGATGGGCGGGCTGCTGACCGGCGTGCTGCTCGGCGAGGCGATGTCCGGCGGCCGCGAGCGCGTGGTCGAACGCGACGTGATCGTCGACGGCGAGCGCCGCCGGCAGGAAACCGACCCGGGCTTCGACCTCGGCCGCGGCGATGCGTCGAACTGGAGCGACGGCGGCAGTGGCAACGTCGATCTCGGCAGCAACGACGACGGCTGGACGGACGACAACACCTGACCCTGCGCGGCGCGTCGACGTTCCCGTCGACGCGCCGCAACACACGCCACGCTCCCCTGCATGACCGGCCGCGCCGACGCGCGGATTTGTCAATCATTTCAAGATGGACTACCGGCAATGGGGAGCGTTCGCTATCATGCGGCCATCGGCGTGCCACCGACCCTCATTCGACGCAATACAAGCCTGCGCGTCGCGGCACGCCTCCTCTAGCACCAACAAGGAGAAAGCCGCTCATGAGCATCATCAAGGAATTCAAGGAGTTTGCCGTCAAGGGCAACGTGATGGATCTCGCCGTCGGCGTGATCATCGGCGGCGCCTTCTCGAAGATCGTCGACTCGATCGTGAAAGACCTCATCATGCCGGTCATCGGCTTGCTGACAGGCGGCCTGGATTTCTCGAACAAGTTCGTTCTGCTCGGCACCATCCCTCCGACGTTCAAGGGTAATCCCGATTCGTTCAAGGACCTGCAGACCGCCGGTGTTGCCGCGTTCGGCTACGGCTCGTTCATCACCGTGGCGATCAATTTCGTCATCCTCGCGTTCATCATTTTCCTGATGGTGAAATTCATCAACAAGCTGCGCAAGCCGGAAGAAGCCGCGCCGGCCGCGACGCCGGAAGACACCGTGCTGTTGCGCGAGATCCGCGATTCGCTCAAGCAGCGCTGAGCGCCGAGCGCGCCGCCCGCCAGGCCCGCCCCGTGCGGGCCTTTTTATTGCGCGCGCCGTGCACCGCCGCATGCGGCCTGTCTCACTTTTTTGTGACGCGCGAATGCACGCGCGGGGAAAGCGGGTCTATGATGGAGACTAAACGACAGTACGGGCGCCAAGACGCTGGCTGTGTCGATCATGGCGAGCAGGTCGACGGGAGACATTGATCGTCGTACTGCACGAATGCAGCATTTTCGTGTGCTATAAAGGATCGACATGCGGCGTACATAGCCGGGAGTGGGTCGCATGAAAGTGCCGCATTTCTTGCAATTGTTTTTGAGGCGAGTGTTTATGTCCTTCCCGAAAAAACGTCGGCGTGCGCAGCAGGATGGCCAGGAGTCATTCCTTGCGGTGTTGCGCCACTCGAAACCTTTCGCCCAGCTCGACACCAAGATTGCCCGCGCCCGTGCGCAGGACGAACCCGTCCTCTACGCGCATGTGCTGCCCGGTCTCGACGTGCTCCTGTGCAGCGTGCGCGGCGCCCAGCCGCCCTATCCGGCCATCGCCGAGCTGCGCAAACGCTGCATCGAATCGATCGCCAACGCGCTCGAGCAGCCGCTGGACGGCCTCGAGAACGGCGGGTACTGGTACGAAGCGAACGGCTTCGGCTTCCTGGTATTCGCGAGCCGGGCACGCGCGCGCATCCTGCCCGAGTTTGGTGCAGGCACGAAAGCGAGCCTGCGCGGCGGGCTCGGTCGCCAGAACGCCGGCGACACGACACCTCGCTCCCTCGGCTGAACCGCCAGCCATTCGATGGGCCGCCTCCGGGCGGCCCATCTGCCATTCACGCGCCCCGCGTTTCCGTTACGCGGGCTGCCGACGCCCGTTGCCGGGCCGCACGATGTCGATGAACGCGGCGAAATCGGCGTTGGCGAGCCCCTGCGCGGCGCCGAGCCGCAGCACCTGCTGCACGGTGGCCGACACGGGCATCACCGCACCCGTGTCGCGCGCCGCGTCGGCAATCGCATCGACGTCCTTCTGGAACGTGCTGAGCGCGCCGATCGACGCGTGACCGCCCGACGTCATGCGCGGCACGAACGTCTGCAGCAGCACCGAATCGGCCCAGCCGCCGGCCAGCGCCTCGGCCAGCCGCGCGGCGTCGATGCCGCTCGCCTGCGCCAGGCCGACGGCCTCGGCGATCGCGGTCACCGTCGCGGTGACGATCGCCTGGTTGCACAGCTTCGCCGTCTGGCCCGCGCCCGCGTCGCCCATGTGCGTGATGCGTGACGCGTACGTGCCGATCAGCGGCCGCACCGCGTCGAGATCGGCCGCGCGGCCGCCGGCCATCACCGCGAGCGTGCCGGCCTGCGCACCCGGCACGCCGCCCGACACGGGCGCATCGACCCAGCCGGCGCCGAGCGCGGCCGCGCGCGCCGCGTAGTCGCGCGTCGCGGCAGGCGGGATGCTCGAATGATCGACGATACGCCGCAGGCGGCGCGCAGCCGCATCGCCGGAAAACAGCCCGTGCTCGCCGAACGCGACGTCACCGACCGCACGCCCGTCGAGCACGCACACGAACACGGTATCGACGCGTTCCGCCAGTTCGCGCGGCGTGCCGACCACCTGCGCGCCGTCCTTCACGAGCGCCTCGGCCTTGTCGCGCGAGCGATTCCACACGCTGACGCGATGCCCGGCCGCCAGCAGATGCCGAATCATCGGCGCGCCCATCAATCCCGGTCCGCAAAATCCGACTTCCACGATGTTCCTCGTCTCCGATATGGGTTGCACTTGCCGCCCATCATACCTATCACTCAAGAAGCCGGGCACGCGCGGCGCAGCTTCGGGACCGCGGCTTGCACCGGCGAACCATACGGATATCCCAGGGAGCGCATCATGAGCGACCACGTGTACAAGATGATCGAACTGACCGGTTCGTCGCAGCAATCGAGCGACGACGCCATCCGCAACGCGATCTCGAAGGCCGGCAAGACGCTGCACAACCTGCACTGGTTCCAGGTGACCGAAACGCGCGGCCACATCGAAGGCGACCAGGTCGTTCACTGGCAGGTCACGCTGAAGGTCGGCATGCGCATCGACGACTGACGCAACCGCTGCATCACACGCCGCGCCGCGATCCGGGGTCGCACTACACGCGCCTCCGCGCGGCGCCGCGCGCCCGCTTGCAACCCCGTTCGGGCCCCTTGTCGGGACCCGGCCGGCGGGTGCCTGCGGGTATCCATCTCTTGACGCTGACTTTCGTTCATATTAAAAACGATATACCCACAGTACCCCTCGATCAGCCTGGACATATAACCCGGAGAAATCATGAGTCAGCAACGCGAGGCGATCGACACGTACCTCTTGCGCGTCTTGCACACCTTGTTGATGGAGCGCAGCGTCACGCGCGCGGCCGTCAAACTGAACCAGTCGCAACCGGCGATCAGCGCCGCGCTGCGGCGCCTGCGCGACATCACCGGCGATCCGCTGCTGGTGCGCGGCAAATCCGGCATGGTGCCGACCGAATACGGGCTGCGTCTGCTCGAGCCCGTGCAGAACGCACTGCGTGAAATCGAGCGCATCAAGTTCCAGCAGCACAACTTCGACCCGGCCACGTCGATCCGCTGCTACCGGATCGGCTGCCCCGACTACCTGAACGTGCTGTTCGTGCCGACCGTCGTCGAGCGCTTCCGCCTGGCCGCGCCGAACGCGACGCTCGAGTTTCACTCGCTCGGCCCCGCGTTCGACTACGAACTCGCGCTGGAAGACGGCAAGCTCGACATCGTCGTCGGCAACTGGCCCGAACCGCCCGAGCAACTGCACCTGTCGAACCTGTTCGTCGACGAGATCGTCTGCCTGATGAGCAACACGCACCCGTTCGCGAAGCGCGGCGGGCTCACGCTCGACCAGTACCTGAACGCGCCGCATCTCGCGCCGACGCCGTACTCGGTCGGCCAGCGCGGCGCGATCGACGTGCATCTCGCGCGCGAACGGCTCAAGCGCCACGTGGTCGTCACGCTGCCGTACTTCAACCTCGCGCCGTACGTGCTCGTGAAGTCCGACCTGATCTTCACGACCACGCGCCTGTTCGCCGATCATTACGCGAAGTTCCTGCCTCTGTCGGTCGTGCCGGCGCCGCTCGACTTCCCGCCGATGCAGTACTACCAGCTGTGGCACGAGCGCTGCCACTACTCCGACGAAGTGCGCTGGTTGCGCAGCCTCGTCGCCGAAGCCACCCGCACGCTGATCGAGGCGTAACGGCACACTCCGCCCGCGCCGTCGCGGCGCGGTGACGGCTAGCGGCTGGCGGCACGCCCGGCAAGGCGGCCGCCGTATCGCTTCAGGCTTCGTTCAGCGCGATGCGTCGACCAGCGCATGCGCGAGCGCGTTATGGCGCTCGATGACCGGCGGCAGATCGAGCGTCGCCAGCCGCCCTTCCCGCACCACCACCTTCCCGTTCACCACCGTGTACGCCGTCTGCGACGGCGCGCAGAACACCAGCGCCGCGACCGGATCGTGCAGCGCGCCCGCGAACAGCGGTTGACGCAGGTCGAACGCGGCGAAGTCCGCGGCCATGCCGGGCTTCAGCGCGCCGATATCGTCGCGGTTCAGCACCTTCGCGCCGCCGAGCGTCGCGATCTCGAGCGCTTCGCGCGCGGTCATCGCATCGGGCCCGAAACCGACCCGCTGCAGCAGCAGCGCCTGCCGCACTTCAGCGACCATCTGCGCGCCGTCGTTCGACGCGGAGCCGTCGACGCCGAGGCCGACCGGCACACCCGCGAGACGCATCTTCTTCACCGGCGCGATACCCGATGCGAGCCGCATGTTCGAGCACGGACAGTGCGCGACGCCGGTGCCGGTGCGCGCGAACAGGCCGATGCCCGCATCGTCGAGCTGCACGCAGTGCGCATGCCATACGTCGTGGCCGACCCAGCCGAGATCTTCCGCATATTCGGCGGGCGTCATCCCGAACTTCTCGCGGCTGTACTCGATGTCGTTGACGTTCTCCGCCAGGTGCGTGTGCAGCGACACGCCGTACTCGCGCGCGAGCACGGCCGCGTCGCGCATCAGGTCGCGGCTCACGGAAAACGGCGAGCATGGCGCGACCACCACGCGCAGCATCGCGTAGCGGCCTTCGTCGTGATAGGTCTCGATCAGGCGCTGCGTGTCGCGCAGGATGTCGGGTTCGCGCTCGACGACCGAATCGGGCGGCAGCCCGCCGTCGCGCTGGCCGACGCTCATCGCGCCGCGGCTCGCGTGAAAGCGCATGCCGATCCGCTGCGCGGCGCCGATGCTGTCGTCGAGCCGGCTGCCGTTCGGATAGATGTACAGGTGGTCGCTCGACGTCGTGCAGCCCGACTGCAGCAGCTCGGCCATCGCGGTGAGCGTCGACACCTCGATCATCTCGGGCGTCAGGTGCGCCCAGATTCGGTACAGGTTCGTGAGCCAGCCGAACAGCTCGGCGTTCTGCGCGGCCGGCACCGCGCGCGTGAGGCTCTGGTACATGTGGTGGTGCGTGTTCACGAGCCCCGGGATCACGAGGTGGCCACGCAGGTCGAGCACTTCGTCGGCCGTGTCGGGCAGCTCGGCGGTCGGGCCGACCGCGACGATCCGGTTGTCTTCGATGTAGAGCCCCGCGTCGCGCAATTCGCGGCGCGTGTCGTCCATGGTCACGAGCACGTCGGCGTGCTTGACCAGCAGGGATTTCGGGCGGGATGGGGATGCGTTCGGCGCGCGTGCGCCGGCGTGCTGCTCGATGTTCATGCGTTCTCCGCGTCGGTCTGCCCCCAGGCGTCGATCCTGGGGACGGTCACACAGCCGTTCGAACGCTGATTCGCGGCACGCCCCGGTGCCTGCGTCCGTTCGAACGCCCTGGCCCGGTTACCCGGCATGCTCGCCGTCTTCGGGGTACGCGCGGGCCACAGACCGACGCGCACGGCGGGAGGATCGCCCAAGCACGCGCGGCGCACAATGCGCGATCCCGAATACCGCACTTCACGGTTCCGATATGGTACGCCGCGCGCGCTCGGTCCGCCCTGCCGCCGGAGGCCCGAAACGCCCGCTGAAAGCCCTGTCGGCGTGCCGTCGACAGCCGTTCATGCGCGGCGCATTATCTTTGATATCGCGCCCGTATTTGCACGGGGAACGTTTTTACAATGCCTGCACGGCGCTCGCTTCACCTCGCCGACGGGTATGTAGCCACGTGACGTGGAGCCTCGATCCGCCGCACAGTCAATGGATCGAGTCGCCGCCGAACCTCGCATTCACACAAGGACACAACGAATGGGAAAGCTCACTACCCACGTACTCGATACGGCACACGGTCGTCCCGGCGCCGCAATCAAGGTCGACCTCTACGCGCTGGACGGCGAATCGCGCCGCGCGATCAAGACCGTGCTGACCAATAGCGACGGCCGCTGCGACGAACCCCTGCTCGAAGGCGCCGCGCTCGCCGCCGGCGAATACGAACTCGTGTTCCATGCCGGCGACTACTTCGCGTCGCTCGGCGTGAAGGTGCCCGAACCCCGTTTCGTCGACCGCGTCGTGCTGCGCTTCGGCATCGCCGACACCGGCTCGCACTACCACGTGCCGCTGCTCGTGTCGCCGTGGTCGTACAGCACCTATCGCGGCAGCTGACATACGCATCGGCGCCCACATCAAAGACAAACGATCTGAGTCTGGAGGAGTTTCATGGAAGGCTTCATCACCGACTGGCTGAACCTCGCGCTGCGATGGCTGCACGTCATCGTCGCCATCGCGTGGATCGGCGAGTCGTTCTATTTCGTCGCGCTCGACAACAGCCTGAAACCGCCGACCGACCCGAACCAGCGCAAGCGCGGTGTGTTCGGCGAACTGTGGCACGTCCACGGCGGCGGCTTCTACAACATGCAGAAGTACACGGTCGCCCCGCCGGAAATGCCGGATGACCTGCACTGGTCGAAGTGGCCGTCGTACACGACCTGGCTGTCGGGCTTCTCGCTGTTCTTCGTGCTGTACCTGCTCGCACCGAACACGTACCTGATCGACAAGAGCGTGCTCGACATGGGCCCGGTCGTCGCCGTCGCATCCGCACTCGGCTTCCTCGCGGCCGGCTGGATCGTCTACGACTCGCTGTGCCGCCTCCTCGGCACCAACGACCGCGTGCTCGGCATTTGCGTCGGCCTCTACGTCGTCGTCGCAGCGTACCTCGCGTGCCACATCTTCTCGGGCCGTGCCGCCTACCTGATCGTCGGCGCGATGCTCGCGACGATCATGTCGGCGAACGTGTTCTTCGTGATCATCCCCGGCCAGCGCAAGATGGTCGACAAGATGCTCAAGGGCGAAGAGCCGAACCCGATCTACGGCAAGCGCGGCAAGCAACGCTCGGTGCACAACACGTACTTCACGCTTCCGGTCGTGTTCGCGATGCTGTCGAACCACTATGCGATGACGTACACGAACAAGTTCAACTGGGTCGTGCTCGTGCTGATCATGCTGGCCGGCGCGCTGATCCGCCAGTTCTTCGTGATGCGTCACCGCGGCAAGCAGCTGTGGTACCTGCCGATCGGCGGCGTCGCGCTGCTGTCGGGCGCACTGGTGTGGACGATGCCGAAGCCGGTTGCACCGGAGGCGCAAGCCGCGAACGCGCCGAAGATCGTGATCAACGACATCATGCCGATCCTGCAGCAGCGCTGCGTCGAGTGCCACTCGGCGAAGCCGACGCTGATGGGCAGCGCACCCGCGGGCGTGATGTTCGACACGCCGGACGAAGTGTCGAAGAACGCGCAGCGTATCTACGAACAGGCCGTGCGCCTGAAGGCGATGCCGATCGGCAACGTCACGCACATGACCGACGACGAGCGGACGAAGCTCGCCGCCTGGTTCGAGGGTGGCGCGGTCAAGTAAGCCGCCGTGCGCCGATTGCCGGCGCAATCCTCTCCGTTCGCGGGCCCGATGACGGGCCCGTTTTTTTGCGTGTCCCGAATGCGCCGCGCGCTAGCCGTGCATCGCGTCGCGCTGAAGCGCGACGAGCGCCTCGAGTGCGCGCGGACCGTCGTCGAACGGCACGAAGATGTGGTCGTGATACGCGGCCGCCATCACGTTGCAACTGATCCCGGCCGCGCCGAGCGCCCGCGCGAACGCCGCCGTGAGGCCGACGGCCGCGAGATCGGAATGCACGGTCAGCGTGATCCACGCGGCGCGGAACAGCACGGGCCAGCCGCGACGCGACGCCATCTCGTCGCCGACCACTATCGTCAGCCCTTCCGCTTCGCGGAACGTTGCAATCGTTTCGGATAACGATACGTCTGCATCGGTCGGCAGCGAGACGAACGCGAATGCGCCCGGATGCAGTTCGGGTTGCATCGTGCGCAGCAGGATCGCGAGGTCGTTTTCAGGTTGGCTCATCGGAGGAATACGTCCGGAACAGGACGTCGTGCGGTGGCGATGCGGGCACGATAGCACGCGCGATGACGGCGCCATGCACGCACCGCCGCGACTTCGTCCGCAAGCCAGCCTCGGAACGCGGGTGCGCTGCCGGCCACCTCACCCGTCGACGGACTCCGGCAGCCGCGCGATCGCCTTGATCTCGAACTGGAAGCCGTACAGCCAGGTCACGCCGACGGCGGTCAGCGTCGGGTGCGGCGCGTCGCCCCAATACTCGGGGACAATCTCCCAGATCCGCTCGAACGTCGCTTCGGGGTCGACGAGGAACACCGTCACGTCGACGACATCGTCGAACGTGCAGCCGGCCGCACGCAGCACCGCGTTCAGGTTGTCGAACGCGCGGCGGACCTGCGCGCCCAGCTCCGGCTCGGGCGAACCGTCGTCGCGGCTGCCGACCTGCCCGGACACGAACAGGAAACCGTTCGAGCGCAGCGCCGGCGAATAGCGGTTGCGCTCATACAGCGCCCGGCGACCGGGCGGGAAAACTACGCTACGCTTTGCCATCCAACACCTCCATCAGTCAGTGGGGCGAAGCCGCCCCTGCATCAACGATGAAGGCACTTTAAGGACCGTTGCCCGGCGGATAAACCGGCAACCCTGTCCAACACTGTTTGCACGCACCAAACAATTTCCGACCGACGCGGAGCCCTGACCCGATGGATCGATTCGACGCAATGCAGGCGTTCGCCCGCGTGGTGGAAGCCGGCAGCTTCACGAAGGCGGCCGAGACGCTGCACATGAGCCGCACCACCGTCACGCAACTGGTGCAGCAGCTCGAAGCGCGGCTGCGCGTGAAGCTGTTCAACCGCACGACGCGCAAGGTCGTCGTCACCGCCGACGGCGCCGCATACTACGAGCGCGTGGTGCGGCTGCTGGCCGACATGGACGATGCCGAAACGAGCCTGTCCGCAGCGTCCGCGTCGCCCCGCGGGCGGCTGCGCGTGGACGTGCCGAGCCCGTTCGCGCGCCTGATCCTGATCCCCGCGCTGCCTGCGTTCCATGCGCACTATCCGGACATCCAGCTCGACATGGGCGTGAGCGACCGCGTGGTGGACGTGATCGGCGAGAACGTCGACTGCGTCGTGCGCGGCGGCGAACCGGCCGACCGTTCGCTGGTCGCGCGTCGCGTCGGCGACCTGCGGCTCGGCGTGTACGCGTCGCCGGCCTATCTCGCGCGCGCCGGCACGCCGTCGCATCCGAACGAACTGGAAGACACGCATCACCGGATCGTCGGCTTCCTGTGGGCGCGTACCGGCAAGGCGCTGCCGTTCGCGATGGAATGCGACGGCGAGCGCGTCGACGTGCGCGGGCGCTACGTGCTCGCCGTCGACGACGGCAACGCGTACCTCGAGGCCGGCCTCGCCGGGCTGGGCATTCTGTGGCTACCCGACTACATGGCTGCCGCGCATCGCGCGCGTGGTGAACTGGTGCCGCTGTTCGACGCGTGGCAGCTCGAACCGATGCCGATGTACGTCGCGTTTCCGCCGAACCGGCACGTCAGCGCGAAGCTGCGCGTCTTCGTCGACTGGATCGCCGACCTGATGGCGCAGCATGCGCCGGTCGCGAACCGGCGTCGCGGCGGCAACGGTTCGCGCAACACGGGCAAGGCCGTGGCAACCTGAATCGCGCGAAAACGCGCGACACATAAAAAAACCCGCGCAACATGCGCGGGTTTCGACGAGCTGGCGCGGAAACGCCAGCGACTCAGGCGGTCAGCGCGGTTAGCGCCTCGTCGGTGAGCCACAGCGATTCCTGCAGATCCTGCTCGTTGAGGTTCAGGCCATCACCGCCCCGATCCACGACGATGAAGTCGCTGACGCCGCCGAGCGCGATCAGCGGGTGATGCCACACGCCCTTCGCATAGTTGACGCCCTGCCAGCCGCTCGTCACGAACGCGCGGATCTTCGCCGGATCGAGATCGCCCGCGGGCGCCACGACGACGAGATACGGCTGGTCGTTCAGCGGCACGAACGCCTGGCTGCCGAGCGGGTGCCGCTCGAGCATCTTCACTTCGAACGGCAGCGCGCGCGGCTGGCCGCGGAACAGGTTGACGAGCGTGCGGCCCTCTTCGTCGGTCACGTCGACGTTCGCGAGATCGTGAAAGCGGATCGTCGTGCCGAGGTTGATCGGGATCTGCTTCGCGCCTTCCGTTTCGATCACGTCGCCGAACGACGCGAACGCTTCCTTGGTCAGCGGTTCGATAACAAGCGTCTTCATTTGTCGAGCGTTCCCCACAGACGCAGGCGCGACACACCGCCGTCCGGAATGATGTTCAGTCGCACGTGCGTGACGGGGCCGAGCGACGCGATGTCGGCTTCGAAGTAGTGCTGCTTGTCCATCTGCAGCTTCTGTTCGCCGAGCAGAACCGGCCAGAACATCGACTGCGTGATCAGCGAGCTGTCGGTGCCGCCCGACACATAAGCGGCCTGGATCGAGCAGCGATCCGGGTAGTTGCCCTTGAAGAACGCGGTATCGACTTCGATCTTGCGGATCACGCCCGGCTGCGCGAGCGCGATGATCGCCCAGTCGTTGCCCGGTTCGCGGCGGCGACGGGTTTCCCAGCCGTCGCCCATGTTCACGCCGCGGCCCGGCAGCAGCAGGTTCGACGCGACGCCGAAATGCTGGTTGTTCGCGGCCACGACATAACCGCCGTTCTCCATCGCCGCGAGATCGAACTGCTCGGTCGCGCTCGCACCGGCCCAGTCGAGCTGCGGCTGGCCGTACACGCGCAGGCGCGCAATGCCGCCGTCCGGATAGATGTTCACGCGCAGGTGCGTGAATGCACGTGCGTCGCTCGCTTCGACGTAATGATGGCTGTTGCCCTGCAGCGTCGTCGACGGCACGATCTCGACCCACTCGGTCGCATGCGTCGGCGCGCCGTCGGCCACGAAGCCGGCCTCGATCGACGCGGCCGGCGGAAAGTTGCCGGTGAAGTGGCTCGTGTCGATGTCGAAGCCCTTGATCACGCCAGGACGCGCGAGCTTGACGATGCACCAGTCGTAGCCCGTCGTGCGCTTGCGGCGCGTCTCCCAGCCGTCCATCCACTTGCCGTGGTCGTCGTACTTGCCGGGAATGAACACGGCCGGCTCGGGGTTCAGCATCCGGTCCTTCGGCGCGAAGAAATCGTCGCTGGCTTCGAGCGCCTGCGCACCGAGACGCGGGTCGGCAAGATTCACGTAGCGCCGCGTGAATTCGGGTGCGTTGGGATCGAGAAGCGGAACAGCCATGATATTTCCTTGTTTCAGTGATGCGATCCGGCCGCCGCGACGCAGCAGGCCGTATCGCGGTGTCAGGCGTCGATCAGGTCGTCGAGGCGGAAGCGCGCGATCCGGTAGATCTGGTCGAGGCTCGCGCGCAGTTCCTCGGCGCGCGAGTGATTCACGCGCGACTCGAAGTTCGCGATGATGCCGTGCCGGTCGTAGCCGCGCACCGCGAGGATGAACGGGAAGCCGAACTTCTCGCGATACGTGCGGTTCAGCGTCAGCAGCTTGTCGAATTCTTCCTGCGTGCACTGGTCGAGGCCCGCGCCGCTCTGCTCGCGCGTCGACTCCGCCGTCAGCTCGCCGCGCACGGCGGCCTTGCCGGCCAGCTCCGGGTGAGCGTTGATCAGCGCGAGCTGGCGCAGTTCTCCGCCCGTTTCCACCGCGCCCGACATCGTCTTGTGCAGCGCGTCGATGCTCGCGAACGGCCGCTCGCCCGCGGCGACCTCGGCCACCCACGGCGAATGCTCGAAAATCCCCGACAGCGCCGCGACGAATGCGCTCGGCGCCATCGTGTTCAGTTGACTCAACGTGTAACGCATCGCCTTCATGCTTTCCCTTCGTTTCGATGATTGGGCTGATACGGATGATGTTCACGCCAGTGACGCGCGATATCGACACGGCGCGTCACCCATACGCGCTCGTGCTTCTCGATGTGATCGAGGAACCGCTGCAGCCCGCGGAATCGGCCCGGCCGGCCGAGCAGCCGGCAGTGCATGCCGATCGACAGCATCTTCGGCGCCTCGTCGCCCTCTGCGTACAGCACGTCGAACGCGTCGCGCAGATAGTCGAAGAAGTGATCGCCGGTGTTGAAGCCCTGCGGCGTCGCGAAACGCATGTCGTTCGTGTCGAGCGTGTACGGCACGATCAGTTGCGGCGACGTGCCGCCGCCCGACACGGCGACGTCCATCCAGAACGGCAGGTCGTCGCCGTAGTTGTCGGAGTCGTAAAGGAAGCCGCCGTATTCCGCGACCAGGCGGTGCGTATTGGGGCTGTCGCGGCCGGTATACCAGCCGAGCGGACGCTCGCCCGTCACACGCTCGATCGCTTCCATCCCGAGACGCATGTGCTCGGCCTCGAGTTCGGGCGTCATGCTCTGGTAGTGGATCCAGCGCCAGCCGTGGCACGCGATCTCATGGCCGAGTTCGACGAACGCGCGCGCGAGCTCCGGGTGACGCTCGATCGCCATGCCGACGCCGAATACCGTCAGCGGCAACCCGCGCTTCTCGAATTCGCGCAGGATGCGCCACACGCCGGCCCGCGAACCGTATTCGTAGATCGACTCCATGCTCATGTGGCGATCCGGATACGCGGCCGCGCCGACGATTTCCGACAGGAACTGCTCGGAGCCCGGATCGCCGTGCAGCACGCAGTTCTCGCCGCCCTCCTCGTAGTTCAGCACGAATTGCACGGCGACGCGGGCGCGCCCCGGCCAGTTCGCCTGCACGGGATGGCGGCCGTAGCCGATCAGGTCGCGAGGATAGTTGGGATCGAGTGACATGGTTCGAAGTGCGGCGAAGGTTTCGCTGAAATAATGGGTTCGCATCGACCGCGCGGATGCCGCAGGCCGGCCGCGCGGGCCGATGCGTTGACGGCCCAGTGTAGCGAAAACGTCCGGACGCGCCCATACAGCGGCGCAGATAGTGCGTGTCAGACGGTGTGTATGTGCGGTTGCGGCAAATTCGGGACGGGCTCCGCCGCATCCCCATCCGGCGGGCTGAAGCGGGCGAATGCGCCGTCGTAGCGCTTCGGCAGCGGCCGCGCGTAGTCGCCGCGCTTCGCGGTCGCGAGGCGCAGCGAAACGAGCGCCTCGGCCCACTTGACGGCCGCCGTGACGCCCTCGACCACCGGTGCCCCGATCTGCTGCTCGATCTCGTGCGCGAATTCGGCCATCCCCGCGCAGCCGAGCACGATCGCGTCCGCGCCGTCCTCGTCGAGCGCGCGCCGGCATTCGTCGACGATGATCCGTCGCGCGGCCGAGCCCGGCCGGTCGAGTTCGAGCACCGCGACGTCGGTCGCGCGCACGTTGCGGCAGAACCGCTTCATCCCGTAGCGTTCAGCCAGGTGCCACGCCATCCCGCAGGTGCGCGCGAGCGTCGTGACGACCGAGAAGCCGGGCGCGAGCACGCTCGCCGCATGCATCGCGGCCTCGGCGATGCCGATCACCGGCCCGCGCGCGAGCTCGCGCGCCGCGTAGAGGCCCGGATCGCCGAAGCACGCGATCACGTACGCGTCGCAGCCGTCGCGCTCGCCCTGCGCGATCTCGGCGAGCAGCCCGGGCGTCGCGAGCGCCTCGTCGTAATACCCTTCGATCGACGGCGGCCCCATCGACGGGCTCACCGCGACGATCTCCGTGCCCGCGGCCGCGACGTCGCGCGCGCAGCCGCCCATCGCATCGGTCATCCGCTGCGTCGTATTCGGATTGATCAGCCGGATCTTCATCGCATGCTCCTCAAGCCTTCGCGCTCACGAGCAGCCGGTAGAACACGAAGCCGAGCCCCGCGCCGATGAACCACGAGAAGTTCGCGACGCCCTGCCAGCCCGGCACCATCACGCAGGCGACCGCGATCACCGCGGCCGGCAGCAGCGCGGCGAGCGCGCGGCGGTTCACGCCGCCCGTGTACCAGTAGGTGCCGCTCTCCGACATCGTGTACAGGTCGTCGCGCACGAGCCGGCCGCGCTTGACGAGATAGAAGTCGGCGATCAGCACGCCGTACAGCGGGCCGATGAACGCGCCGAGCACGTCGAGCGTGTAATGGATCACGGCCGGGTTGTTGAACAGGTTCCACGGCGTGATGAAGATCGACGCGACGGCCGCGAGCATCCCGCCCGCGCGCCAGCTGATCAGCCGCGGCGCGACGTTCGAGAAGTCGAACGCGGGCGACACGAAGTTCGCGACGATGTTGATGCCGATCGTCGCGATCGTGAACGTCAGCGCGCCGAGGATCACCGCGGTCGGATGGTCGATGCGGCCGACCGTCTCGACGGGATCGGTGATGAGTTCGCCGAACACCGGCAGCGTCGCGGCCGTCGTGATCACCGTGACGAGCGAGAACGCGAGGAAGTTGACGGGCAGCCCCCAGAAATTGCCGCGTTTCACTTCGCCGAACGAGCGGCAGTAGCGCGAGAAATCGCCGAAGTTCAGCATCGGCCCGGAGAAGTACGACACGACCAGCGACACGGCCGTGATCATTACGGGGATCACTTCCGCGCCGTGATACTTGACGCCGCCGAGGTTGATGCCGATGTTGCGCCAGCCCGCGCGCCATACCATGTAGCCGGCGAGGATGAACATCACGACATAGACGGCCGGGCCCGCGAAGTCGATGAACTTCTTGATCGTCTCCATCCCGTTCCAGAACACGAACGCCTGCAGCACCCACAGCAGCATGAACCCGGCCCAGCCGACCGCGGACAGCCCGAGGAAGCCGTAGCGATGCACGTCCGCGTACGGCAGCCATTGCGGGAAGAACTTCAGCACGACGATCACCAGCGCGCTCGACGCGAGATAGGTCTGGATACCGTACCACGCGATCGCGATCAGCCCGCGGATCACGGCCGGCACGTTCGCGCCGAGCACGCCGAACGTCGCGCGGCACGCGACCGGATACGGCACGCCGATCTGCTGGCTCGGCCGTGCGATCAGGTTGCACAGCAGGTTCACGATGCCGATCCCGACGATCAGCGCGATCAGCACCTGCCAGCTCGTCAGCCCGAGCGCGAACAGGCTGCCCGCGAACACGTAGCCGCCGACGCTGTGCACGTCCGACATCCAGAATGCGAAGATGTTGTACGAGCCCCATGTCTGATTCTTCAGGGGTGCCAAATCTTCGTTGTACAGACGTTCACTGTAACCGCCCGGCAGCGTCGGATCGCCGCCCTCGCCGCCTTCTTCCGCCGGATAGGCGCTGTCGTGCGCCACACTGAACTGAGCCATGACTTCTCCTTGACGCGGCCGGCCGGCCGCTCCACTGTCATCGATATCGCTCCGGATCGTCGCCCGGAGTCGGACCAGCGGCCCGCGGCGAACACCGCAGGCCTGCATTGCTCTCGTTCTGTGGCGCGCGGCCGGATTCGCGTCGCCGCTCAGGCGCCGCCGAACACTTCGCGCAAATCGACCTGCCCTTGCGCGGGCCGGTCCAGCATCTTCAGTTCGACATGCTGCAGGTGGTGCGCCATCAGCGTCACCGCCCGCTTCGGGTCCCCCGCCTCCAGTGAGGCGAGGATTTCGTCGTGGTCGTCGCACGAACACGGACTGCGTCCGTGCGATTCATACAGCGCCGACATCAGCGTCGAGCGTGCG
Source organism: Burkholderia sp. BKH01 (assembly GCF_025685725.1). Taxonomy (NCBI): domain Bacteria; kingdom Pseudomonadati; phylum Pseudomonadota; class Betaproteobacteria; order Burkholderiales; family Burkholderiaceae; genus Burkholderia; species Burkholderia sp. BKH01. The sequence continues at coordinate 86,016 of NZ_JAOTQT010000017.1, read as the reverse complement.
ACAAGCCCTTCGAGGCACTCGCTGAGCGTCGCATTGCCCATCAGCGCGGCGAGCGCCGTATGGAATTCGCCCGACAGCCGGATCCATGCCGCGAAGTCGTGCCGCTCGAACGCCTTGCGTTCCTTGTCGATCAGCGCGGCAACGCCCTTCAGCCGCTTCGCGCCGGGCCCGGTCGCGAGCCGCTCGACCACGGCGAGCTCGATGATCCGGCGCATCTCGAACACTTCGTGCACGTCCTGCAGCGTCGGGCTCGCGACGAACGCGCCGCGGTTCGGCTCGAGGTCGACCAGCCTGTCGGTCGCGAGCTGCGCGAGCGCCTGGCGGATCGTCCCGCGCTTCACGCCGAACACGTCGCAGAGCTGCGCCTCCGTCAGCTTCGCGCCGGGCGCGAGCCGATGCTCGAGGATCGCCGTGCGAATCCGCTCGGCGATCGCTTCGGGACCGGCTGTGCCGGACAGATGGGAATCGGGCTCGTTCATGGTCTGCATCGCGTGATGGTCCTCATCCTAGAATGGACATAAAGATTGTCAACAATTCTTTTCCGGAATTTCGCACAATCGCCGTGCACGGACGCGACCCCAATCGGTGCATGATGCGCGAAATCCATGCATATCAAGCCTGAACGCCACGACAGAGGCCGTTCTTGTCGTATACCCTCCCGGTCATTTTGTTGACAAAACTGGTGCAAAACCCGGTGGCGATTCTGTCGGCGTCAGCCGAAATTTCCGACCGTTAGTTGCACATTTACATAAAGAAAAAGGCGGGAACCCCGCCTTTCGATCGACCGCGCCCGCATCAGCCGAGATGCGGATAGTCCGACAACGTGAGCCGGAAACCGTGCGCATTCGCGACCAGCTGCGCCTGCGCGCCGAACGGCAGCGTCAGCAGGTCGGGCACGTGGCCGAACTGCAGCCCCGTGACGATCGGAATGCCGACCGTCTCGCGCATCTGGTCGATCATCGCCTGCATGTCGTAGCCGTTGTCGTATTCGAACGGCCGCGCGCCGGTGAACTGGCCGAGCACGAGCGCCTGCTGGCGCGCGAGCAGCCCCGACAGATGCAGTTGATAGATCATCCGCTCGATCCGGAACGGCTGTTCGTTGACATCCTCGATGAACAGGATGCCGCCCTCGATGTCGGGCATGTAAGGCGTGCCGATGAGCGACGTGAGGATCGCGAGGTTGCCGCCCCACAGCGTGCCCGTCACGTTCACGGTCTGCACCTGCGGTGCTTCGGCGATGATCGTCGTGCTCGGCTGCGTCAGCGTCTGCCAGAAGTGCTGCATCGTGAAGTCGCTCGGCGTTTCAGCGCCGAAGTCGGCGGACAGCATCGGGCCGCCGAACGTCTTGATGCGCGCCTTCGCGTACAGCGCGAGCTGGATCGCCGTGAAATCGCTGTGGCCGACGAGCGCGACCGGCCGGTCGCGCAGCCTGCGCTCGAGCCCGCGATAGTCGAGCCCGTGCAGGATCCGCGCGGCACCATAGCCGCCGCGCACCGCGAGCGCGATGTCCGGCAGCGGCCGCTCGGGATCGGCGAGACGGTTCAGGTCGCCTGCCCGCTCGCCGTCGGTGCCGCCGAAACGCTGGAAGCGCCGCTGCGTCGCCTCGATGTTCTCGATGCGCTGCTGCGCAATGCTGAGGCGTTCGAGCGCGCGATTGATCGCGTCGGGATCGTGCGGATAACCGGACGGCGCCAGCAGGCGGATGGTGTAGGACGCGGCGGGCTGGAAGGACATGGCGAAAGGTGTCGGGTCGTCAAACCTGTTTAGAGGGTCCGAACCGTCTTCGGTTCAGGGAACCGTGCGCGCCCGCAGCGACAGGCGCGGCCGGCACGACTATGACGCGCCGGTTTCGGCGTCGCGGGCCTGCCGCGCTTCGCGCAGCGCGCGGCGGCGCTCGGCGAAGAACGACTTCAGCGCGGCGCCGCACTCGTCGGCGAGCACGCCGCCGGTCACTTCGGTATGGTGGTTGAGCTGCGGATTCGCGAACGCGTCGATCACGCTGCCGCATGCACCCGTCTTCGGATCGGCGGCGCCGTAGACGACCCGCGCGATGCGCGCGTGCATGATCGCACCCGCGCACATCAGGCAAGGCTCGAGCGTCACGTACAGCTCGCAGCCGGGCATCCGGTAATTCTGCAAATGTTGCGCGGCCATGCGCAGCGCCGCCATTTCCGCATGGGCCGACGGGTCGTGCCCGCCGATCGGATGGTTGAAGCCGCGTGCGATCACTTCGTCGCCGCGCACGAGCACCGCGCCGACCGGCACTTCACCGGCCGCGCGCGCCTCTTCCGCGGCGGCCTGCGCGAGCCGCATGAAATGCAGGTCGCGCGCCGACACGGGCGCAGCTTCGGGAACAGCAGGTTGGGTGGCGGGTTCAGCGGCCGCGTCGGCCGCCGATCGGGCTGCGTCGTGCAGCGTGTCGGACGTCACATCGGCCCCGCTTCGGCGGGCGCGTCGTCGAGCCCGCGCTCGCACAGGCGTTCCGCGATGCGACGGCAGTAGTCGCGCGGCATCACCATCGGGCCGCCGCGCAGCGATTCGAGCGCCATGTCGAGCGCCAGGATCTTCGCCTGCAGCCGGCAGCGCGCGGCGCGGTCGCTGACCGCCTGCACCTCGTCATGCAGGTTGCGCAGCGCGCGCAATTGCTCGACGGCCGGCGGCACGAAGCCCGCGTTCTTCAGGATACGGTTGGCCACCCGCACCTCCTCGGGCACGAGCAGGTCGTCATCCAGCGCCTGCGGCGCGCCGGTACCCGGCAAATCGTCGAACTCGCCCCGCGCGGCGGCGGCGGCAATACGTTGTTCGACCAGGGCGTCAAGCAATCTCATCAGTCAGTGGGAACAATGCGGCAGGCCGAATTCTAGCAGGGTGACGCGGGTATGACAGGACCTTCGAATACATGCTCGATATTGTGCTTTTAGGGGCCGAATCGTGACGCATGCGCGCCAATCGGCGCCAGTTGCCGGCCTGCTGCGCCGCAGCGAGCGAAGCGCCGTCCGGACACCGGCAAATGCAGGCGGTGTCGGGCCCTGTTTTTTATCTGCGTCGATGCGTTCCGGGCGTCGCCAATCCGGCAAAACGGACGTCGCCCCACTTCCGTTGCCGGGTCACGCGGCCACCGTTTCCGGCCGCGCTTTCGCAAACGGGCGGAACATCATCGCAATCAGGAACGCACCGAGACCGATCGCGAACGAACCGAGGTACAGCCAGCCGTAACCGCCGAACGTATCGACGATCAGGCCGCCGGCAACAGGCCCCGCGGCCATGCCAAGGCTGCCGGCCATCGCGCAGCCGCCGATCACGGTGCCCATCATCCGCAGCGGGAAGTTCTCGCGCGCGAGCACCGAATACAACGGCATCACGCCCGCATAGATAAAGCCGAACAGCGTCGCGACCGCGTAGAACCCGTCCAGCGTGCGCACGAAGTAGTAGCCGAGCGCGCCCAGCGCCTGCGCGAGCAGCCCGGCCACCAGCATGCGCTTCGCGCCGACATGATCGCCGAGGAGCCCGAATACGATCCGGCCGCCCATGCCCGCGAGCCCTTCGACGCTGTAGATCGACACCGCGACGATCAGCGGGATCCCGCACGTCACCGCGTAGCTGACCGTATGGAAAATCGGGCCCGAGTGCGTCGCACAGCAGAAGAAATTGGTCAGCAGCAGCACCATGAACTGCGGCGAGCGCAGCGCGTCCGCAACCGACATCGCCGCGGGCGCGCCGGCAGGCGCAGGCGCCGCGTGCGCACGGTCGAGCGCGGGTGCCCGGCGCACCAGCAGCGACACGGGGATCATCACGACGGCCGCCAGCGCGGCGACGAGCAGCATCGACGTGCGCCAGTCGTGCGTCGACACGAGCCACGCGGCCAGCGGCGACATCGTCATCGGCGCCATCCCCATGCCGGCCGACACGAGCGACACCGCCAGGCTCCGGTGCGTGTCGAACCAGCCCGTCACGCACGCCATCATCGGCGCGAACACCGCGGCCGTCGCGCTGCCGACGGCAAGGCCGAAGGTCAGCTGGAACGCGAGCAGCGACGGCGCGCGGCTCGCCAGCGCGAGGCTCGCCGACAGCAGCACGGCGCCCGTCACGACGACCGCGCGCGTGCCAATCCGGTCCGACAGGCTGCCCCACCCCATGCTCGCAAAGGCCATTGCGATGAAGCCGAGCGTCATCGCGCCGGAAATGCCGGTCATCGACCAGCCCGTGTCGCGCGCAATCGCGCGCAGGAACACCGGCAGCGAAAACATCGCGCCGATCGCGATGCAGCCCATCAGGCCGCCCGCGGCGACGATCACCCAGCGGTATCGGGAATCCGGCATTTGGCGTCTCCTCGTTCGTTTCGGCAATCCTCGGGAACCGCGCGGCGGCCTGCCCGGCTGTCGCATCGACGCTGTCGCGAGCCCGGTCGACATGGATACGACGAGCGACGCATCGGGAAATCGACATGTACGGCGCACACGCCGGCGAATTTTTCGATTGTCGGTCAATCCGCTCGGCTGGCGACGGGTGGATCGGTCGGAGACCGGACACCGGATCGCCCCTCCGGCCCGCCGCCTGCCGCCCCGCTTTTCCGGATTCGGAAAATCGAAATCAGAAATGGTTGGTTCGGACGCGCGATCGCGCTGGCTACACTCGGACCATCTTGTCATAACAAGTTGACCGATGACCCCACCCAACGTCGTGCCGCTGTCGGCGGCCCCGCTCTACGTGCAGATCAAGGACACGCTGCGCACGCGCATTCTCGACGGCACCTATGCGCCGCACAGCCGGATGCCGTCCGAGCACGAACTCTGCGCGATGTTCGACGTCAGTCGCATCACGGTGCGCCAGGCGCTCGGCGACCTGCAAAAGGAAGGCCTGCTGTTCAAGCTGCACGGCAAGGGCACGTTCGTGTCGAAGCCGAAGGCGTTCCAGAACGTGACGTCGCTGCAGGGCTTCGCCGAGGCGATGTCGTCGATGGGCTACGAGATCGTCAACCAGTTGCGCAGCTTTCGCACCGTGAAGGCCGATCGCCATCTCGCGACGAAGCTGCACGTGCCGGAAGGCGCGCCGCTCGTCGAGATCCACCGCGTGCGGCTGCTGAACCGCGAGCCCGTGTCGCTCGAACAGACCTGGGTGCCCGAAGCGCTAGGCAAGCGCCTTGCGGGCGCCGATCTCGCGGCCCGAGACATCTTCCTGATCCTGGAAAACGACTGCGGCATCCCGCTCGGTCATGCCGACGTGTCGATCGACGCGATCCTCGCCGACGACGAGATCGTCGACGCGCTGCGCGTCGAGGAAAGCAGCCCCGTGCTGCGCATCGAGCGCCTCACGCACGACGCGTCGGGCGCGCCGATCGACTACGAATACCTCTACTTCCGCGGCGACGCCTTCCAGTACCGGTTGCGCATCGACCGGCAGAAGGCGCGCAAACCTGCAAGGAACCCGCGATGAATACCCATGTGCACGAATACGACGTCGTCGTGGTCGGCGGCGGCACGGCCGGCCCGATGGCGGCGATCAAGGCGAAGGAGCGCGACCCGTCCCTGCGCGTGCTGCTGCTGGAAAAGGCCAACGTGAAGCGCAGCGGCGCGATCTCGATGGGGATGGACGGCCTGAACAACGCGGTGATCCCCGGGCATGCGACGCCCGAGCAGTACACACGCGAGATCACGATCGCCAACGACGGCATCGTCGACCAGGAAGCCGTGCACGCGTATGCGACGCACAGCTTCGCGACGATCGAGCAGCTCGACCGCTGGGGCGTGAAGTTCGAGAAGGACGGCACCGGCGACTATGCGGTGAAGAAGGTCCATCACATGGGCTCGTACGTGCTGCCGATGCCGGAAGGACACGACATCAAGAAGGTGTTGTACCGGCAACTGAAGCGCGCACGCATCGCGATCACGAACCGGATCGTCGCGACGCGCGTGCTGACCGACGCGCACGGCCGCGCGAGCGGCGTGCTCGGCTTCGACTGCCGCACCGCCGAGTTTCACGTGATCCGCGCGAAGGCCGTGATTCTCTGCTGCGGCGCGGCCGGCCGCCTCGGGCTGCCGGCGTCGGGCTACCTGATGGGCACGTACGAGAACCCGACCAACGCGGGTGACGGCTACGCGATGGCCTATCACGCGGGCGCCGCACTCGCGAATCTCGAATGCTTCCAGATCAATCCGCTGATCAAGGACTACAACGGTCCTGCGTGCGCGTACGTGACAGGCCCGCTCGGCGGCTTCACCGCGAACGGCCGGGGCGAGCGCTTCATCGAGTGCGACTACTGGAGCGGCCAGATGATGTGGGAGTTCTACCAGGAACTGCAAAGCGGCAACGGCCCCGTGTTCCTGAAGCTCGACCATCTCGCGGAAGAAACGATCCGGACCATCGAGCAGATCCTGCATACGAACGAGCGGCCGAGCCGCGGCCGCTTCCATGCGGGGCGCGGGACCGACTACCGCAGCCAGATGGTCGAGATGCACATCTCCGAGATCGGCTTCTGCAGCGGCCACAGTGCGTCGGGCGTCTACGTGAACGCACGCGCGGAGACGACCGTGCCCGGGCTCTACGCCGCCGGCGACATGGCCGCCGTCCCGCACAACTACATGCTCGGCGCTTTCACGTACGGCTGGTTCGCCGGGCAGAACGCGGCCGACTACGTCGCCGGCCGCGACCATGCACCGGTGGACGATGAACAGGTCGATGCCGAGCGCGCCCGCGTGCTCGCCCCGCTGTTCCGCGAGCGTGGCCTGGCGCCCGCTCAGGTCGAATACAAGCTGCGCCGCATGGTGAACGATTACCTGCAACCGCCGAAGGTGACGCGCAAGATGGAAATCGGGCTGCAACGTTTTGACGAAATTACCCAGGATATCGAAGATATAAAGGCGAGCCATCCTCACGAACTGATGCGCGCGGCCGAAGTACGGGCGATCCGCGACTGCGCGGAAATGGCCGCGCGCGCGTCGCTGTTCCGCACCGAGAGCCGCTGGGGGCTGTACCACCATCGCGTCGACTATCCGCACCGCAACGACGCCGAATGGTTCTGCCATACGTGGCTGCGCAAAGACGCCGACGGCGCGATGCACAGCGAGAAACGGCCGGTCGAACCGTACATCGTGCCGCTGGCCGACGACGAACGCGGCGCCTACGCGCATCTGCGCATCCGCGAACCCGCCGCGCTCGCGGCCGCACTTTGAGGAGCCTTACCGTGCCCCATACCCCGCACGACATCTTCCAGCGCAGCAGCGCGCCCGTCACGATCGACGACGCACTGTGCATCGCCGACAAGGGCTGCACCGTCTGCGTCGACGTGTGCCCGCTCGACCTGCTCGCGATCGACGTGACCAAGGGCAAGGCCTACATGCAGTTCGACGAATGCTGGTACTGCATGCCCTGCGAGCGCGATTGCCCGACCGGCGCGGTCAAGGTCGACATCCCTTACCTGCTGCGCTGACCGGGCGCGCGGCCGATCGTCGTCGTGCCGCCCGCGCGGGCCGTGCATCGACGACGTGACGGCCGGGCCGGCGTTCGCCAGGTTCGCGTCGCCCATGCACCGCGCTCCGTGAGCAGCCGCCCTTTCATCGAACCGACCTTTTTCCCATGACCGCTTTCTCTTCCACCTCCTTGCTGCCCGGCACGCACGATCCGGATCGTGTCGCGCTCGTCGCCCGCCTCGCTGCGCCCGACGCATCCGTGCGCCGCATCGCGCTGCTCAAGCTCGCAGATCTCGAGGAATTCGCTCTCGTACCCGCGTTCGTCGCGGCGCTGCGCGACGACCCGTCGGCCGACGTGCGCAGCGAGGCGGCCCGCGTCCTCGGCGAATGGGAACAGCCCGACGTCGTCGACGCGCTGTGCCGCGCGTTGCTCGATCCGGACGACGGTGTACGCGCCACCGCTGCGCAGAGCCTGTCCGAACTTAAGGACGCGGCATCGGGTGCCGTGCTGTGCGGCTGGGCCGACCGGCCCGAGCCGTTCGTGCGCAGCGCCGTGCTGCGCGGACTGCGCGAGTTGCGCGATCCCGATTCGTTCGCGCCTGCGTTGCGCGCGCTCGACGCCGACGCCACTTTCGTGCGCGCCGAGGCGGTCGCCGTGCTCGGCTGGCTCAAGGATTCGCGCGCACTGCCGCCGCTCGCACGCATCGCGACGGCCGACGCCGATGCCGACGTGCGGCGCGCTGCGGTCGGTGCGATCGGGTTCGCGACACCCGGCGACACGGCCGTCGTCACCGCATTGCTCGCGGCACTGCGCGACGCTGCATGGCAGGTCCGCGAGGAAGCGGCCGCAACACTCGGCAAGCTGCGCGTTGTGGACGGTCGCGCACCGCTCGTTGCCGCGCTCGACGACGATTATTGGCAAGTGCGCTTGCGTGCCGTGCGTGCGCTCGGGCAGCTGCGCGATGCTGCCTCGGCGCCGGCCGTCGTTGCGCTGCTATCGCATGCGATCAGCAATCTGCGCAAGGAAGCCGCGCTTGCGCTCGGCGAATTGCGCGCCCCCGCGACGCTGCCCGCGCTGCACGACGCACTGGAGGATCGCGACCCCGAGGTGCGCAAAGCGGTGCGGATCGCGATCGGACAGATCGAGCAACTCGGGGAAAGGTAATGACGCCGCCGACCGAGATCGCGCTCGATCATGCGGCCCGTGCATTGACGCTGCGCTGGCCAGGCGGCGACATGCAGCGCATCGGCTACGCACGATTGCGCAGCGCCTGCCCATGCGCCGCATGCCGAAAGATCCGGCTCGACGGACACGTTGTCGACGCGAAGCCGGACTTGACGCTGGACGGCGTGGAACCGGCCGGTTACGGCATCCGCCCGCTGTTCGCCGACGGTCATGCGCGCGGCATCTACCCGTGGCCGTATCTGATGGCACTCGGCAAGCGCGAGACGGATGCGGACATCGCGGCGCATTGCGTGCGTACATCCGGCGATCCAGCAGGCTGACCATCGACGGGCCACCGTTGCATCGGGCACACGGCACCCCGACGCGCGCCGCCGGCGTGTACCCAAGAACGCCGCGATACCGCCGAAGAGACAACCGTCGACGTCGAAGCGCTGGACGCCTTTACCGCGCTGGATGCCTTCGATTACGATGCTGACGGCGGCGTGCGCCAGCATTTCATCATGGTCGCGGTGCTGTGCAGATGGTTGCGCGGCACACCCGCCGCCGTCGACGATGCGCTCGATGCGCGCTGGTTCGGCCTCGACGAACTCGATCGCGACGACTTGCCGATGAGTGCGGGTGTCCGCGACGTCGCGCGACGCGCGATCGAACGGGCCGCAGCCCTTGGCGATGCGCAGCGTCCATCAACTACTTGAAACATCACCGTCGTTCCCGGATCCGGTGCGGGCGGCCCGATCGGGGCCATGACCGTCTCGGCTAACCGCCGATCTCCGAACCACAACACGTCAAACCATGATCCGAATTCGCAAGTCCACCGAGGCCGACGGCACACGCGTGCTGGATATCTGGCGCAGCGCAGTCGATGCAACGCACCACTTCCTGAGCGACGACGACCGTCGCGCAATCGAATCCGAAGTCGTGGCGTTTCTGCCCGGCGCGCCGCTCGATCTCGCTGTCGATGATGACGAGCGCGCGATCGGGTTCATGCTGCTCGACGGCAGTCACATGGAAGCGCTGTTCGTCGATCCCGCTCACCACGGCGCGGGTGTCGGGCGGCTGCTTGTCGAAGCAGCACTCAGGCGCCATCCCGACCTGTCGACCGACGTCAACGAGCAAAACGAAGCGGCAGCGGGGTTCTATGAACGGCTCGGATTCGAGCGTTGCGGGCGATCGGCGCTGGACGGACAAGGCCGGCCTTATCCGCTGATTCACCTTCGTTATCGCGCGGTACACCCGTCGTCCTCACCGGAATGCGTGTAACCCCGGCCTCCGTGATATCGAGCCGACTTTCATGTCGTACGTGTATCGGCACGCGAACGCGACCAGCCAATGCCGCATCCGCTCCACGCACGCGACACGCAGCCGCGGCTCGCGTAACGCGCGACGCATCGACAGCACGCGTTCGACGATCGCAAAGGCGCGGTGCATGAAACCGTTGAACCGGTCGGCATCGCGCCGCAGTCTTTGGGTGGAACGTTGACAGCAACGGCATGGCATAGGATCTCAAGCGGTGACATGGCGAGGACGATCGCTTCTCGCGCTGAACGCGTCTTGCACAGGCCCGAAGATGCTAACCTCTCGGCCAAACTAACGCGCCACCGCATGAAGTAATAGGATTCAACAATGCAAACCGTTGCGGTACTGGACTTCGAAACGACCGGGCTTTCGCCGAATCTGGGCGACCGTGCCACCGAAATCGCCGTCATCCTTCTACGCGACGGACAAGTCGTCGACCGTTTCCAGAGCTTGATGAATGCGGGCAGACGCATACCGTCCGATGTCGTCGCGCTGACCGGCATCACGAACGACATGATTGCATCGGCTCCCCCGGCGTCGAAAGTCATGAAAGAAGCCGCAGCGTTCATTGGCAAGCATGCCGTCGTGGCACATAACGCCAGTTTCGATAAACGGTTTTGGCAAGCAGAGCTCGGGCTTCTCGACATGTCGGCCGAGCATTCCTTTGCTTGCACGATGCTCGTGGCAAGACGTATCTACCCGGACGCCCGGAGTCACCGCCTGTCGAGCCTGGCCGACACGCTGCAGTTGCCGAAGTCGGGCCGCGCTCACCGGGCGATGGTCGACGCCGAGATGGCCGGTCATCTGTGGTGCCGGCTGCAGCACGACATTGCGCGGACTTATGGACTGGATCGCATCGATCACGCGCTCATGACACGCGTCCAGACAACGAGCAAGGCGAAGGTGCCCGTGTACTTGCGTTCGCTCGTGCGAACGCACGCATGAGGCCCAAGGAACGGAGACACGACGTCTCCTGACTCAACCAACGCGTCAATGCAAAACGGCTTGGCAACCGCCAAGCCGTTTCTTGTCCGAATCTGCGTCCGGACAGCAGACGAATCGAACCAGCAATCCGCTTTCGAACTATCGCGACATCAACCAATGCGCGACGACGCGAGCGGAAGCAAGCGCCGATTCAGCAGGAATGCTTACTCCCACTCGATCGTCGCCGGCGGCTTGCCCGAGATGTCGTACACAACCCGGTTGATCCCGCGCACCTCGTTGATGATCCGGTTCGACGCGCGGCCGAGCAGCGCGTACGGCAGGTGCGCCCAGTGTGCGGTCATGAAATCGGTCGTCTGCACTGCGCGCAGCGACGTCACGTAGTCGTACGTGCGGCCGTCGCCCATCACGCCGACCGACTTCACCGGCAGGAACACCGCGAACGCCTGGCTCGTCAGGTCGTACCAGCTCTTGCCGACATCGGCTTCGCCGCACAGGCCGGCAGCCGCATCGTGCGCGGTCGCGGTCGTGTTGCGCAGTTCCTCGATGAAGATCGCGTCCGCGCGGCGCAGCAGGTCCGCGTATTCACGCTTCACTTCGCCGAGGATCCGCACGCCGAGGCCCGGACCCGGGAACGGATGGCGGTACACCATCTCCGGCGGCAGGCCGAGCGCGACGCCCAGCTCGCGCACTTCGTCCTTGAACAGGTCGCGCAGCGGCTCGAGCAGCTTCAGGCCAAGCGTTTCCGGCAGGCCGCCGACGTTGTGGTGGCTCTTGATCGTCGTCGCCTTCTTCGTCTTCGTGCCGCCCGATTCGACCACGTCCGGATAGATCGTGCCCTGCGCGAGCCACTTCGCCTTCGACAGCTTCTTCGCCTCGGCCTGGAACACCTCGACGAACTCGCGGCCGATGATCTTGCGCTTCGCTTCCGGATCGGTCACGCCGGCCAGGTGGCCGAGGAACTGATCGGACGCGTCGACGTGCACGACCTTCGCATGCAGGCGGCCCTCGAACATGTCGAGCACCATCTTGCCTTCGTTCAGGCGCAGCAGGCCATGGTCGACGAACACGCAGGTGAGCTGGTCGCCGATCGCGCGATGGATCAGCGCGGCCGCGACGCTCGAATCGACGCCGCCCGACAGGCCGAGAATCACTTCCTCGTCACCGACCTGCTCGCGGATCTTCGCGACGGCTTCCTCGATGTGGTTGCGCATGATCCAGTCGGGCTTCGCGCCGGCGATCTGCAGCACGAAGCGTTCGATGATCTGGCGGCCCTTCACCGTGTGCGTGACTTCCGGGTGGAACTGCACCGCGTAGTAGCCGCGCGCCTCGTCGGCCATGCCGGCGATCGGGCAGCTCGGCGTCGACGCCATCAGCGCGAAGCCCGGCGGCAGCTCGGCGACCTTGTCGCCGTGGCTCATCCAGACCTTCAGCATCCCGTGGCCTTCGGCCGTCGTGAAATCCTCGATGCCATCGAGCAGGCGCGTATGGCCGTGCGCGCGCATTTCCGCATAGCCGAATTCACGATGGTCGCTCCACTCGACCTTGCCGCCGAGCTGCACGGCCATCGTCTGCATGCCGTAGCAGATGCCGAGCACCGGCACGCCGAGATCCCACACGGCCTGCGGCGCGCGCAGCTGGTGGTCTTCGTACGTGCTCGCGTGGCTGCCCGACAGGATCACCGCCTTCGGCGCGAACTCGCGGACGAAGTCGTCGGACACATCGTTCGGATGGATCTCGCAGTAGACGTGCGCTTCACGCACGCGCCGCGCAATCAGTTGGGTGACTTGCGAACCGAAGTCGAGAATCAGGATTTTGTCGTGCATGGCTGCGGACGGGATGAAGAGAATAAGAAAAGCAGCGCATCATGCGCTGCGTCAATAGCATGGACAGCGGCGTCGGGCGGCAGGCGGCGCGCGCGACGCATGGCCGGTCAATCCTGCATCGGCGGGCGCTCGTCGAGTGCGACGCCGCCTGACGATTGGCTGGATGCGGCCGACGACGGCGCGGCGGGCGCCGCGGGACGGCTGACAACGGGTTCGACACGCTGCGGTGCGGGCGGCGACGCCGGCGCCATCACCGGCTCGGCCGGACGCTGCGCCGGTGCGCGCGCCTCGAGCGCCTGCGCCTTCTCGCGCCGGCGCACGGCCGATGCGAGCCGCACGCCGCCGAGGCCGAGCACGATCAGCGCGACCCCGGCCACGGCCGACAGCACCCGGCCGGCGGCCGCGAGCGCGGGACCGCTGCCGGTGGCGAGCGACCAGACGATCGTCAGCACGCCGGTCAGCCAGTACACGTGGCCGACCGACCGCGCGACGGGCGCCGTGAGATCGCCGTTGAACGCCGCATGAAACGCGAGCCACGCGAGCCCGAGCAATGCGATGCCGAACGCCTGGCCGAGCATCGCCGGCTGGATGTTCGCAAGCTGCAGCGCGTTGAAAAGCGACTGCCAGGGTGTCAGCACGAACAACACGCCGAACAACAGCAGCAGCACGGCATCGATAATCAGCACGGCTCGCAGCAGCGGTTTCATCGGCGGTCAGTCCACGTGGTAGTTCGGCGCTTCCTTCGTGATCTGCACGTCGTGCACGTGCGACTCGCGCATGCCCGCCGCGGTGATCTGGACGAATTCGGCCTTGTCGTGCAGCTCGTCGATCGTCCGGCAACCGCAGTAGCCCATGCTGGCGCGCACGCCGCCGACCAGCTGGAACAGGATCGCGTTGACCGAGCCCTTGTACGCGACACGGCCTTCGATGCCTTCCGGCACGAGCTTGTCGATGTTCGCCGAGTTGTCCTGGAAGTAGCGGTCTGCCGCGCCGTCCTTCATCGCACCGACCGAACCCATGCCGCGGTACGCCTTGTACTGGCGGCCCTGATACAGGAACACGTCGCCCGGCGACTCTTCGGTGCCCGCCAGCATGCTGCCCATCATCACCGCGTTCGCGCCGGCCGCGAGGGCCTTCGACACGTCGCCCGAGAAGCGCACGCCGCCGTCGGCGATGCACGGCACGCCGGTGCCCTTCAGCGCTTCCGCGACGTTCGCGATCGCGCTGATCTGCGGCACGCCGACGCCCGCGACGATCCGCGTCGTGCAGATCGAGCCGGGGCCGATACCGACCTTGACCGCATCCGCGCCGTATTCGACGAGCGCCTTCGCAGCGGCCGCCGTCGCGATATTGCCGCCGATCACCTCGACGTGCGGGAAGTTCTGCTTGACCCAGCGGACGCGCTCGAGCACACCCTTGCTGTGACCGTGCGCGGTATCGACGACGATCACGTCGACGCCGGCCTGCACCAGCAGCTCGACGCGCTCTTCGTTGTCCGGACCGACGCCGACCGCCGCGCCTGCACGCAGCTTGCCGTGTTCGTCCTTGCACGCGTCCGGGTGCTCGGTCTGCTTCGTGATGTCCTTGACGGTCATCAGGCCGCGCAGTTCGAACGCGTCGTTGACGACCAGCACGCGCTCGAGGCGGTGGCTGTGCATCAGCGCCTTCGCTTCGGCGAGCGGCGTGCCTTCCTTGACCGTGACGAGGCGCTCGCGCGGCGTCATGATCGACTTGACCGGCTCATCGAGGCGCGTTTCGAAACGCAGGTCGCGGTTCGTGACGATGCCGACGAGCTGCGGGCCTTCGACGACCGGGAAACCCGAGATGCCATGCTGGCGCGACAGCGCGATCACGTCGCGCACCTTCATTTGCGGCGGCACCGTGATCGGGTCACGAACGACGCCCGACTCGAAACGCTTGACCTTCGCGACCTCGCGGGCCTGCTCGGCCGGCGTGAGGTTCTTGTGAACGATACCGACGCCACCCTGCTGCGCCATCGCGATCGCGAGACGACCTTCGGTGACCGTGTCCATGGCGGCGGACACGAGCGGCATGTTCAGGGAGATGTTGCGGGTCAGCTTGGTCTTGAGGCTGGTGTCGCGGGGGAGAACGTCGGAGAAGGCGGGAACGAGGAGCACGTCATCGAAAGTGAGTGCTTTTTGGATCAGACGCATGGCAAATCCTATGGGCGCAAAAGCGAATTATACGCGAAGCGCTGCGAATTTTCACAACACGAACAACGGCTTAGCCGTTTTCATGCGTTCGGGGGCCGAATCGTTCGGATCGCCGTTCGGTTCGTTTTCGATCGCCTTTCGTTTCGCCGCCGCATCGAGCCATTCGCGCAACGGGCTGCACCGCGGCAACCGTGCCTGTCTCGGCCGGGCCATACGGCAGCCACGGCACCGGTCGCCCGCGGCCCGGCAACACGCCGGATCAGCCCGCAACGCAACTCGCCTTCCCGGTCTTACACCAGCCCGGCCGCACGCGCGATCATCGCGATGCCGCCCCCGATCGCGATGCCACCGACAAGCCGCGCAACACGCTCGCCGGCCGGCGCCAGGCGCTCGGCGGCAATCGCGACCGTCACGGCAGTCATCACGCGCAGATCCATCATGCCGGCCGCCAGCGCGACCGCCATCAGGTTCCCGCAACAGGCGCCGCAACGCATCGCGGTTCGCATGCCGTGCCGCCAGGCCGCACCGGCAGCCACCCGCGACCGGTGCGGGTCCGCCGTCGCGTGCCGGCAGCACGCCAGCCGACGCGCCTTCCACGCCGAGAACTGCAACACGCCCGCGCCGAGCACGACCGCGCCGGCCGCGAACGGCATCGCGCGGGCAAGCGCCGGCAGCCGTGCCGCGGCGGCCGTCAGCGCGCCGCCGAGCGGAAACGCCACCGCGCCCAGCGCCATCCATACCGCGAAATACCCGGCGCCCGCGACGACAACGAGCCAGGCCGAGCGCGCCGCGGCCAGCGGGCCGACGCTCTGCCGATATCGCCAGAGCGTCGGCGCCAGCACGGGCAGCATCATCGTCGCCGTCATCGCGCCCCACATGCCGGCGAACGCCGCGAACGCGCGGCCGGCGCCCCATCCGCATGGCCGCAGCCACGCCGTCGACAGCGTCCAGCCGCCGGGCATCGGCTCGCCGCCCATCGCGTCCATCGACGCGTGCTGCGCCAGCACGGCCATCGCGGCGGCGGCGAACACGGCGACGAGCGCCGCGCCGAATGCCCACCGATCGCGGCCCGGATCGTCGGTTGCCGGCCGTGTCATCGCACGCTCCCGCCCGTCGCCGGGGCCCGCGCTCAACCGCGCGCGTACTCGTCGTGGCGGCGCCACCACGGGCCCGCCTCGTTGCGCCCGCGCGGCGCGCGATCGAGCCACTGGTACATGCCCCACAACCCGTCGAGCCCGCGCGCATAGGTCGAGTACGTGTGATAGACGGCGCCGTCCTCGCGCACGAACGCGCTCATCCCCGGCCGGTCCAGCGAATAGGTGACCGCGTCGGTGCCGCACGTCGCCGCGAACTGCACGACGGGCGCCGGCGGCGGATCCATGTCCATCGCGTGCCCCGCCCGCGCGTAGTTGTATTCGACATCGCCCGCGCGCCGCTGCGTTTCGGTGAACGACACATTGAAGTCGAAGTTGAAATCGCTGCCGACCGACGACGCCCACGGGAAGGTCCACCCCATCCGCTGCCGGTACGCGAGCAGCTTCGCGAGCGGCGCGCGCGAAACGGCCGCGAGCGTCACGTCGTGGTTCGCCAGGTGCACGGCAAAACCGTCGAAGCCGTCCGCGAGCGCCGAGCACGACGGGCAGCCCGCCTTGTAGTCGGGTCCGAACATGAAGTGATAGACGAGCAGTTGCGACCGGCCGCGAAACAGGTCGTCGAGCGTCGCCTGTCCGTCTTCCGTGTCGAACCGGTAGGTCTTGTCGACGCGCACCCACGGCAGTGCCTGGCGCCGCCGCGCGAGTTCGTCGCTTTGCCGCGTCAGCGCCTTTTCTGCTTCGAGCAGCGCCCTGCGCTCGGCCAGCCATTCGTCGCGCGTTCCGGTGAGATGGGTCGTCATTGCGGGTTCCTCCTTCCGATGGGTATCCGGGCACGGCGTACGGCGCCGTGTGCGTGGTGCTAGATTAGTGCTCGGCATCGGGCCGGAGGGAGTGACAAGTGTGTCGGGATTCGGATGGATTCGCTGATCACCGCGGCCGCGCGCGCGCTCGCGGCCGGTGACGCGCTCGGTGCGCTGAACCGCGTCGCGCTGCGCGACGATGCGCCGGCGCTCGCGCTGCGCGGCATCGCGATGGCGCAGCTCGGTGATTTCGAACGTGCGCGGGCACTCGTGCGTGGCGCCGCGCGCGCGTTCGGCTCAAAGGAAGCCGTGGCGCGTGCGCGCTGCATCGTCGCCGAAGCCGAGATCGCGCTCGCGTCGCGCGACCTCCGCTGGCCGACGCGCGCGCTCGATGCCGCGTGCGCGACGCTCGACGCGCACGGCGATCGCGCGAATGCCGCGCATGCGCGCTATCTCGGCGTGCGCCGGCTGCTGCTGATCGGTCACATCGACGATGCCGAACGGATGCTCGCGCATCTCGATCCCGCGCCGCTGCCGCCCGCGTCGCGCGCCGCCCATGAACTGATCGCGGCCGGCATCGCGATGCGCCGCATCCGCACGCACGTGGCCCGCGCGGCGCTCGCCCGTGCACACGCAGCCGCCCGCGACGCCGGCATCGCCGCGCTGACGGCCGAAGTCGACACCGCCGCGCGCGTGCTCGATGCGCCGGCCGCGCGACTCATCGCGCGCGGCACGTCGCGGCTCGTACAGCTCGACGAAGTCGAGACGCTGTTCGCGTCGAATACGCTCGTCGTCGACGCATGCCGCCACACGGTGCGCGACGCGCGCACGACCGTGTCGCTCGCGCGCCGCCCCGTGCTGTTCGTGCTCGCCCGCGCGCTCGGCGAAGCATGGCCGGCCGACGTGTCGAGAAACGCGCTCGTGGCCGCCGCATTCCGTGCGAAACATGCGGACGAATCGCATCGCGCGCGCCTGCGCGTCGAAATCGGCCGACTGCGCGCGGTGCTGCGGCCGCTCGCGAACGTCACCGCGACGCCGCGCGGCTTCGCGCTCGAACCGCTCGGCGTGCGCGAGACCGTCGTACTCGCGCGCCCGGTCGACGATCGTCACGCGGCCGTGCTCGCGCTCCTCGCCGACGGCGAGGCGTGGTCGAGCTCCGCGCTGGCGCTCGCGCTCGGCGCGAGCCAGCGCACCGTGCAGCGCGCGCTCGACGCGCTCGCCGAAGCGGCCAAGGTGCAGGCGCTCGGTCGCGGCCGCGCGCGCCGCTGGATGACGCCGCCGCTGCCCGGATTCGCGACGACCTTGTTACTCCCTGCTCCGCTGCCGGGAGATTAGGATGGCCTCACCGAACGACGAGGTGACGAACATGAAACGCTCCAATGCAGAGATCATTCGCGAGTACGGCCCGTTTCCGGGCGTCGACGGCGTGCACGGCGTCACGTTCGACGGGCAGCACGTGTGGTATGCATCCGGCGACAAGCTGAATGCGCTCGACCCGGAGCGCGGCGCGACCGTCCGCTCGCTCGACATCGCCGCGCATGCGGGCACGGCGTTCGACGGCCGCCACCTGTTCCAGATCGTCGAGGACCGCATCGAGAAGATCGATCCGGAATCAGGCCACGTGCTCGCGACGATCCCGGCACCCGGCGGCGGCGCCGACTCGGGGCTCGCGTGGGCCGAAGGCACGCTGTGGGTCGGCCAGTACCGCGAACGCAAGATTCATCAGATCGATCCGGAATCGGGCGCCGTGCTGCGCACGATCGAATCGAACCGCTTCGTCACCGGCGTGACGTGGGTCGACGGCGAGCTGTGGCACGGCACCTGGGAAGCCGACCAGAGCGATTTGCGGCACATCGATCCGCGTACGGGACAGGTGCTCGAGCAGGTCGACATGCCTCCCGGCGTCGGCGTGTCGGGGCTCGAATCCGACGGCCACGACCGTTTCTTCTGCGGCGGCGGCAACAGCGGCAAGCTGCGCACCGTGCGGCGCCCGGCGCGGGTGCCGGCGTCGGGCGACGGCGCGGGTGCGACGCCCGATCCGGCAGACGGCTGATCCGCGACGTACCGCGGCCGCGAACCCTCGAACCGTCGAACCGTCGAACCGTCGAACCTTCGATAATCGGGAACAAATCTCGGCCGCGTCATCTCGCGGCACGTCGAAACCCCGCCCTGCACCGAGTGCAGGATTGAACAAGACGCCGCCGAACCGGCATCGCTAAGATGCGCGCTCGTTCATGTATTCGGAGCGGTCGATGCGGCGCGGTGTGGTCTATGGTGTCCTGGCAGGTGCCCTGTGGGGCATGGTATTTCTCGTTCCGCGGCTGCTGACGGACTTCTCGCCGCTGCTGCTGAGCGCCGGCCGCTACGCGATGTACGGCCTCGTGTCGCTCGCGGCCGCCCTACCGATCACCCGCTCGCTGCTCGCGCGGCTGACCCGTGAAGATCTCGTCGCGCTCGTGAAGCTCGCGGTGGTCGGCAACGTCGCGTACTACATGCTGCTGTCCGGCGCCGTGCACCTGATCGGCATCGCGCCCAGTTCGCTGATCGTCGGCGTGCTGCCCGTCACCGTCACGCTCGCCGGCCTCGGCGACCACGGCGCCGTGCCGCTGCGGCGGCTGGCCGTCCCGCTCGCACTGGTGATCGCGGGCATCGCCTGCATCAACGTCGACCTGTTCACGTCCGAGGCCGCGCACGCGACGACGCTCGGCCAGAAGCTCGCGGGCATCGCCTGCGCGACCGGCGCGCTCGCGAGCTGGACCTGGTACGCGGTCGCGAACGCGCGCTACCTGCAGCGCCATCATCATTTCGGCGGCAACGAATGGTCGGTGCTGTGGGGTGTCGTGACGGGGCTGATCGGCGGGCTCTGCTGGATCGCGATCCTTGCGCTGCCGGCCGGCACGGTGCAGGCGGCCGTCCCGGCGTCGCGCTGGCAACTGTTCTGGCTGCTGAACCTCGTGCTCGCGATCGGCGCGTCGTGGCTCGGCAACGGGCTGTGGAATGCCGCGTCGAAGCGGTTGCCGCTCACGCTGTCGGGCCAGTTGATCGTGTTCGAAACCGTGTTCGCGATGCTCTACGCGTTCGTCTACGACCAGCGGATGCCGCACACACTCGAGATCGCCGCGCTCGTGCTGCTGCTCGCAGGCGTGTACGGCTCGGTGCGACAGCACGACGACACGCCCGCCGGCGGCGATACGCCGGGCAGCGCGTCGGTCAACGCGAACATCGCGGCCCACTGAGCGCCGCGGCGTTTGATCGGACGAATCGGAACGGAAGGAACGGAAGGAACGGAAGGAGCGGAAGGAGCGGAACCGCGCGCGTCAACGCGCGTCCTTGTGCATCCACTTGCGGCCCTCGATGGAGCCGGCGCGGCGGGACTTGTCGACGCGCCGCTGGCGCGCCAGCTTCGGATCGACGATCAGCGGGCGGTAGATCTCGACGCGGTCGTGGTCGGCGAGCGGCGCGTCGAGCGGTGCGAGCTTGCCGTACACGCCCGTCTTCGCTTGCGCGAGGTCGATCTCCGGGTGCAGCGCGAGCACGCCGCTCGCGTCGATCGCGGAGCGAACGGTCGCGCCTTCGGGCAGCGACACCCGAATCAGCGTCTGGCGGTCCGGCAGCGCATAACAGACTTCGATCGACAGCATCGCATCACCCCTTTCCGTAGCGCTGGTCCGCACGCTTCACGAACGAATCGACGAACGTGTTCGCGATGTGGCTGAACACCGGCCCGATGATCTTCTCGAGCAGGATGCTCGAAAACTCGTAGTGCAGCGCGAATTCGATCTTGCACGCATCGGCGCGCAGCGCGGTGAAGCGCCACGAGCCCGTGAACTTCCTGAACGGGCCGTCCGTGAACTCCATGTCGATCCGCGTCGGACGCTGCTGCGTGTTGCGCGTTGCGAAGTGCTGCTTGATGCCCTTGAAGTTGATATCGATGCGCGCTTCCATTCCGCTGTCGTCCTGACGGCGAATCTCGACGCCGCCGCACCAGGGCAGGAAATTGGGGTAGTCGGCCACGTCGGTGACGAGGTCGAACATCTGTTCCGCCGAATGACGGATCAATACGGTTTTCTGGACATCTGCCATAAATCGCGCGGCATCGCTCAAGGTGGGAACGCAAGCCGGGCGATTCTCGCCCCGCTTTGCTAAAATCGTGATTTTAAACGAGTTGGCCCAATCCTTTCATGAGCATCATCGACAACAGGAAAGCGCACTTCGATTATCACATCGAGGAACGCTACGAGGCGGGGCTCGTGCTGGAGGGCTGGGAAGTCAAGGCGCTGCGCGCCGGGCGAGGCCAGATCAAGGAAGGCTACGTCGTGGTGAAGAACGCCGAGATCTTCCTGATCGGCACCCACATCAGCCCGCTGCCCGAAGCCTCGACGCACATCAAGCCGGACCCGGTACGCACGCGCAAGCTGCTGCTGCACCGTGAGGAAATCAAGAAACTGATCGGCAAGGTCGAGCAGCGCGGCTACACGCTCGTGCCGCTGAACTTCCACTACAAGGGCGGCCGCGTGAAGTGCGACATCGCACTCGCAAAGGGCAAGAAGCTGCACGACAAGCGCGAAACCGAGAAGAAGCGCGACTGGGAACGCGAGAAAGCGCGCATCATGCGCGCCGGCACCTGACACGCGCGAAGCGCATCACAAACGACACGGCCCGCTCGAAGCGGGCCGTGTTGCTTTTTACAACGTGATTCCTGCATGCCGGCAACCGGACGCGGGCGACGGAATTCCGGATGCCGCGCCGGTGCGGCAGGCAACCGACGGACGTCATCCGGGCCCGCCCGGCTGCGCGACGATTCGCCGCATGCTGACCGCACACGGCGGCCGTCGGCGCATCGGACGCCGGCTCAGCCCTTCCCGCCCGCGGCCGGCGACGCGTTCTTGACGATCGACATTGCCGATGCGATCGCACTGCCGAGATCCGCCAGGTTCGACGGCACGATCAGCGTATTGCCCTGCTTCGCGAGATTCGCGAACGCGCCGACATACTGCTCGGCGACCTTCAGGTTCACCGCGTCCATCCCGCCCTGCGACTGCATCGCGTTCGCGATCTTCTGGATCGCCTGCGCGTTCGCCTCGGCCACGGCAAGGATCGCGGCGGCCTCGCCCTGCGCCTGGTTGATCGCGGCCTGCCGCTCGCCTTCGGACTTCTGGATCGCCGCCTCGCGCGCACCCGACGCCAGGTTGATCTGTTCCTGCTTGCGACCTTCGGATGCGGCGATCAGCGCGCGCTTCTCGCGCTCCGCGGTGATCTGCGCCTGCATCGCGTGCAGGATCTCCTTCGGCGGCGTCAGGTCCTTGATCTCGTAGCGCAGCACCTTCACGCCCCAGTTCGCCGCGGCGTCGTCGAGCGCCGACACGATGCTGTGGTTGATGAAGTCGCGCTCCTCGAAGGTCTTGTCGAGCTCGAGCTTGCCGATCACCGAGCGCAGCATCGTTTGCGACAGCTGCGTGATCGCGAACACGAAGTTGCTCGACCCGTACGACGCCTTCATCGGGTCCATCACCTGGAAATACAGCACGCCGTCGACCTGCAACTGCGTGTTGTCGCGCGTAATGCAGATCTGGCTCGGCACGTCGAGCGGAATTTCCTTCAGCACGTGGCGGTACGCGATGCGATCGACGAATGGCAGCACGATGTTCAGCCCCGGCGACAGCGTCGCGTGATAACGCCCGAAGCGCTCGAGCACCCACGCATGCTGCTGCGGCACGATCTTCACCGTCTTCGACACGATCACGATCGCGATGACGAACAGGACAACCCAGATGATCAGCGAATCCATGAACTATTCCCTCCTTGTTTTATCAGCGGACGATCAGCCCGCGGGTTTCGCCACGACCACGAGACAGCTGCCGCGCACCGCGCTTACCTGATACACGTGCGCATCGTCGCGCTCGCCGTCCGCGAGTTCGACGTCCCAGTCGGCGCCGCGATACTGCACGCGCGCGCGACCGTCACGCCACGCGTCGACCGTGACGGTCGCGCCGATATCGAGATTGACGTCGGGATTCGTCGACGTATCTCGTTTCTGCTTGCGGCCGAGCCCCGATCGGCGCAGCGCGATCATCGCAACGATCGCGACCGCGGCCGCCGCGCCGAACTGCACGTGCGGCGCGAAACCGGCCAGTTGCAGCAACCCGCCCGCGAGAAAGCCGAGCGCGATCATCAGCAGGTAGAACGTGCCCGTCAGCAACTCGGCGACGACCAGCACGCCCACCGCGACCCACCAGAACAGATGCCCGGACATCATTGTGGTCTCCAGAAAACGCCCCCACGCTCACTTGCGTTGCATCGGACCGGAGTACGCGCCGAAGCGCTACTCCGGATCGACACGTTCACCGCCCCCCGAGGGGGCGGTCGGCACGCTTGGGGCGTGCCCGGTGCGTCCCGACAAACAAAAACACCCCGGTACCTACCGGGGTGTTTATAGCATGAACCTTGCATTTTGCCTTCAACGAAAGCACGGCAGGCCCGCGCTTTCGCCGAGGGTTCGTTACCGGCCGTTACTTCCGGTTGGCGAGCGCCTGCCACGTTTCGATGATCGTGTCCGGGTTCAGCGAGATCGACACGATGCCTTCGTCGGCCAGCCATTGCGCGAAATCCGGGTGATCGGACGGGCCCTGGCCGCAGATGCCGACGTACTTGCCCATCTTGCGGCAGGTATCGATCGCACGCTTCAGCAGGAACTTGACGGCCGGGTCGCGTTCGTCGAAGTCAACTGCCAGCAGTTCCATGCCCGAGTCGCGGTCGAGGCCGAGCGTGAGCTGCGTGAGGTCGTTCGAGCCGATCGAGAAACCGTCGAAGTGCTGCAGGAACTCTTCGGCGAGGATCGCGTTGGTCGGGACTTCGCACATCATCACGAGGCGCAGGCCGTTTTCGCCGCGCTTCAGGCCGAACTTCTCGAGCAGGCCGACGACACGCTCCGCCTGCTTCACGGTACGCACGAACGGCACCATGATCTCGACGTTGGTCAGGCCCATCTCGTCGCGCACGCGCTTCAGTGCACGGCACTCCATCTCGAACGCCGGCGCGAAGTCTTCAGCGATGTAGCGCGACGCGCCGCGGAAGCCCAGCATCGGGTTTTCCTCGTCCGGCTCGTAACGCGAACCGCCGATCAGCTTCTTGTACTCGTTCGACTTGAAGTCGGACAGGCGCACGATCACGGGCTTCGGATAGAACGCCGCGGCGATCGTCGCGACACCTTCCGTCAGCTTGTCGACGTAGAACTGACGCGGCGACGCGTGGCCGCGCGCGACGCTCTCGACGGCCTTCTTCAGGTCCTGGTCGATGTTCGGGTACTCGAGAATCGCCTTCGGGTGTACGCCGATGTTGTTGTTGATGATGAACTCGAGACGCGCGAGGCCCACACCGCCGTTCGGCAGTTGCGAGAAGTCGAACGCGAGCTGCGGGTTGCCGACGTTCATCATGATCTTGACCGGGATTTCCGGCAGTTCGCCGCGCTGCACTTCCGTGACTTCGGTTTCGAGCAGGCCGTCGTAGATCTTGCCTTCGTCGCCTTCCGCGCACGACACGGTAACGAGCGCGCCGTCCTTCAGCACATCGGTTGCATCGCCGCAGCCAACCACCGCCGGCACGCCGAGTTCGCGCGCGATGATCGCCGCGTGGCAGGTCCGGCCGCCACGGTTCGTGACGATCGCGGCCGCGCGCTTCATCACCGGCTCCCAGTTCGGGTCGGTCATGTCGGCAACCAGCACGTCGCCCGGCTGCACGCGTTCCATTTCCGACGGATCCTGGATCACGCGCACGGGCCCCGCGCCGATCTTCTGGCCGATCGCACGGCCCGTCGCGAGGACCTGCGACTGGCCCTTCAGCTTGAAGCGCTGCTCGGCCTTGCCGGTCGCCTGGCTCTTCACCGTTTCCGGGCGAGCCTGCAGGATGAAGATCTTGCCGTCGCGGCCGTCCTTGCCCCACTCGATGTCCATCGGACGCTGGTAGTGCTTCTCGATGATGACCGCGTACTTCGCCAGCTCGATCACGTCCTCGTCGGTGATCGAGTAGCGGTTGCGCTGCTCGTGCGGCACGTCGACCGTCTTCACGCGGCCCGGCTCGCCCGGCTGCGTGAATTCCATCTTGATCAGCTTCGAGCCGATCGAGCGGCGGATGATCGGGTACTTGTCCTGGGCGAGCGTCGTCTTGAACACATAGAACTCGTCCGGGTTCACTGCGCCCTGCACGACGGTTTCGCCCAGGCCGTAGCTCGACGTGATGAACACGGCGTCCTTGAAGCCCGATTCGGTGTCGATCGTGAACATCACGCCGGCTGCGCCGACGTCCGAGCGGACCATGCGCTGCACGCCGGCCGACAGTGCGACCTCGGCATGCGTGAAGCCCTTGTGCACGCGGTACGAGATCGCGCGGTCGTTATACAGCGACGCGAACACGTGCTTCATGCGGTCGAGCACGTCTTCGATGCCGACGACGTTCAGGTACGACTCCTGCTGGCCGGCGAACGATGCGTCGGGCAGGTCTTCCGCGGTCGCGGACGAGCGCACGGCGAACGACAGCTCGCCCGGCGAGCCGTTCTTCAGGACTTCGAACTGCGCGCAGATTTCCTGCTCGAGGCGCGCCTGCATCGGTGCGTCGACGATCCACTTGCGGATTTCGGCACCGGCCTCGGCGAGCGCCTTCACGTCGTCGATGTCGAGCGACTCGAGACGTTTGGCGATGCGGTCGGTAAGGTCGTTGTGCTCGAGGAAATCGCGAAAGGCGAGCGCGGTCGTGGCGAAACCGGTGGGCACGCGAACGCCTGCTTCGGAAAGCTGGCTGATCATCTCGCCGAGCGACGCATTCTTGCCGCCGACGATCTCCACATCGGTCATCCGCAACTGCTCGAACGGAATTACATACGCCTGGTCCTTTGCGACGTTTGCTGCGTTAGTCATACAAGCCCCTAAGTGTGAAAAAAATGCTCGATCGCGCAAGTGGGCTTGGACGCGGGCGCTTGCAAAAAGGCGCGGCGCGTCTTGCGCAACCTGTTAGATAAACAATCGCAGCGGCGGAAAATCTTCCGACCCGATTTGCAAAAATCCCGGCAGAACGGCGATATTTGCAGACAAATCGCCAAACTTGCCGGGAATATTGGAATCGAGCGGCCAGGCCGCGGGCGCCGTTCGCGCCCTGCCCCCGCAATTGCTTATCCAACAGGTTGCCGCTATTCTACCGTGCCGGCTGCCGGATGTGGCGCGACCTTGTCACTGCGTCTGGAGGCGAACCTCCAGCCGCCCCGCGCAACTGCCCTTCACGTTCGACACCCAGATTCATGCTGCCTACCGTTTTCATCGTCTCCGACGGCACCGGGATCACTGCCGAAACCTTCGCGCATTCGATCCTCTCCCAGTTCGACCAGAAATTCCGTCTCGTGCGCGTGCCGTTCGTCGACTCGCTCGACAAGGCCTATGCGACCGTCGAGAAGATCAACGAGGCCGCCGTGCACGACGGCCGCCGCGCGATCGTGTTCACGACGCTCGTCGACAGCGAGTCGAACGACATCGTCAAGCGCTCGAACGCGCTCGTGCTCGACATGTTCCAGCGCTTCGTCGAGCCGCTCGAGCAGGAGCTGGAGCTCAAGTCGAGCCACGCGATGGGCCGCGGCCACCAGAACGCGGACACCGAGGAATACAAGACGCGGATCGAGGCGATCAACTTCTCGCTCGCGCACGACGACGGCCAGTCGAACCGCAACCTGTCGGAAGCCGACGTGATCCTCGTCGGCGTGTCGCGCAGCGGCAAGACGCCGACGAGCCTGTATCTCGCGATGCAGTACGGCGTGAAGGCCGCGAACTATCCGCTGATTCCGGAAGACTTCGAACGCGGCAAGCTGCCGTCGGCGCTCTCCGCACACCGCGAGAAGCTGTTCGGGCTGTCGATCGACCCGCAGCGCCTGTCGGAGATCCGCAACGAGCGGCGGCCCGGCAGCAAGTACGCGGCGCCCGAGAACTGCCGCTACGAGATCAACGAGGCCGAAGCAATGATGCGCCGCGAAGGGATCAAGTGGCTGTCGTCGACACACAAGTCGATCGAGGAAATCGCGACGACGATCCTGCAGGAAATCCGCCTCGACCGGCAGTCGTACTGAGCGCCTGCGCGCTTGCGGCCGTCTGGCCGCCGCCGGAATCAAAAAGGCCGCGTCGAACGCGGCCTTTTTTCGTGGTGCGAGGAATGCCCGCATGCGGCATCATGCGCGCCGCTGCTGCCGCACCTGCTCGAACAGGCAAACCGCTGCTGCCGCCGCGACATTCAGCGACTCCATCCCGCCCGGCTGCGGAATCGTCACGCGATGCGTGGCCGCATCGCGCCAGAACGCCGATACGCCGGCGCCCTCGTTGCCGAACACCCATGCGACGGGCCCCGACAGGTCGCAGTCGTAGAGCGCCTGCGCGCCGTGCGAATCGGTCAGCGCGACCGGCACGTCGAGGCGTTCGGCGAGCGCCGCGGCTTCAACATCCTCGTGGATCGACAGCAGGAAATGCGCGCCCATGCCCGAACGCAGCACCTTCGACGACCACGCGTAGGCCGTGCCCGGCGCGCAGAACACGTGGCGCACGCCGGCAGCCGCGGCGCTGCGCAGGATCGAGCCGACGTTGCCGGCGTCCTGCACGCCGTCGAGCACGATCGACGTGTGCGTCACGCGCCCGGGCAGCGGGTGCGCCGGCCGGTCGACAAGCAACAGGAAACCGACGCCGTTGACGACGTTCGACAACTGTCCGAACAGCGCATCGGGCAACGTGACGACACGCTGCGCGTCGACGCGCGCAACGATCGCCTGCGCTTCGGCGTGGCCGAGTGCACCTTCTGTCGCCACACACAGCTCGGGCGTCGCGCCCGTGTCGAGATACGCGCTCG
Source organism: Burkholderia sp. BKH01 (assembly GCF_025685725.1). Classification (NCBI taxonomy): domain Bacteria; kingdom Pseudomonadati; phylum Pseudomonadota; class Betaproteobacteria; order Burkholderiales; family Burkholderiaceae; genus Burkholderia; species Burkholderia sp. BKH01. Next base: position 58,423 of record NZ_JAOTQT010000017.1, on the reverse strand, counting down.
CGAGGTGGAACCCTTCGAGCAGCGCCTGGCCGCTGCGGCGCTGATGGTGCGTCGAACCCGCGAGCGCCTTCAGGCGCTTGTACAGCGGATTGTCGCGGGAAGTAATGCTTTTCATCGAATCAGGTCGAGTGCCGCGCGAACCGGCGCGAACGAGCGCCGGTGCGCTTCGCACGGGCCGTGCTCGCGCAGCGCGGCAAGGTGTTTCGCGGTGCCGTAACCCGCATGCACGTTGAAGCCGTACACCGGGAAGCGTTCGTGCAGGTCGACGAGCATGCGGTCGCGCGTGACCTTCGCGAGGATCGATGCTGCCGAGATGCTCGGTACGAGCGCATCGCCGCTGACGATCGCCTCGGCGCGCACCGTCAGCGTCGGGCAGCGGTTGCCGTCGATCTGCGCGAGCGTCGGCAGGACCGACAGGCCCTCGACGGCGCGCTTCATCGCGAGCATCGTCGCGTGCAGGATGTTCAGCGTATCGATTTCGTCGACGCTTGCCGACGCGACGCAATACGCGCGCGAACGCGTGACGATCAGGTCGTACAGCGCGTCGCGCTTCTTCGCGGACAGCGCCTTCGAATCGTCGAGCCCGTCGATCGGCTGCGCCGGATCGAGAATCACCGCAGCGGCCACCACCGGCCCCGCGAGCGGGCCGCGACCGGCTTCGTCGACGCCGCAGACGATCTCGTCGGGCCGGCTGAAGTCGAAACCGCCCTGCACGTCGCTCGACGCGCGGCGGCGCGGTGCACGTACTGCCGTCATGCGCGCCCCTTGCGTTGTTCGAGCACGCGCACGACCGCTTCGGCCGCCTTCGCGGCCGTGTTCTGCCGCAGCGAAAGATGCATTTCGGTAAACACTTCGGTCAGCGTGCGGCGGTTCGCGTCGTCGCGCAGTTGCGTGAGCGTCGCATCGGCGAGCGCCTCGGGCGTCGCGAAATGCTGCAGCAGCTCGGGCACGACGAAGCGCCCCGCCAGGATGTTCGGCAAGCCGACATACGGCAGGTAGCCCTGCCGGCGCATGATCTGCCCGGTCAGCCAGGGCACCTTGTACGAGATCACCATCGGCTTCTTCAGCAGCGCGGCTTCCAGCGTGACGGTGCCGCTCTTCACGAGGATCGCGTCGGCAGCCGTCATCGCAACCTGCGAACGGCCGTCGGTGATCGTCAGCGCAAGCTGCGGATGCGCGTCGACGAGTGGTTGCAGCAGCTCGCGCAGCGCGGGCGTTGCCGCCGGCATCACGAACCGCACACCGGGCTCGCGCTGCTGCATCAGCGCCATCGCCGCGAAAAACGTCGGGCCGATCAGCGCGATCTCCGAGCGCCGGCTGCCCGGCAGCACCGCGATCACGGGGCCGTCCGCAGGCAGGCCCAGCGCGATGCGCGCGCCGTGCGTGTCGGGCTCGAGCGGGATCTCGTCGGCCAGCGGATGGCCGACGTAAGTCGATGCAACGCCGGCCTTGTCGAGAATCGCCGGTTCGAACGGGAACAGGCACAGCATGTGATCGACGGACTTGGCGATCTTCTTGATCCGGCCGCCTCGCCATGCCCAGATCGACGGGCACACGAAGTGGATCGACGGGATGCCCGCGTCGCGCGCGGCCTGTTCGACGCTGAAGTTGAAATCCGGCGCGTCGACACCGATGAACGCGGCCGGTCGCTCCGCGAGCAGCTGGCGCTTCAGCTCGCCGCGAATCCGCAGGATCTCGGGAATCTGGCCCAACGCCTCGACATAACCGCGCACGGTCAGCTTGTCCATCTGCCAGTGCGAGTCGAAGCCCTGCGCGATCATCCGCGGCCCGCCGATCCCGTAATACTGGGCCGATTCGGGCAGGCGCTCGCGCAGCCCGCCGAGCAGCGACGCCGCGAGCAGGTCGCCCGATGGCTCGCCGGCCACCATCGCGAGCCGGAGCTGATTGGTCGGAAGCGGCATCGCTTAGCGGACGATGCCGCGTTGGGACGCGTCGATGAACTCGACGAGCGCCTTCACCGGTGCATCGCCGTCGCCGCCCGCCTCCGCCAGCTCGCGCAGCTGCACCTTCGCTTCCTCGAGCGACAGGCCGTTCTTGTACAGCAGGCGGTACGCGCTGCGCAGCGCCGAGATCGCATCGGCCGAGAAGCCGCGCCGGCGCAGCCCTTCGACGTTGATCCCGTGCGGCTCGGCCTTGTTGCCTGCCGCGATCACGAACGGCGGAATGTCCTGCACGAGCGCCGACGCGCCACCCAGCATCGAGTGCGCACCGATGCGCACGAACTGGTGAACACCCGACATCCCGCCGACGATCGCCCAGTCGCCGATCTCGACGTGGCCGGCCATCTGCGCGTTGCTCGACAGGATCACGTGGCTGCCGACACTGCAGTCATGGCCGATGTGCACATAGGCCATGATCCAGTTGTCGTCGCCGAGCGTCGTCACGCCGACGTCCTGCACGGTGCCCGTGTGGATCGTCGTGAATTCGCGGATCGTGTTGCGGTTGCCGATCACGAGCCTCGTCGGTTCGTCCTTGTACTTCATGTCCTGCGGACGGCCGCCGACCGACGCGTAATGGCCGATGCGGTTGTCCTCGCCGAGCACCGTGTGACCTTCGATCACACTGTGCGAGCCGATCGTCGTGCGCGCGCCGATCGTGACGTTCGGGCCGACGATCGCGTACGGGCCGATCTCGACCGATTCGTCGATCTGCGCGCCCGGTTCGACGATCGCGGTGGGATGAATCCTGGTCATGCGCCGTTGCCTCTCGATGTGATGTGTCGCGTTACGTTGCCGATGCGTGCCGCGTCGCTCAGGGCGCCGCGTCGGCCGTCTTGACCGTGCACATCAATTCGGCTTCCGCCGCCACCTTGCCGTCCACTTCCGCCACCGCCTTGAACTTCCAGATGCCGCGGATGTAGCGTTCGAACGTCACGTTCAGAATCAGTTGGTCGCCCGGTTCGACCACGCGCTTGAAGCGCGCGCCGTCGATCCCGACGAAGTAGTACAGCGTGTTCTCCGGATCCTTCGGCTGCTCTTCCGCGAAGGTCAGCAGCGCCGCGGCCTGCGCGAGCGCCTCGAGGATCAGCACGCCCGGCATCACCGGCCGCTTCGGGAAGTGCCCCTGGAAGAACGGCTCGTTGATCGACACGTTCTTCAGCGCTTTGATCCCTTTGTGCGGCTCGAGTTCGAGCACGCGATCGACGAGCAGAATCGGGTAGCGATGCGGCAGCAGCGTGAGGATCTTGTGGATGTCGAGATTGATTTTTTCAGTGCTCATGATGGTTCGTCTCACGCAGAGGCTGCGCGGTGGTGATGCAAAGGCTGAAGCGGGCCGCCGCGCGGCCCAGTCTGGCAAACCGGGCCGGTTGCGCTGGCCGTGCCCGGTTGGTGGTCTCGCATGGCGCGCTCAGGCGTCCGTGCCGCCCTGGGCGGCGAGCGCGGCTTCGAGCGCCTTGATGCGGTCGCGCAGCTTGTCGAGGTTGCGCACGAGCGCGGCGCTCTTGTTCCATTCGCCGTGGTCGACGGCCGGGAACGCGCTGGTATAGATGCCGGCTTTCGGCAGCGACTTCGAGACGCCCGACTTCGCGGTGATGATCACGTAGTCGCCGAGCGTTACATGGCCGGCGATCCCCGCCGCGCCGCCGATCATGCAGTGGCGGCCGATCGTCGTGCTGCCCGCGATGCCCGCGCTGCCCGCGATCACGGTATAGGCTCCGATCCGGCAGTTGTGGCCGATCTGCACCTGGTTGTCGATCTTCACGCATTCCTCGATGACGGTGTCCGCCATCGCGCCGCGGTCGATCGTCGTGTTCGCGCCGATCTCGACGTCCGGGCCGATCGATACGCCGCCGACCTGCGGGATCTTGACCCAGCTGCCGGTGCGCGCGTCGCCGTCGCCGACGAAATCCGGCGCGAAGCCGAAGCCGTCGGAGCCGATCACCGCGCCAGAATGAACGATCGCGCGCGGGCCGACCTTGCAGCCGTGGTACACCGATGCGTTCGGATAGAGGTGCGAGCCTGCGCCGATCGTCGTGCCGCGGCCGACGAATACGTTCGCGTCGAGCTGCACGCCGTCCTCGATCACCGCGCCGGCCTCGACCGTCACGTGCGGGCCGATCACCGCGCTCGCGGCGACCTTCGCAGCCGGATCGATCGTCGCGCTCGGATGCACGCCGGCGGCGCGCGGCGGCGCGGCCAGATCGATGAACATCTGCGCGACGCGCGCGAAGTACGCGTACGGATTCGGCGTCACGATGAAATTGCGGGGGCCGCTAGCGGCCGCGCCCAGCTTTTCCAGATCCTTCGGTGCGATCAGCACCGCGCCTGCGCGGGTCGACTCAACCTGCGACAGGTACTTCGGATTCGCGAGGAACGCGAGTTGCTGAGGGCCTGCCTGGTCGAGCGGTGCGAGCCCGCTCACCTTGCACTGTGCGTCGCCGGCGATCTCGCCGCCGAACCGCTTTACGAGTTCCTCAAGCGTCAATGCCATTCGTCGTCTGCTCCGTTCAGTTCGTCGAGCCGGACGCGAGCGCCTTGAGCACCTTGTCGGTGATGTCGATGCGCGGGCTGACGTACACGGCTTCCTGCACGATCAGGTCGTAGTTCTGCTGCTCGGCGATCTGCTTGATGACCTTGTTCGCCCGCTCCAGCACGGCCGCCAGTTCCTCGTTGCGACGCTGGTTCAGGTCCTCGCGGAACTCGCGCTGCTTGCGCTGGAAATCGGTGTCGAGCTGAGCGAGATCGCGCTGCTTCTGCGCGCGATCGGCCGCCGACAGCGACGTGCCACCCTTGTCGAGCGAATCGGACATCGACTTCAGACGCGCCGCCAGATCCTGCAGATCCTTGTCGCGCTTCGCGAACTCGGCTTCGAGCTTCGTCTGCGCCGCCTTTGCGGGCGCCGACTCGCGCAGGATCCGATCCGAATTGACCGCCGCGATGCGGGCGACGTCCTGTGCGTGAACCGTCGCCGCGCCCAGGGCCAGCGCAACGGTCAGCGCGCACATCACTCGTTTCGAAAACTTACCGGTTAGCAAAATTACCCTCTCGTTGCTGTTGTCATGCGTTCGATCAGAACGCTGTCCCGATCTGGAACTGGAATTTCTGGTACTGGTCGCCTTCGTGCTTCTGCAGCGGGAAGCCGAGGCTCAGCTTCAGCGGGCCGATCGGCGAGATCCACGCGAGACCCACACCGTAGCCGTAACGCAGACCGTTCGCGCCCGTGCTCGTGCCGCCCGGCGCATTGCCCCACACGTTACCGCCGTCGAGGAACGTGAACACGCGCAGCGTGCGGTCGTAGCCGGTGCCCGGCAGCGGGAACGTCAGCTCGATGTTGCCGACGAGCATCTTCGAACCGCCGATCGGGTCGTTCGTCTTCGTGTCGCGCGGGCCCAGCGAGCTCGGCTCGTAGCCGCGCACGGAGCCGATACCGCCCGCGTAGTAGTTCTTGAAGATCGGGTACGGGTTGCCGATACCGTTACCGTAGCCGCCTTGCAGGTTCAGGCCCAGGATGAAGCCGCGCGAGAACGAATAGTAGTACTGCGCCTGCAGGTCGGCCTTGTAGTACTGGATCTTGCCGACCGGCACGCCGTACTCCATGTTCGCCTGCGTGAAGTAACCGCGGCTCGGAATCAGCGCGCTGTCGCGCGCGTCGCGCGACCACGCGACGGTCAGCGGCACCGTGTTCGACACGCGGCCGAACTGGTTCACGTAATCCTGGTAGCTCTGCGGCGTGTTCGAATCGACGTCGAGGCGGTTCTGCTCGAAGCCCGCGCCGAAGTAGACGGTGTCGACTTCCGAGAACGGGATGCCGAACTTCAGGTTGCCGCCCGCGCTGATGATCCGGAAGCTCGAGCTGGTCGAATAGTAGAGCGGCTGGTACGTGCGGTAGTAGACGTCCGTGATCCGCTTGATGCCGTCGACCGTGAAGTACGGGTCGACCTGCGTGACGGTCAGCGTGCGGTAGCTCTTCGCGGTGTTGACGTTCACCGACAGGCTGGTGCCCGAACCGAACACGTTGTCCTGCGACACGCCGGCCGACAGCACGACCTTGTCCGTCGACGAGAAGCCGGCACCCAGCGTGATCGCGCCGGTCGGCTTTTCGTCGACCTTCACGTTCACGTCGACCTGGTCGTTCGTGCCTTCGACCGGCACCGTCGTCACGTCGACGTTGGTGAAGTAGCCGAGACGGTTCACGCGGTCCTTCGACAGCGCGAGGCGGTTCGAATCGAACCACGAGCTTTCGAGCTGGCGCATTTCGCGGCGCACCACTTCGTCGCGCGTGCGCGTGTTGCCGACGACGTTGATGCGGCGCACATACACGCGGCGGCTCGGATCGACGACGAGGTTCAGGTTCACCTTGTGGTTCGCCTGGTCGATGTCCGGCTGCGCGTTGACGGCCGCGAATGCGTAGCCGTATTCACCGAGCTTGTCGACGATCGACTTGGTGGTCTGCTGCAGCTTTTCGGCCGAGAAGCGGTCGCCCGGCTTGATCTTGATCAGCTTGTTGAGTTCGGCTTCGCGGTCGAGCAGGTTGCCCGACAGCTTGATGCCCGACACCGTGTACGGCTCGCCTTCGTGCAGCGTGACCGTCAGGTACATGTCCTTCTTGTCGGGCGAGATCGACACCTGGGTCGATTCGATGTTGAACTCGAGGTAGCCGTGGTTCAGGTAGTACGAGCGCACGGCCTCGAGGTCGCCCGTCAGCTTTTCCTTCGAGTACAGGTCGTTCTTCGTGTACCACGAGAACCAGTTCGGCGTCGAAAGCTGCATCTCGTCGCGCAGCGTGCTGGTGCTGAACGCCTTGTTGCCGATGAAGTTGATCTGGCGGATCTTCGCGCTCGGGCCTTCGGCCACCGCGAACAGGATCGACACGCGGTTCGCATCGACCGGCGTGACCGTCGTCTTGACTTCGGCCGCGTAGAAGCCGCGCGTCAGGTACTGGCGCTTGAGCTCCTGCTCCGCCTTGTCGACGAGCGCCTTGTCGTAGTAGCGGCCGTCGGCGAGACCGACTGCGCGCAGCGCCTTCGTCAGGTTGTCCTTGTCGAATTCCTTCGTGCCGGTGAAGTCGATCGACGCGATGGCCGGACGCTCCTGCACCTGCACGATCACGACGTTGCCTTGCGTGGCGATGCGCACGTCGTTGAAAAAGCCCGTCGCATACAGCGCGCGAATTGCTTCGGATGCCTTGTCGTCCGTGAAGGTATCGCCCTGCTTGATCGGCAGATAGGCGAACACCGAACCCGCTTCGACGCGCTGCAGCCCCTCGATCTTGATGTCTTGCACCACGAACGGTGCCGCTGCATGCGCCGCGAGGCCGTGCGCGGCGAGCGCGGCCGCTGCAACTGTCTTAGGTACAAAGCGATGAGGTTTGAACAACATGCATCCCCAATATTTAAGCTGCATCAAATCGGGCGGCTGCCCAGCGGCGGCCGCCTGACGCTTCAGAAATGGATTAGCCGAGCCAGATCGTTGAACAGCGCGATCGCCGACAACGCGACGATGCAGATCAACCCGGCTCTTTGCAGAATCAGTTGCCAGCGCTCCGAGACGGCTTTCCCGGTCGCGGCTTCAACCGCATAATATAACAGATGCCCCCCGTCCAAAACGGGAATCGGCAACAAGTTCAGGACGCCAAGGCTAATGCTGACAAGGGCGAGGAACGACAGGAACGCCGACGGACCGAGCCGCGCGCTCTTGCCCGCGTAGTCGGCGATCGTCACGGGGCCGGACAGGTTCTTCAGCGACGCGTTGCCCGTGATCATCCGCCCGAACATTCGCAGCGAATACACGGAGATGTCCCACGTGCGGTGCACGCCGAGCCGCAGGCTCTCGATCGGCCCGTAGCGCACGTCGACGGACGGCGCGTGCATCGACAGCGCCGCGCCGATGCGGCCGACCTGCTGCCCCGATTCGTCGTCGCGCTGCATCTGCGGCACGATCGATACCGTCTGCGCGGCGCCGCCGCGCTCGATCTGCAGGTCGAGCGCCTTGCCCGCATGGTGCTTGACGGAATCGATGAAGCGCGACGCGCCGCCGATCGGCTTGCCGTCGAGCGCCACCAGCTTGTCGCCGGCCTTCAGGCCCGCCTGCTCCGCCGCGCTGCCGGGCTGCACCGACGCGACCGACAGCGTGCCGCCGCCGGCCTCGAAGCCCAGGTGCGTCATGAGATCGTCGTCGAGCTGACTTTCGGGAACATTGCGGAGGTCGACGCGGAAATCGAACGTCGTGCTGCCGTCGCGCGCACCGAGCACGACCTCGCGATGATCGAACGCGGCCGACAGCAGCTTCCAGTGCAGGTCCGACCACGACCGCACCGGCTCCGACTCGGCGCCCTGCGCGTCGCCTACGCGCACGTTGCGGATCGACACGATCGTCTCGCCGCCGTCGAAGCCCGCGCGGGCCGCCACCGTGCCGGCGGCCGGCGGCGCGACGATCGCGGCCGGCTCGGTCACGCCAGTGGCGAATACAACGGAAAACAGCACGATTGCCAACAGGAAGTTCGCAATCGGCCCGGCCGCGACGATCGCGATGCGCTTGTAGACCGACTGGCGGTTGAACGCCTGGCCGAGTTCCTCCGGCTTGACGCCGGGGCCCGGGTCGCGCTCGTCGAGCATCTTCACGTAGCCGCCGAGCGGCAGCGCGGACAGCGTCCACTCGGTGCCCGTCCTGCGGCTGACCCAGCGCGCGACGGGCTGCCCGAAGCCGATCGAGAAACGCAGCACCTTCACGCCGCACCAGCGCGCGACGCGATAATGTCCGTACTCATGCACGACGACCAGCACCCCGATCGCCACCGCAAACGCGATCAGTTCGACCAGCACGTTCATGAGCACTCCATTCAGACAGCACGCTCCACGCGGGGCGCAGGCGCTTTTGCAATGATCGCGGCGGCGAGGCGGCGTGCCTCGGCATCCGCCGCCAGGACGTCGTCGAGCCCGTCGGGCGCACGGTTCGGCAGCGCGTTGAGCACTGCGTCGACCGTCGCCGCGATCGCCATGAAGCCGATCCGGCGCTCGAGAAACGCTTCGACCGCAACCTCGTTCGCCGCGTTCAATGCGGCGCTCGCGATGCCGCCTTCCTCAAGCGCCTTCAGCGCGAGCGCGAGGCACGGGAAGCGCGCGTAATCGGGCTTCTCGAACGACAACTGCGCGATCTGCGCGAGGTCGAGCTGGTCGACGCCCGCATCGACGCGATCGGGAAACGCAAGCGCGTGCGCGATCGGCGTGCGCATGTCGGGGTTGCCGAGCTGCGCGAGCACCGAGCCGTCGCGGTACGACACGAGCGAGTGGATCACGCTCTGCGGATGGATCAGCACGTCGATCCGGTCGCCCGGCAGCCCGAAGATCCAGTGCGCCTCGATCACCTCGAGACCCTTGTTCATCATCGTCGCGGAATCGACCGAGATCTTGCGGCCCATCACCCAGTTCGGGTGCTTGCACGCCTCGTCCGGCGTCACGTCGACGAGCGTGGCCGGCTCGCGCGTGCGGAACGGGCCGCCCGACGCGGTCAGGATGATCTTCGAGATCCCGCCGTGCTCGCCCGCATCGCGCGGCATGCACTGGAAGATCGCGTTGTGTTCGCTGTCGACCGGCAGCAGGATCGCGCCATGGTCGCGCACGGCGTCCATGAAGATCGCGCCCGACATCACGAGCGCCTCCTTGTTCGCGAGCAGGATCCGCTTGCCGGCGCGCGCGGCCGCGAGGCTCGGCGCCAGGCCGGCCGCACCGACGATCGCCGCGACCACCGTGTCGCAGCCGTCGCTCTTCGACACGTCGACGAGCGCCTGCGGCCCGTGCAGCACGACCGTCTTGCTGCCCGCCGCGCGCAGTTTCGCTTCGACGTGCGCGGCTGTCGCGGCATCGCCGACCACCGCCACTTCAGGCGCGAAGCGCAGACACTGCTCGACGAGCTTGTCGCCGTTGCGGTGCGCGGTCAGCGCGTAGACCGAGAATCGCTCGGGATGGCGCGCGACCACGTCGAGCGTGCTGTCTCCGATCGAGCCCGTGGAACCGAGCAATGTCAGACGTTTTTGCATAACAGAGATAATGGTTTAACCAAGCAGCAGCATCGCGAGCGGCAGCACCGGCAGCAGCGCGTCGACACGGTCGAGCACACCCCCATGGCCAGGCAGCAGCCCGCTCGAATCCTTTACCCCGGCCTGCCGCTTCAGCAGCGACTCGAACAGGTCGCCGATCACGCTGTAAGCGACCAGCAGCGTCAGCGCGGCCCATGCACCGGGCATTCCGTAGCGCACGGCGAATGCGGAAAACAGGGTCGGCTCGAACGCATGCACGGCCATCGCGACACCGGCGACGACCATCACCGCAAGCCAGCCGCCGATCGCACCTTCCCAGCTCTTGCCGGGACTGATCGTAATGGCCAGTTTACGCTTTCCGAAGGCCTTGCCCGCGAAGTATGCGCCGATATCGGCCAGCCAGACGACCAGAAGCAGCGACAGCACGAACGGCACGCCCTGCGCGCGCGCCGCGACGAGCGCATGCCAGCAGGCTGCAAACACGACAAGCCCGGCCGCCAGCAGGAACGGCCGCCAGACGCCGCCCGAAAGTTCGGGCTTGCGCCGCAGCGCGAACGGGCCGACCAGCAGCCAGAACACGCCGGCCGCCATGAAAAGGGGACGGGATCCAGCCGCATCGATGCCGAACGGCGTGGTGGCCGCCAGCGCAAGCGCCGCGACGACCGCATAGACGACCGGGCCGGCGCCACCGAGCTTCAGCAGACGCGCCCATTCCCACGCGGCGAACACGAGCACGACGCCGATCAGGGCCCCGAACCCGGCCAGCGGCGCGAACAGCGTCACCGGCAGCAGCACTGCCAGCATCACGAGTGCCGTGATCACACGGGTTTTCAGCATGAAAGGGAATCGACGTTCTGCGATTGCGGTTCGAGCTGCGCGCTCGTGCGCCCGAAACGGCGCTCGCGCTCGGTATACGACGCCATCGCGTCGGCCAGTGCCGCGCCGTCGAAATCCGGCCAGTATTTGTCGGTGAAATAGAATTCGGCGTACGCGAGCTGCCACAGCAGGAAGTTGCTGACGCGCTGTTCGCCGCCGGTGCGGATGAAGAGATCGGGCTCCGGCGCATAGGCCATCGCCAGGTGCGGCGCGAATGCGTCCTCGGTCACTTCGACCTCGCGACCCTCGCGCACGGCCTGCTCGACGAGTTTCTTCGTCGCCTGCAGGATGTCCCACCGGCCGCCGTAGTTGGCAGCGATGGTGAGCGTAAGACGGGTGTTGCGCGCCGTCTTGGTTTCGGCGCGGCGAATCAGTTCACGGATGCGCGGCTCGAAGCGATCGAGATCGCCGACGACACGCAGGCGGATCCCGTTCGCATGCAGCTTGCCCACCTCGCGCTCGAGCGCAGTGATGAAGAGCCGCATCAGGAACGACACTTCGTCGTTCGGCCGGCGCCAGTTTTCGGAACTGAACGCAAACAGCGTCAGGTATTCGACGCCGGCGCGCGCGCAGCCTTCGACCACCGCCCGCACGGCATCGACGCCGCGGGTATGCCCCGCGACGCGCGGCAAGCGGCGTTCGGTGGCCCAACGGCCGTTGCCGTCCATGATGATCGCGATGTGACGCGGCACGACGCCGACGTCAGGCACGCGAACGGTAGAGCTGGTATAGGTCATGGCCGTTGAGACAGTTGCAGGAAGATGGCGGCGCGCGAGGACGGTCGTCAGACCGTCATGATCTCGGCTTCCTTGGTCTGCACGAGCTTGTCGATTTCGGCAACGTGCTTATCGGTCAGCTTCTGCACGTCGTCGCTCGCACGGCGCTCGTCGTCTTCCGAGATTTCCTTGTCCTTCACGAGCTTCTTGAGCGCTTCGTTCGCGTCGCGGCGCAGGTTGCGGATCGCGACCTTGGCCGTTTCGCCTTCGCTCTTGACGACCTTGGTCAGTTCGCGGCGGCGCTCTTCCGTCAGCGCGGGCATCGGCACGCGGATCAGGTCGCCGGACGTTGCCGGGTTCAGGCCGAGATCGGCTTCGCGAATGGCCTTCTCGACCTTCGCGACCATCGGCTTTTCCCACGGCTGCACACCGATCGTGCGTGCGTCGACGAGCGTCATGTTGGCAACCTGCGAGATCGGCACCATCGACCCGTAGTAGTCGACCTGCACGTGATCGAGCATGCCGGTGTGCGCACGGCCCGTACGGATCTTCGCCAGATCGCTCTTGAATGCATCGATCGAGCGCTGCATCTTCTGCTCGACGCCCTTCTTGGTATCAGCGACACTCATTTCAACCTCCGAACCTTCAAACCTTCAAAAAACGCGGGCGCTGCCCGGCGCGGCACGCACACCTGGGCCGACGACCCGCATCCGCGGGAGTTTACACGTGGACGAGCGTACCTTCGTCCTCGCCCAGCACGATGCGCTTGAGCGCGCCCGGCTTGTTGATCGAAAACACGCGAATCGGCAGCTTCTGGTCGCGGCACAGCGCAAACGCCGTCGCGTCCATCACCTGCAGGTTGCGGCTGATCGCCTCGTCGAAGCTGATCGTCGTGTAGCGCGTGGCCGACGGATCCTTCTTCGGATCGGCAGAATATACGCCATCGACCTTGGTCGCCTTCAGTACGACCTCGGCGCCCACTTCCGAACCGCGCAGTGCCGCAGCGGTGTCCGTCGTGAAGAACGGGTTGCCGGTGCCGGCCGCGAAGATCACGACGCGGCCTTCCTCGAGCTGGCGGATCGCGCGCGGCCGGATGTACGGCTCGACGACCTGGTCCATCCGCAGCGCGGACTGCACGCGCGCCTCGATGCCGGCGTGGCGCATCGCGTCCTGCAGCGCCAGCGCGTTCATCATCGTCGCGAGCATCCCCATGTAGTCGGCGGTCGCGCGGTCCATGCCGGCCGCGCCGCCCGCGACACCGCGGAAAATATTACCGCCACCGATCACGACCGCAAGCTGCGTACCGAGACGCACGACTTCAGCGATATCGGCCACCATCCGTTCGATCGTCGCGCGATTGATGCCGAAGGCATCGTCGCCCATCAGCGCTTCGCCGGAGAGTTTGAGGAGGACGCGTTTGTAGGCATTGGACATAGGGGCTTCCGAGCGACGAGAGGATGACAACCACGAACTGTAGGGGCGAAATACTGATTCGGGCAAGCGCCGACGGTCGGACCGGGGTTCCCGGCCGGCCGGCGGCGCCGCCGGCCGCGGCGGAGCGGACGCCCGCCGCGGATACTGCCTGACTGCTTACTGCTGCTTTGCTGCTGCGACTTGCGCGGCCACTTCGGCGGCGAAGTCGTCCTGGCGCTTCTCGATGCCTTCGCCGACGACGAACAGCGCGAACTTCTGCACCGCGGAATCCGCTGCCTTCAGCATCTGCTCGATCGTCTGCTTGTCGTTCTTCACGAACGTCTGGTTCAGCAGCGACACTTCCTTCAGGTACTTCTGGACGCTACCGTCGACCATCTTCGCGACGATCTCGGCCGGCTTGCCCGATTCCGCAGCCTTCTGCTCGGCCACGCGGCGCTCCGTCTCGATCAGCTCGGCCGGCACGTCGGCCGACGACAGCGCGACCGGCTTCATTGCCGCGATGTGCATCGCGACGTCCTTGCCGACCTGCTCTTCCGCACCCGTGTACTCGACGATCACGCCGATGCGCGCGCCGTGCAGGTACGTTGCGATCTTGTTCGCGGTTTCGAAGCGGACGAAACGGCGGATCGACACGTTCTCGCCGATCTTGCCGATCAGTTCCAGACGCACTGCGTCAACCGTCTTGCCGTCGAGCGGCAGTGCCGACAGCGCGGCCACGTCGGCCGGGTTCTGCGTCGCGACGAGTTCGGCGACCGTCTTCGAGAATGCGAGGAAGTCGTCGTTCTTCGCGACGAAGTCGGTTTCGCAGTTCAGTTCGACCAGCGCGCCTGCGTTGCCGCCGACGAACGATGCGACGACGCCTTCGGCCGTCACGCGCGATGCCGCCTTGCTCGCCTTGTTGCCGAGCTTGACGCGCAGCAGCTCTTCAGCCTTGGCCAGGTCGCCGTCGGCTTCCGTCAGCGCCTTCTTGCACTCCATCATCGGTGCGTCGGTCTTTGCGCGCAGTTCTGCCACCATGCTTGCGGTAATTGCCGCCATCATTCGCTCCTTGAGTCTGTATTCACAACGCCGCCCGCTTGGACGCGAACGGCCGAGATTCGTTTCCGGACCCGCGCCGATTCGGCGCGATCAGGTCCGGCGCACAAGCTTAAAAAAAGGGGGCCTGTTGAGAGCCCCCTTTTTGCGCCGGCTCGGGGCCAGTTACGCGTTTTCCTCGACGTACTCGTCGTCGCCGCGCGCTGCCTGGACCACTTCGTTGACCGCGTTCGCACGGCCTTCCAGGATCGCATCAGCCACGCCTTCCGCGTACAGCGCGACTGCCTTGCTCGAGTCGTCGTTGCCCGGGATCACGTAGTCCACGCCTTCCGGCGAGTGGTTCGTGTCGACCACGGCGATGACCGGCACGCCCAGCTTGTTCGCTTCCGTGACGGCAATCTTGTGGTAGCCGACGTCGACGACGAAGATCGCGTCCGGAATGCCGCCCATGTCCTTCACGCCGCCGATCGACTTCTGCAGCTTGGCGATTTCACGTTCGAACAGCAGCGCTTCCTTCTTGCTCATCTTCTCGGTTTCGCCCGATTCGACAGCCGCTTCCATGTCCTTCAGGCGCTTGATCGACACCTTCAGCGTCTTGAAGTTGGTCATCATGCCGCCGAGCCAGCGTGCATTGACGTACGGCATGCCTGCGCGCTGCGCTTCCTGGGCGATCGTGTCGCGCGACTGGCGCTTCGTGCCGACGAACAGGATCGTGCCGCGATTCGCTGCCAGCTGACGCACGTACTTCTGTGCGTCCGTGAACATCGGCAGCGTCTTTTCGAGGTTGATGATGTGAATCTTGTTGCGGTGACCGAAAATGAACGGTGCCATCTTCGGGTTCCAGAAGCGCGTCTGGTGACCGAAGTGGACACCCGCTTCCAGCATTTGGCGCATCGTAACTGCCATGTGAATTCTCCACGAGGGTTGGGTCTTAAGCCGGCTGCCGTACCGCCGCGCGAACCTGCCCCGAATTACTCCGGAAGGCACCGAATTCCACGCGGCCGGCACCCTGGTTGCGCCGGCTTGCGATTCGACACGTGCAAAACGCCCGTGCCGTAAGCCTGTCACCGCGATGCCGCCCCAAGACGGGGCAAACTCGGCATTTGGATATCGACTTAGCCAAAGAGTATAGCACGCCGATTTGTCGGCCCTCAAGTCGCCCGCCACTTTCGCTTGCCGCGCGGCAGCCGGCCGGACAATCGGCGAAAACCCGCATCCGCGCGGCCGGCAGGGGCTGCGAGGCCCGCCATAAGGTGCGATAATCCACCAATTCACCGCATTCCAGGCATACCTCGATGGCTATTACGCTCAAAAACGAACACGATATCGCCGAGATGCGCGTCGCCTGCCGTCTCGCGAGCGAAGTGCTCGACTTCATCACGCCGCACGTCGTCGCGGGCGTCACGACCGCCGAACTCGATCGCCTCTGCCACGAGTTCATGCTCAACGAACAAGGCACGATCCCCGCGCCGCTGAACTACCAGCCGCCCGGCTATCCGCCGTACCCGAAGGCCACCTGCATTTCGGTCAACGACGTGATCTGCCACGGCATTCCCGGCGAGAAGGTGATCAAGAACGGCGACGCGCTGAACATCGACATCACCGTGATCAAGAACGGCTACTTCGGCGACACGAGCCGGATGTTCATCGTCGGCGAGGGCTCGATCCTCGCGAAGCGCCTCGTGCAGACCACCTACGAGTGCATGTGGCTCGGCATCGACCAGGTCAAGCCCGGCGCGCACCTCGGCGACATCGGCCACGCGATCCAGAAGCACGCGGAAGCGCAGGGCTACAGCGTCGTGCGCGAATACTGCGGCCACGGCATCGGCACGGTGTTCCACGAAGATCCGCAGGTCGTCCACTACGGCCGTCCGGGCACGGGCATCGAGCTGAAGCCCGGGATGATCTTCACGATCGAGCCGATGATCAACGCCGGCAAGCGCGACATCCGCACGATGCCCGACCAGTGGACGGTCAAGACGCGCGACCGCAGCCTGTCCGCGCAGTGGGAGCATACGGTGCTCGTCACCGAAACCGGCTACGACGTGCTGACCGTGTCGGCGGGCACGCCGGCGCGCCCCGTGTTCGCGCAACCGGCCGCCGCAGTCTGAGCGCCGTCGCGCCAGCCCGCCCCGCCCCCACCTGAACGGCCGCCCATGAGCGCTCACGCCGCCCCCTCGCCCGAAGCGCTGTCGCGGCGCGCCGAATTCAAGGCCACCAAGGCCGACATGCTCGAGCGCTTTCGCCGCGCGACGAACGTCGCGTCGCTGATGCACGCGCAGTCGAAACTCACCGACGACGCACTGAAGCGCGTATGGGACGATTGCGGGCTGCCGGCGACGCTCGCGCTCGTCGCCGTCGGCGGCTACGGGCGCGGCGAGCTCGCCCCCTATTCCGACGTCGACATCCTCGTGCTGCTGCCCGATGCGCACGACCCGGCGCTCGACCCGCGCATCGAGCGCTTCATCGGGATGGCATGGGATCTCGGCCTCGAGATCGGCAGCAGCGTGCGCACGGTCACGCAGTGCATCGAGGAAGCATCGCAGGACGTCACGGTGCAAACCTCGCTGCTGGAAGCGCGCCGCATCGTCGGCAGCACCGCGCTGTTCGAGCGCTTCACGGTGCGCTACCACGAGGCGCTCGACGCGCGCGCGTTCTTCACCGCGAAGGTGCTCGAGATGCGCCAGCGCCACGCGAAGTTCCAGGACACGCCGTACAGCCTCGAACCGAACGTGAAGGAAAGCCCCGGTGGGCTGCGCGACCTGCAGACGATCCTGTGGATCGCGCGCGCGGCGGGTTTCGGCAGCAGCTGGCGCGAGCTCGACACACGCGGCCTCATCACCGATCGCGAAGCGCGCGAGCTGCGCCGCAACGAGGGTTTCCTGAAGACGCTGCGCGCACGGCTGCACGTGATCGCCGGCCGCCGCCAGGACATGCTCGTCTTCGACCTGCAGACGCAGGCCGCCGAGAGCTTCGGCTACCAGCCGACGCAGGCCAAGCGCGCGAGCGAGCAACTGATGCGCCGCTATTACTGGGCCGCGAAAGCCGTCACGCAGCTCGCGACGATCCTGATCCAGAACATCGAGGCGCAGCTCTTCCCCGCGACGAGCGGCATCACGCGCGTGCTGTCGCCCGACCGCTTCGTCGAGAAGCAGGGGATGCTCGAAATCGTCGACGACGGCGTGTTCGAACGCCATCCCGATGCGATCCTCGAAGCGTTCCTGCTGTACGAAACGACCCGCGGCGTGAAGGGCCTGTCCGCACGCACGCTGCGCGCGCTGTACAACTCGCGCGAAATCATGAACAACGCGTGGCGCCGCGATCCGCAGAACCGCCACACTTTCATGCGGATCCTGCAGCAGCCCGAAGGGATCACGCACGCGTTCCGGCTGATGAATCAGACGAGCGTGCTCGGCCGCTACCTGCTGAACTTCCGCCGCATCGTCGGCCAGATGCAGCACGACCTGTACCACGTGTACACGGTCGACCAGCACATCCTGATGGTGTTGCGCAACATCCGCCGCTTCGCGGTCGCCGAGCATGCGCACGAATACCCGTTCTGCAGCCAGTTGATCGGCAACTTCGAGCGCCCGTGGGTGCTGTATGTCGCGGCGCTGTTCCACGACATCGCGAAGGGCCGCGGCGGCGACCACTCGACGCTCGGGATGGCCGACGCGCGACGCTTCTGCCGCGAGCACGGGATCGACGGCGACGACGCGGCGCTGATCGTGTGGCTGGTCCAGCATCACCTGACGATGAGCCAGGTCGCGCAGAAGCAGGACACGAGCGACCCCGAAGTCATCAAGCGCTTCGCCGAACTCGTCGGCAACGAACGGCGCCTCACCGCGCTCTACCTGCTGACCGTCGCCGATATCCGCGGCACGAGCCCGAAGGTGTGGAACACGTGGAAGGGCAAGCTGCTCGAGGATCTGTACCGCACCACGCTCGCGGTGCTCGGCGGCGCGAACCCCGACGCGCATTCGGAGCTGAAGTCGCGGCAGGAACAGGCGCTCGCGCTGCTGCGCCTCGAGACGGTACCCGACGACGCGCACCGCGCGCTGTGGGATCAGCTCGACGTCGGCTTCTTCCTGCGTCACGATGCGGCCGACATCGCATGGCAGACGCGTGTGCTGTACCGGCACGTGAATGCCGAAACCGCGATCGTCCGCGCGCGGCCGTCGCCGATCGGCGACGCGCTGCAGGTGCTCGTGTACGTGAAGGACCGCCCCGACCTGTTCGCGGGTATCTGCGCGTATTTCGACCGCAACGGGCTGTCGGTGCTCGACGCGCGCGTCAGC
Organism: Burkholderia sp. BKH01; assembly: GCF_025685725.1. Classification (NCBI taxonomy): domain Bacteria; kingdom Pseudomonadati; phylum Pseudomonadota; class Betaproteobacteria; order Burkholderiales; family Burkholderiaceae; genus Burkholderia; species Burkholderia sp. BKH01. Next base: position 40,068 of record NZ_JAOTQT010000017.1, on the reverse strand, counting down.
ACGACGCGGCACGGCTATGCGCTCGACAACTTCATCGTCACGCAGACCGAACGCGACGTGCGATACCGCGACATCGCGAACCTCGTCGAACAGCAGCTCGCGACGCGGCTCACCGAAACCGCACCACTACCGGAACCGTCCAAGGGCCGCCTGTCGAGGCTGTCCCGAACGTTTCCGATCACGCCGCGCGTCGACCTGCGGGCCGACGAGCGCGGCCAGTACTACATCCTGTCCGTGTCCGCCAACGACCGGCCGGGCCTTCTCTATTCGATCGCGCGCGTACTCGCCGAGCATCGGATCGGCGTCCATGCGGCGCGGATCAATACGCTCGGCGAACGCGTCGAGGACATCTTCCTGCTTGCAGGCGTCGGCTTGTCCGACAACCGCCTGCAGATCCAGCTCGAAACCGAATTGCTGCGTGCGATCGCAGTCTGAATGAATTCCAGCGTTTATGCGCACCAAATTGACCGTCAAGAATCCGCAGCCGGCGTCGCCGACCCGCGCACCTGTCCGCTCCGGCAGCCTCGTCGCCCGCAAGGCGGTGCGCCCCGCTGCGCCGCCTGCGGGAGACAAGCCGGCCCGCCCGAAGAAGGCGTCCCCGGCTGCCGCCGGCGAACGCACATTCAAGCCGCGCGGTGCCGCTGGCGCCGAGCGCCCGGGCGCGGATCGCGCAACGGCCAAGCGTGCGCCGCGTGACGGCGGTGCCGAACGCGGCTATCGCGGCGCTGACGGCAAGCCCGACTCACGCCCGCCCCGTCGCGGCGACGACGATGCGCGTCCGCGCCGCGCAGGCGCCGAAGGCGGCGCACGCGCACCCTATCGCGACAAGGCGGCCGGCGAAGGTGCGAAACGCAGCTTCGATGACCGCCGTACGTCGTCCGATCGCCCTGCTCGTCGCAGCGACGACGATGCACGGCCGCGCCGCACAGGCGCCGAAGGTGGCGCGCGTGCACCCTATCGCGACAAGGCAGCCGGAGAAGGCGCGAAGCGCAGCTTCGGCGACCGCCGTCCGCCTTCGGACCGCCCGGCCCGTCGCGGCGACGACGATGCACGGCCGCGCCGCGCAGGCGCCGAAGGTGGCGCGCGTGCACCCTATCGCGACAAGGCAGCCGGCGAAGGTGCGAAACGCAGCTTCGATGATCGCCGTACGTCGTCCGACCGCCCGCCCCGTCGCAGCGACGACGATGCACGGCCGCGCCGCGCAGGCGCCGACGACGTCAAGCGCACGCCCTATCGCGACAAGGCAGCCGGAGAAGGTGCGAAACGCAGCTTCGATGATCGCCGTACGTCGTCCGACCGCCCGCCCCGTCGCAGCGACGACGATGCACGGCCGCGCCGCGCAGGCGCCGACGACGTCAAGCGCACGCCCTATCGCGACAAGGCAACCGGCGAAGGCGCGAAGCGCAGCTTCGGCGACCGCCGTACGTCCTCCGATCGCCCGGCCCGCCGTAGCGACGACGATGCGCGTCCGCGCCGCGCAGGCGCCGACGACGCCAAGCGCGCGCCCTATCGCGACAAGGCAGCCGGCGAAGGCGCGAAGCGCAGCTTCGGCGACCGCCCGGCTCGCCCCGCACGCGACGGCGAGCGCCGCACGTCCGGCGCGGGCCTGAAGACCGCGCAACCCGTCAAGCGCCAGGCTGCCGACACCGATTACGGTGACGAAACGGGCCTGATGCGCCTGTCGAAGCGGATGTCCGAACTCGGCATGTGCTCGCGCCGCGAAGCCGACGAGTGGATCGAAAAGGGCTGGGTGCTCGTCGACGGCGAACGCATCGACACGCTCGGCACCAAGGTGCGCGCCGACCAGAAGATCGAGATCGACGAGCGTGCGAGCGCCGCGCAGGCCGCGCAGGTGACGATCCTGCTGCACAAGCCGGTCGGTTATGTATCGGGTCAGGCGGAAGACGGCTACGAGCCCGCGGCCGTGCTGATCACGCGCGGGAACCACTGGAGCGGCGACCATTCGCCGCTGCGCTTCTCGCCGCAGCACCTGCACGCGCTCGCGCCGGCCGGCCGGCTCGACATCGATTCCACCGGCCTGCTCGTGCTGACGCAGAACGGCCGGATCGCGAAGCAACTGATCGGCGAGCAGTCGGACATCGACAAGGAGTACCTGGTGCGCGTGCGCTTCGGCGAACGGCTCATCGACATCGACCAGCACTTCCCCGCGGAATCGCTCGCGCAGCTGCGCCACGGCCTCGAGCTCGACGGCGTCGCATTGAAGCCCGCAATGGTGAGCTGGCAGAACGGCGAGCAACTGCGCTTCGTGCTGCGCGAAGGCAAGAAGCGCCAGATCCGCCGCATGTGCGAACTGGTTGGCCTCGACGTAGTCGGCCTCAAGCGCGTGCGGATGGGCCGCGTGATGCTCGGCGCGCTGCCGCAGGGGCAATGGCGCTATCTGTCGGCCGACGAGACGTTCTGACAGGGGGCACGCGATGTTCGACGGCAACAAAAAACCCGCGCAAGCGGGTTTTTTGTTGCCGTCGAACATCGCGAAACGAGTGCCGGCTGGCCGCCCCGCGTGCCGCTCAGTCGTCTGCCGACGGATCGAGCCCCGGGAACAGCACCTCGGTGAAGCCGAAGCGCGTGAAGTCGGTGATCCGCATCGGATACAGCTTGCCGATCAGGTGATCGTATTCATGCTGGACCACGCGCGCGTGAAAACCGTCGGCAACGCGATCGACCTTCGCGCCGAACTGGTCGAAGCCGCTGTAGCGCACCTTCGCATAACGGCTGACGACGCCGCGCATGCCCGGCACCGACAGGCAGCCTTCCCAGCCCTCTTCCATGTCCGGCGGCATGTACTCGATCTTCGGGTTGATCAGCACGGTCTCGGGCACCGGCGGCGCATCCGGGTAGCGGTTGTTGTTGCCGAAGCCGAAGATGATGATCTGCAGCCCGATGCCGATCTGCGGCGCGGCCAGCCCGGCGCCGTTCGCATGGTGCATCGTCTCGAACATGTCCGCGACGATCTCGTGCAGCTCGGGTGTATCGAACCGCTCGACCGGTCTGGCGATTTCGAGCAGGCGCGGATCGCCCATCTTCAGGATCTCGCGAATCATGGCGTATTGCCCTCCAGGAGTTGGTGCAGACCATCTTCGTCCAGCACGGGGATGCCGAGTTCCTCGGCCTTCGCGAGCTTGCTGCCGGCTTCGGCGCCCGCGACCACGTAATCCGTTTTCTTCGATACCGAGCCCGCAACTTTCGCACCCGCCGCTTCGAGCATCTCCTTCGCCTCGTCGCGCGTGAGCGTCGGCAGCGTACCCGTCAGCACGACGGTCTTGCCGGCCAACACGCCCTGCGGCGCCTTCGGCGCGGGCGGCCCTTCGGGCCACGTCACCTTGCCCGGCGCGCGCAACTGCTCGATCACGGTCCGGTTGTGCTCTTCCGCGAAGAACTGATGAAGCGACTCGGCGACGATCGGCCCGACGTCGTTGACTTCGAGCAGTTCGTCGATCGATGCGTCCATGATCGGCGTCAGCGAGCCGAAATGCTTCGCGAGATCCTTCGCGGTCGATTCGCCGACATGGCGGATGCCGAGCCCGTAGATGAAGCGCGCGAGCGTCGTGTGCTTCGCCTTCTCGAGCGAGTCGAGCAAATTCTGCGCGGACTTCTCCGCGAACCGATCGAGCTCGGCGAGCGTCGCGAAGCCGAGATTGAACAGATCGGCCGGCGTGCGCACGAGATTCAGCTCGACGAGCTGGTCGATGATCTTTTCGCCGAGCCCGTCGATGTCGAGCGCGCGGCGCTGCGCGAAGTGCCACAGCGCCTGCTTGCGCTGCGCCGGGCAGAACAGGCCGCCCGTGCAGCGCGCGATCGCCTCGTCCGGCAGGCGCTCGATCTTCGAGCCGCACACCGGGCATTCGGTCGGCATCACGAATTCGGCCGCATCGTCCGGACGCCGGTCGAGCAGCGCGCCGACGACCTCCGGAATCACGTCGCCCGCGCGTCGCACGATCACGGTATCGCCGATCCGGATGTCCTTGCGGCGCACCTCGTCCTCGTTGTGCAGCGTCGCGTTGGTCACGGTCGCACCGCCGACGAACACGGGCTCCAGGCGCGCGACCGGCGTGATCGCGCCCGTGCGGCCGACCTGCACGTCGATCGCGACGAGCTTCGTCAGCGCTTCCTGTGCGGGAAACTTGTGCGCGAGCGCGAAGCGCGGCGCGCGCGACACGAAGCCGAGGCGCTCCTGCTCGTCGCGCCGGTTGACCTTGTAGACGACCCCGTCGATGTCGTACGGCAACGACTCGCGCTTCTCGCCGATCTTGCGGAAGAAGCCGAGCAACCCGTCGGCGCCGTGCACGACCGCGCGCTCGCGGTTCACCGGCAGGCCGAGCGTTTCGTACCAGTCGAGCAGCGCGCTGTGGGTGTCGGGCATCGGCATCCCGTCGAGCACGCCGATTCCGTACGAGAAGAACGACAGCGGACGCTGCGCGGTGATCTTGGAGTCGAGCTGGCGCAGGCTGCCGGCCGCCGCATTGCGCGGGTTCGCGAATTCGCGCTGCTCGGCCGCGCGCTGGCGTTCGTTCAGGCGTGCGAAATCGCGCTTGAACATCAGCACCTCGCCGCGCACGTCGAGCACCGCCGGCACGTTCGCGCCCTTCAGCTTCAGCGGGATCGAGCGGATCGTGCGCACGTTTTCGGTCACGTCCTCGCCCGTCGTGCCGTCGCCGCGCGTCGATGCCTGCACGAACACGCCGCGCTCGTAGCGCAGCGAGATCGCGAGGCCGTCGAACTTCAGTTCGCACGCATATTCGACGGGCTCCGTCACCGAGCCGGCGAGATCGGTCGTCTTGTCGAGCGCGTCGGCGACGCGCTTGTCGAACGCGACGATGTCCTCGTCGGCGAAGCCGTTGTTCAGCGACAGCATCGGCGCGTCGTGGACGACCGGCGTGAAGCCGCCGGCCGCTTCGCCGCCGACGCGCTGCGTCGGCGAATCGGGCGTCACGAGTTCGGGATGATCGGTTTCGAGCTGCTGCAGCTCGCGGAACAGCCGGTCGTATTCGGCGTCGGGCAGATCCGGCTGGTCAAGCACGTAATAGGCGTAGTTCGCCCGCTCGAGTTGGTCGCGCAGCCACGCGGCGCGCGCGTCGGGCTGGCTGGCTGGCGGTTCGGCTTGGGTTCGGGCCATGCTGGCGGCAGATTCGTTCTGAGAAAATCGGATGCCAGATTATCTCAGTTTGATGCCGCCGCGGGGCGTGCAATGCACGCCGGATGAACGTGCTGCAGCGCACACGAAAAGGCGTGCGCCGCAGCGACGGACGACAGTGCCGAGGCCGGCCGTCCGCGCGATCACTTACTGGCTGAAGAGGCGGCGCGTGACCGGCGAACCGGCCGGAATGCCGGCTTCCTCGAGCTTCGCGTACAGCTTCATCAACTGCTGCTCGATCGCGAGCAGCGTCGACTCCGGCAACGGCCGGCGCGAATCGTCGACGACCCGCGCGCCAATCCGCTCGGACAGCGATTTCGCGTAATCGCACATCAGCCGGAACGGCAGGATGTCCTCTTCGGCGACCGGCACGTCGAGTACCAGCGTGATCATGTTGCCGCCCTTGTACGTGAGGTCGTCGCGCAGGAAGTTCGTGTCGCCGAACTGCAGCATGAACACGGGGTTCTGCTTCGCGTCGAGCTTCACGAAACGCGTGCCGTCGCGCGACAGCAGCAGCCCGTCCTGCGACGCGACCGCCTGCACGTAGTTCGCCGACCACGGCGCGCCGTCCGACATCACGTTGATCGACAGTTGCGCGTCGCACTGCGCGGCAAAGGCGTCGAGTTCGCGCGCCATCGCCACCGTCTCCATCATGTCCGGGAATTCAGGTGCGCCGTCGATCGTGTCGGCGAACTGCTGGACGCCCGTCACGAATTCGGAGAATTCGAGCTCGTTCAGCGCGCCGCTGCGGTTCGCGAGCTGCGCGGCCGCGCGCAACTCTTCGTAGCGCACGCCGTTCTGCAGCAGCTCCCACTGGCCGCCTTCCGGCTTGCCTTCGATGTGCACGGGCTTGCTGCCCGCACGGCGCAGCCGCTGCGCGGCCGGCAGGATCTTGTCGCCCGGCAGCGGCCCGGCGAGGCGGATCGGCACGATGCAGTCGATCCGGCGGTCGACGATTGCGGGCGGCGTCGACGAGATCGTCGTCGCGGCCGGCAGCACGGGTTCGGACGGCTCGGCCGGTTCGGCGGCCGCTTCCTGCACGACGGCAGGCACCGCCTCTTCACCGGCGGCCGGTTCGGTCGACTCGGACGGCATGTCGACGCCGGTCGCCTCGGCCTGCAGATCGGCCGGCATGTCCGCAGGCGCCGCGCCTCCGAACGTCGGCTCGACGCGCGCGGCCTCAGCCGGCGTGGCGGCCGCCGCAGCCGGTGCCGCGGGCTCGCGGCGCACCGGCTGACGCACCGGTTCGATGAACGGCAACTCTTCATCGCGCTCGGGGCGATTCATCGCCTCGGCCGCTTCTTCCGGCATCGGGCGCGGCATCCTGCGCCGCACCTTCGCGCCCTGCCATGCGTTGTAGACCACGACGCCGCCCACCACGACGGCGCCCGCGCCGATCAAACCGAGTGTCAACTCGTCCATGCACGCTCCATCAGCAATTCTTTTTCGTCGGGACCGCGAACGGGCGCGCATGCGCCGCGCGAACGCGGTCCGGTTTCGTCAAACGTCAATTCTGGGCAAAACCCGCTGCGGTTTCCATGTCCACCGCAACGATCCGCGACACGCCCTGCTCCTGCATCGTCACGCCGATCAGTTGCTGCGCCATCTCCATCGCGATCTTGTTGTGCGAGATGAACAGGAACTGCGTCTTGTCGGACATCGCGCGCACGAGATTCGCGAAACGTTCGGTATTCGCGTCGTCGAGCGGCGCGTCGACCTCGTCGAGCAGACAGAACGGCGCCGGGTTCAACTGGAACATCGCGAACACCAGCGCGGTCGCGGTCAGCGCTTTCTCGCCGCCCGACAGCAGATGGATCGTCGCGTTCTTCTTGCCGGGCGGCTGCGCCATCACCTGCACGCCGGCATCGAGGATCTCGTCGCCCGTCATGATCAGCTTCGCCTGGCCGCCGCCGAACAGGCGCGGGAACAGGTCGCTGAAGTGGCGGTTGACCTCGTCGAAGGTGCCCTGCAGCAGCGTGCGGGTTTCCTGGTCGATCTTGTGAATCGCGTCCTCGAGCGTCGTGATCGCGTCGATCAGGTCGGCCGACTGCGCGTCGAGGAACACCTTGCGCTCGCTCGCGGCCTTCAGCTCGTCGAGCGCGGCCATGTTAACCGGGCCGAGCGCGTTGATCGCGTTGTTGAGCCGCGTGACCTCGCCCTGCAGGTACGACGGTTTCAGGTCCGGCGTCAGCTTCTCGCTCAGCGCGGCCTCGTCGACCTCGGCCGTTGCGAGCTGCTCGGCGAACTGCTCGACGGACAGGCGCGCGGCCTGCTCCTTCAGTTGCAGCTCGGTGATGCGATCGCGCAGCGGCTGCAGCGAGCGCTCGGCGACGAGACGCTGCTCGTCCGACGCACGCAGCTTCGCGGTCAGGTCGTCGAGCTCGATCCGCGCGGCCTGCAGCGCTTCTTCCTTCACCGCACGAATCTCGAGCGCGTCCTGCAGGCCCGTGTGCGCGGTCTGTTCGTTGATCGTCTCGAGCTCGGCACGCGCGTCTTCCAGCGACGCGGCGACGCGCTCGCTCTGCTCGTGCGCAACCTGGATGCTGCGCTTGAGCTCGTCGATCCGGGTCACCGCGTTACGCGCGGCGAAGCGCGCGTCGTTCGCGCCGCGCTCCAGGTCACGCGCTTCCTGACGCGCCTGCGTCAGCGATTCGTCGAGCGATTCGAACGCGAGCTGGTTGTCCTCGAAGCGCGCCTGCAGCTCCGCGAGTTCGCCGTCGAAGCGCTCGAAGTTCGCTTCCGACTCGGCGCGCAGCGCGCGCTGTTCTTCGATCTGCGCGCCGATTTCCTCGAGTTCCTCGCGGATCTGCGTGCTGCGCTGCGTATAGCGCTCGTGTGCCTGCGCGAGCTTCAGCACGTCCATCTGCAGCGCGTGCACACGCTGCGTCGCACGCTCGGCCTGCGCGCGCACGTCGCCGAGCGCCTGCGTAGCCTGCGTGTGCGCGGCTTCCGCACGTACCGCGACCGTGCGCGCCTCGTCGGCGAGCAGTGCCTGCGCACGCACCTGGCGCGTGAGGTTTTCGATTTCCTGCTGGCGGGCCAGCATCCCGGCCTGCTCCGAATCGGCCGCGTACAACTGCACGCCGACGCGCGTAACGATATGGCCGGCCTTGACGACGAACGCGCCGCCTGCCGGCAGCTGCGTGCGGGCCGCAAGCGCCTGCGCGACGTCGTCGGCGACATAGACGTTGCCGAGCCAGTCGTTCAGCACCGCGCGAATGCCCGCGTCGTCGATGCGCACGAGCGACAGCACCGGACGCAGCCCGGCCACCGCCGCGGGCGGTTCGCCGGCCGCGGGCGGCGCGTAGAACGCGAGCTTCGCGGGCGGTGCATCGGTCGCGAACGCCTTCACCCAGTCGAGATTCGACACTTCGAGCGCGGCGAGGCGCTCGCGCAGCACGGCTTCGAGCGCCGCTTCCCAGCCCGCCTCGACGTGCAGCTTCTTCCACAGGCGCGGTAGCGCGCCGAGCTCGTGCTTGTCGAGCCACGGCTGCACCTTGCCTTCGGTCTGCACGTTTTCCTGCAGCTGCTTCAGCGCGGCGAGGCGCGCTTCGAGCTGGTGAATCTGCGCGCCTTCGGCCTGCACGCGCTCCTGCGCGGCACGGCGTTCGCCGTCGAGGCGCGGCACCGTTTCCTGCGCGTCGGCGAGACGCGCCTGCGCTTCGGCGAGGATTTCTTCCTGCTCGGCAAGCTGCATGCGCAACTCCTCGAGCTGCGCCTCGTCCGGCGCATCGAGCCCGCCCGCTTCGCTCTTCAGGCGCTCATGGCGCTGCTGAAGCTGCTGGAGCTGCTGGTCGGCGTTGCGCTGGTGCGCGGCTTCGAGCTTCAGCGACTGTTCGGTCTGCGCAATCCGCGCGCGCTCGTCGTTCAGCTGCGCCTGCGCGTCGCGCCACTTTGCCTCGAGCGCCGGCAGCGCATCGTGCTTCGCGGCTGCGTTGTCCTCGGCGAGCGCGGCCTTCTCGTCGGCCATCGCGCGCGCCTCTTCGGCTTCCTCGAGCTCGTCCTGCGACTTCTCGGCCTGCGCGCGCCATTGCTCGCGCTGCGCGTTCAGCGCGGCGATCTGCGCCTGCACGCGATTGCGCGATTCGACGATGAACTTGATCTCGGCTTCGAGGCGGCTCACTTCGGCATTCGCCTCGTAGAGCGCGCCCTGCGCGCCCTGCATCGCGTCGCTCGCCGAGTAATGCGCGACACGCAGCGTCTCGAGCTGCGACTCGACCTCGCGCAGCCTGGCCGTCTGCGCCTCGAGGTCGATCTGCGCCTGTTCGATCGCGCGCAACTGCTTCTGCTGCTCGCCGACACCCTCGTTCTTGCGCAGCAGCCACAACAGGCGCTGCTTCTCCTCGCCGTCGGCGACGAGTTCCTTGTACTTGTTCGCGACGACGGCCTGCGCCTCGAGCTTCTCGAGGTTCGCGCCGAGTTCGCGGACGATGTCCTCGACGCGCGTCAGGTTCTCCCGCGTGTCGTGCAGGCGGTTCTCGGTTTCGCGGCGGCGTTCCTTGTACTTCGACACGCCCGCGGCTTCCTCGAGGAACACGCGCAGCTCTTCCGGCTTCGCCTCGATGATCCGCGCGATCATGCCCTGCCCGATGATCGCGTACGCACGCGGCCCGAGGCCGGTGCCGAGGAAGATGTCCTGGATGTCGCGGCGGCGTGCCGGCAGGTTGTTGATGTAGTAGCTCGACGTGCCGTCGCGCGTCAGCACGCGCTTCACGGCGATTTCGCCGTACTGGCCCCACTGCCCGGCCGCGCGGCCGTCGGAGTTGTCGAAGATCAGCTCGACGCTTGCCCGGCTGCCGGGCTTGCGGGCGGTCGAGCCGTTGAAGATCACGTCCTGCATCGATTCGCCGCGCAGCTCGGAGGCGCGCGACTCGCCGAGCACCCAGCGCACGGCGTCGATGATGTTGGACTTGCCGCACCCGTTCGGGCCCACCACGCCGACAAGCTGGCCCGGAACCTGGAAATGCGTGGGATCGACGAAGGATTTGAAGCCAGCGAGTTTGATCGAGCTCAGACGCACGGCGGTATCGGATGTGAAGAAGGTGTGAAACGGACGGGGCCGCGCTGCGCGGGGCCGAACGGCCCATGCGCGCGACGCGCCCCGGAATTCAAAAGCGGGGCCGCGCGCATACAGCGTTGGGCCCCGCAAACGGCTTCCATCATACCATCGCGCGTGCGCCGTCCCGACCGTCGCCGGGTTTGCCCGGTGCCGGCGCGGCACGATGGACCCGGCTCGACAGCAGCGTCGCCAGCACGATGCACACGCCGCCCGCCCACTCGCGCGCGGTCGGCAGCTCGTTTGCGAACACCCACGCCGACAGCGCGGTGATCACGATCTCGAACAGCATGATGATCGACGCGCGGTTCGCCGGCACCCGCGCGAGGCCGTATTGCACGAGCAGGTTGTTCGCCGCCATCGTCACGCCGATCGCGGCGATGATCAGCGCGGCGACGCCGAGCTGACCGTCCGCCGGCGCGGCCGGCAGCCCTTCGAACAGCGACGCGATCGCGCCGAACACGGCCGCGCCGCCGAACAGCGTCGCGGTGCGCATCTCGGCGCGCATCCCGGGCAACTCGCGGCTCGCCTTGATCACGAGCACGTTGCTCATCGCGAAGCTGAGCCCGGCCGCGAGACCGGCCCATTCGGCCGGGGTGGCCGGCAGCGGCAAGCCGAGCTTCGGCGACCACAGCATCAGCATCGCGCCGCCGATCGACAGCGCCGCCAGCCCTGCGCCCGCCCACGTCAGCCGCTCGCGCAGCAGGAAGTGCGCGTAGATCGCGGTCCATGCGGGGGTCAGGTAGAACAGCAGCATCACGCGCAGCACCTCGCCGTGGATCGTGCCCCACACGAAACCGAGGTTCGTCACGCCGGCCGTGACCGCGATGCCCGGCAGCACCCAGTGCCAGCGCAGCGTCGCGATCGTTCGGTGCCGCGTGACGATCACGAACAGAAACGCGACGAGGCTCGTCAGCGCGCTCGCCAGCGTGCCCGTCACGCCGAGCGACGCGAGGATCCGCAGCGGATACCAGATCAGGCCCCATACCGACGCGCCGATCAGGATGGCCAGCGTCGGCAGGCTGCCGCGTACCGCGTTGTTCATTTGGTTCGATACCCTTTATTCGACCGGCCCGGCCGCCGTTCCGGCGGGCCGCGACCGCATTCCGTCACGCTATAATCGTTCGTTGCGACCCGCGCGCCGTCGGCGCCCGTTCGCAGCCGCGCGGCACGCCCGCCGCTTCTTTCGCTCCAACCGGCCGCGATGGCCGCTTCGCCCGTGAACCCTCGACTCGACTCGCTCCAGCCCTATCCCTTCGAAAAGCTGCGCGCCCTGTTCAAGGACGTGACGCCCTCCGGCGACCTCAAACCGATCAGCTTCGGCATCGGCGAGCCCAAGCACCCGACCCCGGCGCTGATCCGCGACGCCGTGGTGGCCGCGCTCGACGGCCTCGCGTCGTACCCGGCCACCGCCGGCTCGGACGCGCTGCGCACGTCGATCGCGCATTGGCTCGAGCGCCGCTACGGGCTGCCGGCGATCGACCCGGCCACGCAGGTGCTGCCCGTGTCGGGGTCGCGCGAGGCGCTGTTTTCGCTCGCGCAGACCGTGATCGACGCGCGCCCGTCCGGGGACGGCGAGAAGGCGATCGTACTCTGTCCGAATCCCTTCTATCAAATTTACGAAGGCGCGGCGCTGCTGGCCGGTGCCGAACCCTATTTCGCGAACAGCGACCCGGCCCGCAACTTCGCGTGCGACTACGCGGCCGTGCCCGACGACGTCTGGGCGCGCACGCAGCTGCTGTACGTGTGCTCGCCGGGCAACCCGACGGGCGCCGTGCTGACGCTCGACGACTGGCGCGAGCTGTTCGCGCTATCCGACCGCCACGGTTTCGTGATTGCGTCCGACGAGTGCTATTCGGAAATCTATTTCGACGAAGCGGCACCGCCGCTCGGCGGCCTCGAGGCCGCCCACCGCCTCGGCCGCGGCTTCGAGCGGCTTGTGATGCTGTCGAGCCTGTCGAAACGCTCGAACGTGCCGGGCATGCGCTCGGGCTTCGTTGCCGGCGATGCGGCGCTGCTGAAGAAATTCCTGCTGTACCGCACGTACCACGGCGCGGCGCTGTCGCCGGTCTGGCAGCACGCGAGCATCGCCGCGTGGAACGACGAGGCGCACGTGCGCGAGAACCGCGCGCTGTACCTGCAGAAGTTCAATACGGTCACGCCGATGCTCGCCGACGTGATCGACGTGAAGCTGCCCGACGCCGCGTTCTACCTGTGGGCCGACGTGTCGCGCACCGGGCTGTCGGACACCGAGTTCGCCCGCCGCCTGTACGCCGACTATAATGTGACGGTTCTGCCCGGCTCGTACCTGGCGCGCGATGCGCACGGGTCGAATCCGGGCCGCGATTTCATCCGGATCGCGCTCGTCGCGGGCACCCCCGAATGCGTCGAGGGCGCGCAACGCATCGTCGATTTCTGCCGTTCTCTCGCGCGGTAATCGTCCATCCCGATCAATTCCATCCATCTCCTGCGAAAACGAACATGTCGCAACAACTTCAGCAAATCATCGATACCGCCTGGGAAAACCGCGCCGAGCTGTCGCCGAAGGCCGCGCCCGCCGAAGTCCGCGAGGCCGTCGCGCACGCGATCGAGCAACTCGACAAGGGTGCGCTGCGCGTCGCCGAGAAAATCGACGGCAACTGGACCGTGCACCAGTGGCTGAAGAAGGCCGTGCTGCTGTCGTTCCGCCTGGAGGACAACGCACCGATGGCGGCCGGCGGCTACTCGCAGTTCTACGACAAGGTACCGTCGAAGTTCGCGAACTACACGGCCGAGGACTTCGCCGCGGGCGGCTTCCGCGTCGTCCCGCCGGCCATTGCGCGCCGCGGCTCGTTCATCGCGAAGAACGTCGTGCTGATGCCGTCGTACACGAACATCGGCGCGTACGTCGACGAAGGCACGATGGTCGACACGTGGGCAACGGTCGGTTCGTGCGCGCAGATCGGCAAGAACGTGCACCTGTCGGGCGGCGTCGGTATCGGCGGCGTGCTCGAGCCGCTGCAGGCGAACCCCGTCATCATCGAAGACAACTGCTTCATCGGCGCGCGCTCGGAAGTCGTCGAAGGCGTGATCGTCGAGGAAAACTCGGTGATCTCGATGGGCGTGTACCTCGGCCAGAGCACGAAGATCTACGACCGCGAAACGGGCGAAGTCAGCTACGGCCGCATCCCGGCCGGCTCGGTCGTGGTCGCCGGCAACCTGCCGTCGAAGGACGGTTCGCACAGCCTGTACTGCGCGGTGATCGTCAAGAAGGTCGACGCGAAGACCCGCGCGAAGGTCGGCTTGAACGAGCTGCTGCGAGGCGACTGATGGCGAAGCCGCACACCGTGGTCGTCTACGGCATTCCGAACTGCGACACCGTGAAGAAGGCCCGCGTGTGGCTCGACGATCACGGCGTCGAATTCGAGTTCCACGATTTCAAGAAGCTCGGCGTCAGCGCGCCGCTGGTTGAAGACTGGCTGAAGGACGTGTCGCTCGACGCGCTCGTGAACAAGCGCGGCACCACGTGGCGCGGCCTGGACGACGCGATGAAGGCGGCCGCCGAAACGAAGACCGGCGCGGTCGCGCTGATGATCCACAAGCCGTCGGTCATCAAGCGCCCCGTGCTCGTCGTCAACGGCCGCGTGAAATCGCTCGGCTTCGTGGCCGATCAATACGCGGCGCTGTTTGCCGCATAGGGCCGCCCGCGCTGCGCCTGTAGAAGGGCCTGTTCACGCTAATAACGGGCTTGCGAACGTGCCTTGCCGGCTGCAGTGCAAGAAGCAAGGAGCGCCGTTTGGCCGAGCCAAACAAGCGACGCGCGACGCCGCAATGCGGCCGGCAAGGCACGTTCCCCTGTTTGGAAAAAATCATTCGTGGGGCTGGCCCCCAGAAGGGCCGATCGCCGCGTCATGCTCCTCGCGAATACGTCGAGTATTCGCTTCGTCGCGATCCTTGCGCTCGGCCCTTCTGGGGGCCAGCGCAAGCCCGTTATTAGCGTGAACAGGCCCTAGCCCGACGTCTTGTCGCTGCCGGCCCCCGTGCCGGCATTTTTTATCGAAAGTGGTCCGAACCATGTCCGCCACCCTAGCCCTTACCGAACAGTTGATCGCCCGCGCGTCCGTGACGCCCGACGACCAGCATTGCCAGCAGATCATGACCGGTCGCCTCGCCGCGCTCGGCTTCGAATGCGAGACCATCGCGTCGCACGGCGTGACCAACCTGTGGGCCGTCAAGCGCGGCGCCGACGGCCGCGACGGCAAGCTGCTCGCGTTCGCGGGCCACACCGACGTCGTGCCGACCGGCCCGCTCGAACAGTGGACCTCGCCGCCGTTCATTCCCGCCCATCGAGACGGCAAGCTGTACGGCCGCGGCGCGGCCGACATGAAGACATCGCTCGCGGCGTTCGTCGTCGCGTCCGAGGAATTCGTCGCGGCCCATCCCGGCCACCGCGGCGCGATCGCGTTCCTGATCACGAGCGACGAGGAAGGCCCGGCCACCGACGGCACCGTCAAGGTCGTCGAACTGCTGCAGGCGCGCGGCGAACGCCTCGACTACTGCATCGTCGGCGAGCCGACGTCGACCGCCGAGCTCGGCGACGTCGTCAAGAACGGCCGCCGCGGGTCGATGTCGGGCGAGCTGGTCGTCAAGGGCGTCCAGGGCCATATCGCGTATCCGCACCTCGCGAAGAACCCGATCCACCTGCTCGCGCCGGCGCTCGCCGAGCTCGCCGCCGAGCAGTGGGACGAAGGCAACGAATATTTCCCGCCGACCACCTGGCAGGTGTCGAACCTGCACGCCGGCACCGGCGCGACCAACGTGATCCCCGGCCATGCCGACCTGCTGTTCAACTTCCGGTTCTCGACCGCGAGCACGGTCGAGGGCCTGCAGGCACGCGTGCACGCGATCCTCGACAAGCACGGCCTCGAATACACGCTGAAGTGGTCGGTGAGCGGCCTGCCGTTCCTGACGCCGCGTGGCGAGCTGTCGAATGCGCTGGAAAACGCGATCCGCACCGAGACCGGCATCACGACCGAGCTGTCGACCACCGGCGGCACGTCGGACGGCCGCTTCATCGCGCGCATCTGCCCGCAGGTGATCGAGTTCGGCCCGCCGAACGGCAGCATCCACAAGATCGACGAGCACATCGAAGTGCGCTTCGTCGATCCGCTGAAGAACGTGTACCGCCGCGTGCTCGAACAACTGACCGCCTGATGGAGCCTCGCATGACGACACCTTTTGCAACTGTTCGCGACCTGCTGCGCTACGCGGTCACACGCTTCTCGAAGGCGAAGCTCGCATTCGGCCACGGCTCCGACAATGCGTATGACGAAGCGGCCTACCTCGTGCTGCACACGCTCGACCTGCCGCTCGACACGCTGGAGCCGTTCCTCGACGCGCGGCTGCTGCCCGACGAAATCGCGGCCGTGCTCGCGGTGATCGAACGGCGCGCCACCGACCGCGTGCCGGCCGCGTATCTCACGCACGAAGCCTGGATGCATGGCCACCGCTTCTACGTCGACGAACGCGTGATCGTGCCGCGCTCGTTCATCGGCGAACTGCTCGACGACGGGCTGCAACCGTATGTGGCCGATCCCGAGCAGGTCGGTGCGGTACTCGAACTGTGCACGGGCTCCGGCTGCCTCGCGATCCTCGCGGCGAGCGCGTTCCCGAACGCCGAGATCGATGCGGTCGACCTGTCCGACAAGGCACTCGAAGTCGCGGAGATCAACGTGCGCGACTACGGCCTCGAAGACCGCATCGCGCTGCATCGCGGCGACCTCTACGCGCCGCTGCCCGCGTTCCGTACCGACCCCGGCGCACGTTACGACGTGATCCTGACGAACCCGCCGTACGTGAACGCGTCGTCGATGGCCGCGCTGCCGCCCGAATACCGGCACGAGCCCGAGATGGCGCTCGCGGGCGGCGACGACGGGATGGACATCGTGCGACGCATCGTCGCCGAAGCACACCGCTGGCTGCACGACGACGGCGTGCTCGTCGTCGAGATCGGCAACGAGCGCGAGAACGTCGAAGCCGCGTTCGGCGGCCTCGAACTCACATGGCTGCCCACCAGCGCGGGCGACGACACCGTGTTCCTGATCCAGGCGTCGGACCTGCCACGCAAGGCCTGAGCCTCCCGGCTCCCCTTCCGTGCGGCAAGGCGCACCGCTGCGCCGCACGGTTGGGTAAGATGCGCGTAAGCGGCCGCCGCGCCGCACGACCTCAGGAGTCCGTCACGCGCCCATGACCCTCGACTGGCTACATCTCGGCACCCTGATCCTGACCATCCACGTGCTCGGGATCGTCGCGGCGTGCCACGCGATCATGAACACGCGCACGTCGCAAGGCGCGATCGCGTGGGCCGTGTCGCTCGCCGCGATGCCATACCTGACGCTCATTCCGTACCTGTTCCTCGGCCGCAGCAAGTTCTCCGGCTACGTCGACGCCCGGCGCCACGAGCTGGAACTGTTGCGCACGCACACACCGCGCTCGCCGTGGCTCAGTACCGATGCGGCCGACGCGACCGACGGGCCGGCCGCCGACGCGCTCGGCCAGGCCGCCGTGCTCGCGCTCACGCGACTCGGCGGCATGCCGTTCCTCGGCGGCAATTCGGTGCGCACGCTCGTGAACGGCGACGCGACGTTCTCGGCGATCCTGTCGGCGATCGATGGCGCGCGCGACTACGTGGTCGTCCAGTTCTTCATCGTGCGTGACGATGCGCTCGGCCAGATGCTGCGCGACTCGCTGCTGGCGCGTGCGGCGGCCGGCGTGCGCTGCTGCCTGCTGTACGACAGCATCGGCAGCTTCGACCTGCCGCACAGCTACGTCGACACATTGCGCCGTGGCGGCGTCGAGGTCCATCCGTTCGCGACCAATCGCAAGTTCGTCAATCGCTTCCAGCTCAACTTCCGCAACCATCGCAAGATCGTCGTGGTCGACGGCAATCGCGCATTCGTCGGCGGCCACAACGTCGGCGTCGAATATCTCGGCGCGAAGCCGCGCCTGTCGCCGTGGCGCGACACGCACATCGAGATTCGCGGCCCCGTGGTCGCAAGCATCCAGTACGTGTTCGCCGAAGACTGGCACTGGGCGACGCAGAAGCTGCCGCCGCTCGCGCCGCCGCCGCCCGCACGGCCCGGCGACGGCATGCATTGCCTCGCGGTGCCGATGGGGCCGGCCGACAAGCAGGAAACCGGCTCGCTGTTCTTCGTCGAGGCAATCAATGCGGCGCGCGAGCGGGTCTGGATCACCACGCCGTACCTCGTCCCCGACGAAGCCGTGATCGCAGCGCTGAAACTCGCGGTGATGCGCGGCGTCGACGTGCGTATCCTGATCCCGAGCCGGCGCGATCACTACGTTGTGTTCGAGGCATCGAAGCTGTACGCGCGCGACCTGATCGACGCGGGCGTCAAGGTGTTCCGCTACCGGCCCGGCTTCCTGCACCAGAAGGTCGTGCTGATCGACCGCATCGCGGCGGCGATCGGCAGCGCGAATCTCGACAATCGCTCGTTCCGACTCAACTTCGAGATCATGGTGCTGACCGTCGACCGCGCATTCGCCGACGAGGTCGAGACGATGCTCGATGCCGACTTCGCGCTGGCATACGAGGTCGATGCGAACGAATACCGCCAGTCGCCCGCATGGCGGCGGATCGCGATGCACGTCGCGCGATTGTTCGCGCCGATCCTGTAACCGCCGGGCGGACGGCAGCCTCCGCGCGATCCGCACCTGCGCGGCGCACGTCGCCCCCTGCCGTTACAGCAGCTTGTCGATATCCGCAGCGATTTCGTCGGGCTTGGTCGACGGCGCGTAGCGCTTGACGATGTGCCCTTCGCGGTCGACCAGGAATTTCGTGAAATTCCACTTGATCGCCTTGAGGCCGAGAATGCCGGGCGCCTCGTCGGTCAGGTAGCGGTACAGCGGATGCGCATGGTCGCCCTTCACGTCGATCTTCGCGAACATCGGGAACGTGACGCCGTAATTGCGCTCGCAGAACGCGCCGATCTGCGCGGCGTCGCCGGGCTCCTGCTTGCCGAACTGGTTGCACGGGAAGCCGAGCACGAAGAAGCCGCGCGCGGCGTACTGATCGTACAGTTTCTGCAGGCCCGCGTATTGCGGCGTGAAACCGCACTCGCTCGCGGTGTTGACGATCAGCAGCACCTTGCCGCGATACGCGTCGAGCGAAACCGGCGCACCGGCGAGCGTCTCTGCGCTGAACGAATACAGGGTGGACATCGGGCACTCCTTTTACGAAACCGGATCGACGTGGAGTCTAGGCGAAATCGGGCCGTTGCGGCATCCGCCGAGCGGCCGATGCCCGGCAAGAGCGGCGCGCAGTCTAGAATAGCGGTTTTGGCCAGTCATTTCCGCCGTGATCCGTTTCAATCAGTTCAGCCTTGCGCGAGGCACCAAGCCGCTGTTCGAGTCGACCTCGTTCGTGCTCAATCCCGGCGAGAAAGCCGGCCTGATCGGCGCGAACGGCGCCGGCAAGTCGACGCTGTTCGCGGTCCTGCGCGGCGAGCTGCACTCGGACGCCGGCGATTTCTCGATGCCGCCGTCGTGGCGGATCGCCCACGTGTCGCAGGAAACGCCCGCGGTCGACCGCTCGGCGCTCGACTACACGCTCGACGGCGACGCCGCGCTGCGCGAGATCGAGGCGCGCATCGCCGCTGCTTCCGCCGCGCATGACGGCGCCGCCGAAGCCGACGCGCACGCGGCCTTCGCCGATGCCGACGGCTACACCGCGCCCGCCCGCGCCGAAGCGCTGCTGCTCGGCCTCGGCTTCACGCTCGCCCAGACACGCGAGCCCGTCGCCAGCTTCTCCGGCGGCTGGCGCATGCGCCTGAACCTCGCGCAGGCGCTGATGTGCCGCTCCGACCTGCTGCTGCTCGACGAACCAACCAACCACCTCGACCTCGACGCGATCGTCTGGCTCGAAGACTGGCTGCACCGCTACCCCGGCACGCTCGTCGTGATCTCGCACGACCGCGAATTCCTCGATTCGATCTGCAACGTCACGCTGCACCTGGAAAACCGCCAGGTGAAGCGTTACGGCGGCAACTACTCGCAATTCGAAGTGCTGCGCGCGCAGCAACTGGCGCTGCAGCAAAGCGCATACGAAAAGCAGCAGAAGACCATCGAGCACCTGCAGAGCTTCGTCGACCGCTTCAAGGCCAAGGCCACCAAGGCCAAGCAGGCGCAAAGCCGGATGAAGGCGCTCGAGAAGATGGAGCTGATCGCGCCCGCGCACATCGCGTCGCCGTTCACGTTCGAATTCCGCACGCCCGACGCCGCGCCGAACCCGATGATGGTGATGGAAGACGTCCGCTGCGGCTACCATGCCGACGACGGTGCGGACATCCCGATCGTCGAACGCGTGGCGCTGTCGATCCAGAACGGGCAGCGCATCGGCCTGCTCGGCGCGAACGGCCAGGGCAAGTCGACGCTGATCAAGACGCTGGCCGGCACGCTCGCGCCGCTGTCGGGCGACGTCCGCGAGGGCAAGGGGCTGACGATCGGCTATTTCGCGCAGCACCAGCTCGAAACGCTGCGCGAGGACGATTCGCCGCTCGCGCATCTCGCGCGGCTCGCACCCGATACGCGCGAACAGGAACTGCGCGACTTCCTCGGCGGCTTCAATTTCTCGGGCGACATGGCGACCAGCGCCGTCGGCCCGTTCTCGGGCGGCGAGAAAGCGCGCCTCGCGCTTGCGCTGATCATCTGGCAGAAGCCGAACCTGCTGCTGCTCGACGAACCGACGAACCACCTCGATCTCGAAACGCGCCACGCGCTGACGATGGCGCTCGCGCAGTTCGAAGGCACGCTGATCGTCGTATCGCACGACCGCCACCTGCTGCGCGCGACGACCGACCAGTTCATGCTGGTCGCGAAGCACCGGCTGCAGCCCTTCGACGGCGACCTCGACGACTACCGCGACTGGCTGCTGCAGCACGCGGCCGAGCAGCGCGCGGCCGCGAAGGCCGACAGCGCGGCTGCGTCGGGCGCGGGCGCCGCGGCGAACCGCAAGGACCAGAAGCGTCAGGCTGCCGAGGAGCGGCAGCGCCTGTCGGTGTTGAAAAAACCGCTGCAGTCGCGCATCACGAAGCTCGAAAAGGAAATGGAGACGCTGCACGCGGAGAAGGCGCGCCTCGACACGTTCGTCGCCGATCCGGCGAGCTACGAGGCCGCGCGCAAGACGGAGCTGACCGACGCGATCCGCAAGCTCGGGGACGTCAACACGCGTCTCGAAACGATCGAGGCCGACTGGCTCGCCGCGCACGAAGAGCTCGAGCAGATCGGCTGACGCGGCCGCAGTGCAGCCGGCCGGCGCCGCCAGCCAAGCACGCTGGCGGCACGGGTTCTTCGACAAGCCATCGGGTCAGCGTCGGGCCCAGATGCGACAAGGCCGGGCGCACCAGCCCGGCCCTTTTCTGCCCTTGTTCGTCGGTTCGTAAGCCGCCTGCCGGCTCAGCGCCGCGGCAGCGTGTCGCGCGGCAGCTGCTCGTCGTCGCCCATCAGGTACCGGCGCCCTTCGGTCGGCCGCCGGATCGCCGCGGCGACCTCCGCTTCGGTCACGTCCTCCGATACGACCTTGCGCGCCAGGCGCCCTTCCTCGTCGATCCATTCGACGATCCGGCATCCACCGCCCCAGGGCTGGCGAATCGGCTCCGACACGCGGCAGCCGCGCAGGTTGTAAAGGCGTCCGCCCGGCGCTTCCCCATACGATTTCAACATAGGTTCCCTTCGCATTGCGCGGTTCGACAATCCGGCAAAGGATAGGGAAAAGCAATGTCCGGCGGGTTACAGCAGCCTACATATTCTTTACAGAGAATTACGCGACAGATCGCCGACAGCCACAGCCCGCGCGGCTGCCGGGCCGATCACTCGAGATCGCGCACGCGGTCGATCGCCTGCTCGATCCGCTCGACAGCCATCACGTTCAACCCTTCGATCGGCTGTTTCGGCGCATTCGCCTTCGGAATCAGCGCGGCCGTAAAGCCGAGCTTCGCCGCCTCGCGCAGCCGCTCCTGCCCGCGCGGGGACGGCCGGATCTCGCCCGCCAGCCCCACTTCGCCGAACACGATCAGCCCCTTCGGCAGCGGCTTGTTGCGCATCGACGAATGGATCGCGAGCAGCACCGCGAGGTCGGCGGCCGGCTCGGTGATCTTCACGCCGCCCACTGCATTGAGGAACACGTCCTGGTCGAAGCACGCGATGCCCGCGTGCCGGTGCAGCACCGCGAGCAGCATCGCGAGCCGGTTCTGTTCGAGCCCGACCGCAAGCCGACGCGGGTTCGGCACATGCGCGGTATCGACCAGCGCCTGGATTTCGACGAGCAGCGGGCGCGTGCCTTCCTGCGTGACGAGCACGCACGAGCCGGGCACGACCTGCTCGTGCTGCGACAGGAACAGCGCGGACGGATTCGCGACGCCGCGCAGCCCGCGCTCGGTCATCGCGAACACGCCGAGTTCGTTGACCGCGCCGAAGCGGTTCTTGAACGCGCGCACGAGCCGGAACGACGAATGCGTGTCGCCCTCGAAATACAGCACCGTGTCGACGATGTGCTCGAGCACGCGCGGGCCGGCCAGATTGCCCTCCTTCGTCACGTGCCCGACCATGATGATCGCAGTGCCCGACTGTTTTGCGATGCGCGTGAGCTGCGCCGCGCATTCGCGCACCTGCGCGACCGAGCCCGGCGCCGACGTGAGCGCTTCCGAATAGACAGTCTGGATCGAGTCGATCACGGCCACGTCGGGCCGCTCCGCGTCGATCGCGGCCTGGATCTTTTCGAGCTGGATCTCGGCGAGCAGCTGCAGCTCGGCCGCCGGCGTACCGCCGTCGAGCAGCGCAAGCCGTTGCGCGCGCAATGCGATCTGCGCGGCCGATTCCTCGCCGCTGATATAGAGCGCGCGCCGTTCGCTCGCGATGTCCGCGAGCGACTGCAGCAGCAGCGTCGACTTGCCGATGCCCGGGTCGCCGCCGATCAGCACGACACCGCCGGGGACCAGCCCGCCGCCGAGCACGCGGTCGAATTCGCCGATGCCGGTCGAGAAGCGCGGCACGTCGGCCGCTTCGATGTCGACCAGCCGCTGTACGGGCGCCCGCTTCGCGAGCGACTGGAAACGGTGGGCCGACGGCGTCTCGGGGACCGATTCGACGAGCGTGTTCCAGGCCTGGCACGACGGGCACTGCCCCTGCCACTTCGGGGACTGCCCGCCGCACTCGCTGCAGACATAAACGGTTTTCTGTTTGGCCACGCGCGACGCCCTTATTCCGCGCGCACGGGAACGCGGCCGGCGACCGCGCACATCAGCTCGTAGCCGATCGTGCCGCAATGACGGGCGACGTCGTCGATCGGCAGTGTATTGCCCCACAGCTCGACGCGCGCACCGACGCCGGCCTGCGGGCACGGGGTCAGGTCGACGGTAATCATGTCCATCGATACGCGGCCGACGATACGCGTGCGGATGCCGTCGACGATCACGGGCGTGCCTTCGGGCGCGACGCGCGGATAACCGTCCGCGTAGCCGCACGCGACGACGCCGACCCGCATCGGCGCCTGCGCGGAGAACGTCGATCCATAGCCGATGGCCTGGCCCTTCGCGATCGTTTGCACCGCGATCAGCTCGGACGCCAGCGTCATCGCCGGCTTCAGCCCCGTGTCGGCGATATCGGACGACAGCCCGGACGGCGACGCGCCATACAGCACGATCCCCGGCCGCACCCAGTCGAAATGCGTATCGGGATGCCACAGCACGGCGGCCGAATTCGCGAGACTGCGCGCGCCGGCGATGTTTTCCGCACCGCGCTCGAACGTCGCGAGCTGCTCGGCGACGCCGCGCTCGTTGTCCGCGTCCGAAAAATGGGTCATCAACGTGATCTGGCCGATGCCGGGGCACGCGCGGGCGCGCTCCCAGGCCGCGCGGTATTTTTCCGGCACGTAGCCGAGCCGGTTCATCCCGCTGTTCATCTTGAGCTGCACGTTGACGGGCTTCGACAGCCGCGCCGTTTCCAGCATCCGCATCTGCTCGTCGTTGTGGACGGTCGTCGTCAGGCTGTAGCGGTCGATCACGTCGATGTCGGTCGACCGGAAGAAGCCTTCGAGCAGCAGGATCGGGCCGGCCCAGCCGAGCTCGCGCAGCTTCACGGCCTCGTCGAGGTCGAGCAGGCCGAAGCCGTCGGTGCCGCGCAGGCCGGGAAACGCGCGGGCGAGACCGTGGCCGTACGCGTTGGCCTTGACGACCGCCCAGACCTTGGACGGGCCGGCAAAGCGGCGGACGACGGAGAGATTGTTCGCGAGAGCGGCGGTGTGGATGGTGGCGGAGATCGGGCGCGGCATGGGAAATTTACGTAAAGACGCTTGCGAATCAGCAGCTTACCGCGCCTTTTGAGCACCGAAGCCGACAATTTGCGGAACGATCGGGGAATCTTGCTAGTCCGAATTGGCGTATTTTCATGTTATAAAGCCGTGCGCACAACCCATTTCGAACGGAATAAGCCGATCGCATATCAGGCGGCCTACGCGGCCCTGCCGCAGCGACGAAAGCATCGCATCAGATGAAAAAAGGTTTTTACACCATCATGGCCGCGCAGTTTTTCTCGTCGCTGGCCGACAATGCGCTTCTCATCGCCGCCATCGCCCTGCTGAAAGACCTCCACGCCCCCAACTGGATGACACCGCTGCTGAAGCTGTTCTTCGTGTTGTCCTATGTGGTGTTGGCGGCGTATGTCGGTGCTTTCGCGGATTCGCGCCCGAAGGGGCGCGTGATGTTCATCACCAACTCGATCAAGGTGGTCGGCTGCATGATCATGCTGCTCGGCGCCCACCCGCTGATCGCGTACGGGATCGTCGGGTTCGGCGCGGCGGCCTACTCGCCCGCCAAATACGGCATCCTCACCGAGCTGCTGCCGGCCGATCGGCTGGTCGCCGCGAACGGCTGGATCGAAGGCACGACCGTCAGCTCGATCATCCTCGGCACCGTGCTCGGCGGTGCGCTGATCAGCCCGCACATCGCGTCGCACGTCATCGCGCACACACCCGCCTGGATCAGCACACCCGCCGAAGCGGCGATGGCGATCATCATGGCGATCTACGTGATCGCCGCGCTGTTCAACCTGCGCATTCCCGATACCGGCGCCCGCTATCCGAAGCAGGAACGCGGCCCGGTCAAGCTCCTCACGGATTTCGCCGACTGCTTCATGGTGCTGTGGCGCGACAAGCTCGGCCAGATCTCGCTGGCGGTCACGACGCTGTTCTGGGGCGCGGGCGCGACGCTGCAGTTCATCGTGCTGAAGTGGGCCGAGGTGTCGCTCGGCATGTCGCTGTCGGAGGGCGCGATCCTGCAGGCCGTGGTCGCGGTCGGCGTCGCGGCCGGCGCAATCGCCGCCGCCGCCCGGATCCCGCTGAAGAAGTCGCTGACCGTGCTACCCGTCGGCATCATCATGGGCATCGCGGTGATGCTGATGGCGTTCTACACGCGCGACCTGTTCCCGTCGAACTGGGCCGTGCACTTCGGCCACCTGCGCATGCCCGTCTACCTGATCGTCGCGTACATCTTCCTGATCTGCGTCGGCGCGCTGTCGGGCTACTTCGTCGTGCCGATGAACGCGCTGCTGCAGCATCGCGGCCACGTGCTGCTGTCGGCCGGCCACTCGATCGCGGTGCAGAACTTCAACGAGAACCTGTCGGTGCTCGTGATGCTGTGCCTGTATGCGGTGCTCGTGTGGCTCGACGTGCCGGTCGGCGTCGTGATCGTGCTGTTCGGCACGTTCGTCTGCCTGACAATGTGGCTCGTGATGCGCCGCCACCAGGCGAACCAGCGTCAGTTCGACTCGGTCGCGTTGATCGGCGAAGCGCGGCACTGACGCTACACTTCCCGTTTCCGTTCGCCAGCGCCCGTCTTCGAACCGGCGCGTTGCCATCATGACGCACCCGATACCCAACATCCTGACGATCGCCGGCTCCGATTCGGGCGGCGGCGCAGGCATCCAGGCCGACCTGAAGACGTTTTCCGCGCTCGGCACGTACGGCGCCAGCGTGATCACCGCGCTGACCGCGCAGAACACGCGCGGCGTAACGGGCGTGCACGCGCCGGACGCCGCGTTCGTGACCGCGCAGCTCGACGCGGTGTTCAGCGACATCCGCATCGATGCGGTCAAGATCGGGATGCTCGCGAACGCGGCAATCGTGCACGCGGTGGCCGACGCGCTGCGCCGTTACGCGCCGCGCTTCGTCGTACTCGACACGGTGATGATCTCGAAGAGTTCGCACGCGCTGCTCGCGCCCGATGCGGTCGACGCGTTGCGCGACGCGCTGCTGCCGCTGGCGACCGTCGTCACGCCGAACCTGCCCGAAGCGGCCGCGCTGCTCGGCGACGCAGCCGCGACCACTGAAGACGACATGGTCCGGCAAGGCCGCGCGTTGCTGCAGACGGGTGCGCGCGCCGTGCTGATGAAAGGCGGCCACCTGCCAGACGCGGCCGCGAGCCCCGACTGGCTCGTCGATGCGGCGCACACCGTGCGGCTCGACGGCCCGCGCGTGCCGGTCAGCAACACGCACGGCACGGGCTGCACGCTGTCGTCGGCGATCGCCGCGCTGCTGCCGCAGCAGCCCGACCTCGAAAGCGCGGTGCGCGAAGCGAAGGCCTACCTGACCGGCGCGATCGCCGCGAGCGGCCGCCTCGACGTCGGCCACGGCGTCGGCCCGGTTCATCACTTCCATCGCTGGTGGTAAGCGCCGCCTGACGCGGCGTCAGTCGTCCTGCGCCGCGAACGCCTGCGCACGCGCCGGCCAGTCGTCCGGCACGACGAAGCCGCGCGCCGTCTCGCGCCACGTGCCATCGCCGCTCTTCTCATAAATGCCGATCAAGTCGGGGGCCTGACGCGTCGCCAGCACGGGCGGCAGCTCGAGTGCGGCCGCGAGCGGTTCGGGTTCGAAGCCCGCGCCGGCGGCAACGCGCCGCGGCGCGAGCCACGCAAGCCGCGGCAACACGCTCCATGCAACGCCGGCACGCTGCGCGGCCGCCCACGCCGGCCACTGCGCATGCGTCAGCCAGAAACCGCGCGGGTGATTCGGCGAGATTTCGGCGGACACCGACGGCAGTGGCGCGCCGTGCGGATAGAACAGCCAACCCCTGATGAACATCTGCGCGTCGGACGGCGCGCCGTAGCCGAGCAGCGCGAACCCAGCGCGATCGCCGAGCCGCAACTGGTGGTCGAGCAGCCGGCTGCGCTTGCGGTCGAACCGGTCGACGAGATTGGGCCCGACAAAGTCGGCGAGCGACGCGCTGTCGCGCACCGGCGCGCACAGATAGCACTTCACCGCGAGTTCCCAGTGCAGGCGCTGCCCGCCCGGCGCATCGACGAGAAAATCGACTTCGCCGAGCGTCAGGCCGTTGCTGCGCAGCGGGAGATTGGCCGCGACGAGCCGCAGCGACGGTCCGTACGAAAGGAAATACTCGAGCAGGCATTCGGCGTAGCGGCCGAGCCGGGTGGGTCGCACCCCGTCGAGCGCGCGGCGCAGCGGCTCGGGCGCCGCATCGAGCGCGGCGAGCCATGCCTCGACGGCCGACTGTCCGGCCGCATCCGGCCACGGTTGCGCGAGCGGCGCGGCGGGTGCCGCGGTCAGCAGGCTCGGGCTCGCGAGCAGCCAGCCCAGATCGCGAACCGCGGCGTCACGCAGCGTATCGACGAATGCGAGCGCCGCGCCGGTCGTCATTGCCCAGCCGGCCCGTTCGCGTCCTCACCCTCTGCGCGCCGGAACGTGTCGCGCGCGAGGCACAGGTCGGCCCACGCCTTCGACTTGTCCTGCAGGCTGCGCAGCAGGTACGCCGGGTGGTAGGTGACGATCACCGGCACGCCTTCGTACGCATGCACGCGGCCGCGCAGCGACGCGATGCTGGCGTCCGTCTTCAGCAACGTCTGCGCGGCGAAGCGCCCGAGCGCGACGATCAGCTTCGGCTTCACGAGCGCGACCTGGCGCTGCAGATAAGGTTCGCAGCTTGCGACCTCGTCCGGTTCCGGGTTGCGGTTGCCGGGCGGCCGGCACTTGATCACGTTCGCGATATACACGTTGTCGCCGCGCTTGAGCGCCAGCGACTGCAGCATGTTGTCGAGCAGCTTGCCGGCCTGGCCGACGAACGGCTCACCCTGTTTGTCCTCGTTCTCGCCTGGCGCTTCGCCGATCAGCATCCAGTCCGCTTCACGGTCGCCGACGCCGAACACGGTGTTGGTCCGCTTCTCGCACAGCCGGCAGTGGGTGCAGTCGCGCACGCGCGCGGCCAGCGCATCCCAGTCGAGCATCGCAACCGGCGTTCCGGCGGGACGCGGTTCGGCTGCCGGCATGGGCTCGCCCGGCGGCGCCGCGTCGAACCACGCGAAATCGTCGGGTGCGTCGTCCATCGGCGGCATTGAATCGGCTGAAGCCGCCGGCGCGAGCGTGCGATCGCCATCGACGATGCGACGCGCCGGTGCTTCCGATGCCGGTATGCCCGGCTCGCGAGCCGGCGAGGCCGCGGCGGCACGTGCGGCAGCCGGCGGCGCATCGTCTTGCACCGGGGCACGCACCGCGCGCGCCGGCCGATCGGCCGCGGCGGCGGCGGAAATGTCGTCCGCCGTACCGGTTTGCGCCACGGCGGGCGCCTCGGCTGCTGCGCCTTCGTCCGCGCGCTGCCCGCGCCGCACCCAGATCTGCGCGAGGCCCATTTCCTCGAGCGCCGCTTCAGCCCACGCCATGTGCGTCCCCCTCGTCCTTGTTCAGCGTCAGACGCATCACGATCGCGTCCTCCCGGCTGCGATGCTTCGCCGGATAGTAGTTCTTGCGCCGGCCGATGGTCACGAAGCCGAAACGCTCGTACAGATGAATCGCGCGCGGATTGGACGGCCGCACCTCGAGCAGCACGCCGTCGAGCCGCTCCGCGCGCGAAATGCGCACGGCCTCGCGCAGCAGCGCGAGGCCCGCGCCCGCGCGCTGCGCGTCCGGCGTGACACACAGGTTGAGCAGATGCATTTCGTCGATCACCGGCATCAGCACGCAATAGCCGATCAGTGAACCCGTCACGTGCCGCAGGCACACGCCCAGATAGCCATTGCGCAACGAATCCTCGAAGTTGCCGCGGCTCCACGGGAATTCGTACGCGACCTGCTCGATCGCGACGACCTCGTCGAGATCGGCATCCGTCATCGGCGCCAGATAGCGGTCGCTCAGCAGTACACCCGTCATCCCTTCGCCCCGCCCGTCTGCGCGGCCCGTGCCGCGATCCGCTCGGCAGTCGTCTGCGCGACCTTGTCGCGCACGTATTCGGGCGCGGCCTGGTCGGCCGGCACCGTGCGCCCGGCGCGGAACGCGCGCAGCGCGGCATGCGCGACCGCCAGCGCATGAGGCAATGCTTCGCCGTCGATCACGGCCGCGCGCGCCGCGGCCGGCAATAGCGCGCCGAACGCGGCAGCCGCATTGCCCGCGAGCGTGAACGGCGCGTCGGGCACGCCGACGGCGCCCGGCGCATCGAGCGACGCCGGATGCAGCGTGCGCCAGTCGCCGGTGCTGTCATCCCACGCGAAGTCCGCCCAGTAGGCTTCGTCCATCCGCGCGTCCAGCGCGGCAAGCACGCGGGCCGTGCCGGGCGCGCGCAGCCTCGCGTGCTCCGCGCACGCGAGCAGCGTGCCGATCGGCACGACCGGCAGCCCGCCCCCGAACGCGAGGCCCTGGGTAATGCCGGTCGCGGTGCGCAGGCCCGTGAACGAGCCGGGGCCCGCGCCGAACGCGATCGCGTCGCAATCGGCGAGCGTCAGCCCGGATTCGGCGAAAAGCTCCTGGATCGCCGGCAGCACGCGCGTGCTCGACACGGCGCCCGTCTGTTCATGGCGGACCCAGGTTTGCGGGGTGGAAACGGCGTCATCGGCATGAGCCGAGCGCAGCAGCGCGACCGAGCAGTATTCGGTCGACGTATCGATGGCGAGGAGCACTGTTTGCGTCATGGCCGACATTGTAATGCGGCGCCCCGCTCCCACGGGCGATCGGGCCCGATCCGTGCACGCGCGCGGCGCCGGTGGCGGTTTGGAAGGATCGCTCGACCCCGCGCGGCGGTCCGCTTGCTAAGATCGCCCGACCTGAAACCCTTACGGAGACACCCGATGAGCGAACTCACCGCCCAATTCGACCAGGCCCAGATCGACGTCAAGCAACTGACGGAACGGCCGGGCAACCTGACCCTGCTGCGCCTGTACGCGCTCTTCAAGCAGGCGACCGACGGCGATGCGCACGGCGACAAGCCGGGCTTCACCGACATCGTCGGCAAATACAAGTACGACGCATGGGATGCACTGAAGGGCACGTCGCAGGATGCCGCGAAGCAGCAATACATCGAACTCGTCGAATCGCTGAAAAACGGCACGGCTTCCTGACCGAACCACGCCCTTCGCAATAGGCAATCAAATCAGTGGCGCAGCGCAGCAAATCTCTTTATAATGCGGCCTGCGTCACCCCCGCGCTCGGCTCGCATGCCGTTCCGGCCCGACGCCTCGTAGCGTTAAGCTCCAATCCGGTTTAGAACCTGTCCCCTCCTGCTTCGACCCTCGCGGTCGTCACTTATCAGGCTGGCGGCCCCGCTCCAGAAGCGCGCCGCACCCAAAACAGCTTCTAATGCCTCATCCGCCGACTGTTCGGCGGATTGCACCCGTTTCCCGATTTGCTCGCTGAATCCGACGACTTGGGTATGCGCGATTGGCGCCGACGTTTCACCCACTGTGTTTCAAGGATTGTTATGACTTCGAGCATCAACTCCAGCCCGCTCAACGCGATCGCCGACCAGGCGCTCGGTCTCGACGACGCCGCCGTACCGGCCGCGGTCGAACCGGCGTCGGACGAGCCGAGCTTCGCGTCGCTCGGGTTGTCGCCGGAGATCGTCTCCGCGCTGCAGGCCGCCGGCTATGTGAAGCCGACGCCGGTCCAGCAGCGCGCGATTCCGGCCGGCATCGCCGGCCGCGACCTGCTGGTGTCGAGCCCGACCGGTTCGGGCAAGACGGCCGCATTCATGCTGCCCGCGATCGAACGCTTCGCGCAGCTCCAGAAGACGCTGGCGCAGCAACCGCGCGCGCCGCGCGAACCGAACCAGGGCGACCGCCGCGTGCGCCGCCCGCAACCCGTCGCGCGCCCGGGCCTGCTCGTGCTGACGCCGACCCGTGAACTCGCGATGCAGGTCACCACGGCCGCATCGACCTACGGCAAGCACCTGAAGCGCCTGCGCACGGTCAGCATCCTCGGCGGCGTCGCCTACGGCCAGCAGCTGATGCTGCTTGCGAAGAACCCCGAAATCCTGGTCGCCACGCCGGGCCGCCTGCTCGACCACCTCGAGCGCGGCCGCATCGACCTGTCCGAGCTGAAGATGCTCGTGCTCGACGAAGCCGACCGCATGCTCGACATGGGCTTCATCGACGATATCGAAACGATCGTCGCCGCGACGCCCGCGACGCGCCAGACGATGCTGTTCTCGGCCACGCTCGACGGCAAGATCGGTTCGCTGACGAGCCGCCTGCTGAAGGATCCCGAACGCATCGAGATCCAGCAGCGCCTCGAGTCGCGCGCAAACATCGCGCAGACCGTGCACTACGTCGACGACCGCGACCACAAGGATCGCCTGCTCGATCACCTGCTGCGCGACGACGCGCTCGACCAGGCGATCATCTTCACGGCGACCAAGATCGACGCCGACCAGCTCGCCGGCCGCCTTGCCGACGCGGGCTTCGAATCGGCCGCGCTGCACGGCGACCTGCCGCAGGGCGCGCGTAACCGCACGATCCGTGCGCTGCGCGAGCGCCGCGTGCGCGTGCTGGTCGCGACCGACGTCGCGGCACGCGGCATCGACATCCCGGGCATCACGCACGTGTTCAACTACGACCTGCCGAAGTTCGCGGAAGACTACGTGCACCGCATCGGCCGTACGGGCCGTGCGGGCCGTTCGGGCACCGCGGTGAGCCTCGTGCACCACGCGGAACAGGGCGCGCTCAAGCGCATCGAGCGTTTCGTGCGCTCGCCGCTGCCGGTCAACGTGATCGAAGGCTTCGAGCCGCGCAAGTCGGCGCCCCCGCGCGGCGGCAATGGCGGCCGCGGCCGTCCGGGCGGCGGTAACGGCGGCGGCCGGCGTTTCGGCGGCAAGCCGGGCGGCGGTCATGGCGGCAACGGCCGCAGCTACGGCGGCGGCAATGGCGGTGGCAATGGCGGTGGCTGGAGCGGCAAGCCGAGCGGCAGCCGCGACGGCGGCCCGCGTCGAGACGGCCAGCGCAGCAGCGGCCCGCGCCGCGGCAATTCCGCGTCCTAAGCACGCACGGGCGGCCGCTGGCCGCCCCACGGATGGCGGCCCCACGGATGACCGTCCCGCCAATCCAGACGACCGGCGCACCTGCGCCGGTTTTTTTTCGTCCCGCCGTACATTTCACAATGCGGAAAATTTTTTTGCGTCGTAAAAAATCATGTTGCGTGGCACAACCCATGCGATTGCAGGATGGGAAAGAGCATTTCTTATCCCGAAATCAAAAATTCAAATCATTGATTTAAAACAACTAAAAATTTACCTACTTCCTGAGACCGCCCCTGTTTCGCTCCCGTCGATTTGCCTAGACTCTTATACAAGACTTCACGAAACGGAACGCACTGCTCCCCGCTTCGAGAACAGCATCCCCACCGTCAGATTCGACCCATTAGGCAACACACCGCATCAAGGAGCTCATCATGTCGCGTCAGCAACAGGCACAGGAACTGCAAAAGCAATGGGAAACCGATCCGCGCTGGAAGGGCATCAAGCGCGGCTACTCGGCTGAGGACGTCGTTCGCCTGCGCGGCTCGATCCCGATCGAGCACACGCTGGCCAAGCGCGGCGCGGAAAAGCTGTGGAGCCTCATCAACAACGAGCCGTTCGTCAACGCACTCGGCGCGCTGACCGGCAACCAGGCGATGCAGCAGGTGAAGGCCGGCCTGAAGGCCATCTACCTGTCCGGCTGGCAAGTGGCCGGCGACGCGAACGTCGCGGGCGAAATGTACCCGGACCAGTCGCTGTACCCGGCGAACTCGGTGCCGCTCGTCGTGAAGCGCATCAACAACACGCTGACGCGCGCCGACCAGATCCAGTGGTCGGAAGGCAAGAACCCGGGCGACGAAGGTTATGTCGACTTCTTCGCGCCGATCGTGGCCGACGCGGAAGCCGGTTTCGGCGGTGTGCTGAACGCGTTCGAACTGATGAAAGCGATGATCGAGGCAGGCGCATCGGGCGTTCACTTCGAGGACCAGCTCGCTTCGGTGAAGAAGTGCGGCCACATGGGCGGCAAGGTGCTCGTGCCGACGCGCGAAGCCGTCGCAAAGCTGTCGGCCGCACGTCTCGCGGCCGACGTGATGGGCACGCCGACGGTGCTGGTCGCACGTACCGACGCGGAAGCGGCCGACCTGATCACGTCCGACGTCGACGACAACGACAAGCCGTTCCTGACGGGCGAACGCACGGTGGAAGGCTTCTTCCGCACGAAGCCGGGCCTCGAGCAGGCGATCTCGCGCGGTCTCGCGTACGCGCCGCATGCCGACCTGATCTGGTGCGAAACGGGCAAGCCGGATCTCGAGTACGCGAAGAAGTTCGCGGAAGCGATCCACAAGCAGTTCCCGGGCAAGCTGCTGTCGTACAACTGCTCGCCGTCGTTCAACTGGAAGAAGAACCTCGACGACGCGACGATCGCGAAGTTCCAGAAGGAACTCGGCGCGATGGGCTACAAGTTCCAGTTCATCACGCTGGCCGGCTTCCATGCGCTGAACTACTCGATGTTCAACCTCGCGCACGGCTATGCCCGCACGCAGATGAGCGCGTTCGTCGAACTGCAGCAGGCCGAGTTCGCGGCAGCCGACAAGGGCTTCACGGCCGTCAAGCATCAGCGTGAAGTCGGCACCGGCTACTTCGACGCGGTGACGCAGACGGTCGAGCGCGAAGCATCGACGACCGCGCTGCACGGCTCGACCGAAGACGAACAGTTCTTCGACGGCAAGAAGGTCGCATAACGCGCGCAGGCGCCACGACTTCGGCAACAAGACAAAAATCAGGGAGGAGACGGCAGGCGCGCGATGCAGATCGCACGACCGGCCGCGCGGCCTGCGGGCCGCCGCAACGACGCGCGCCGGCTTTCGTCCGGCGCGCCCTTTTTCTGCGGTGCCGATCCTGCTGCCGCCCGCGCGGCCGCAACAGCAGGCACCGCTCTATCGATAGACGATCACCGGAATTTTCGTATGGGTCAGCACACGCTGCGTCTCGCTGCCGATCAGCAGGCTGCCGAGCCCGCGGCGTCCGTGGGACGCCATGAAGATCACGTCGCAGCCGCCGCGTTCGGCCGCCTCGATGATGCCGAGATACGGCGACGGATGCACGCTGGTCCACGTGTCGCAGACGACGCCGGCCGCCTTTGCGGCCGATTCGACCTCGTCGAGGTGCGTGCGCGCCTCGCGCTCGCTGCGCGCACGGAAATCGGCGGGCGGCTCGATGATCACTTCGGAGAACGGCGAGTACGGATACTGCGGCAGGCACGCGTAGGCCGTCACGCGCGCGCCGACCGCGCGCGCCAGGTCGATCGCGCCGTCGATCGCCTTTTGCGACAGTTCGGAACCGTCGGTTGGAACGAGGATGTGCCGGAACATCGCGCCCTCCTTCGTCAATCGCACTCCGCGCGCCGCGATCCCGTCCGAGCCGGCCGCCACGCGTCGGTCATGTCTCCTACGATTGTAGTGTGCGAAACCGCGCAACCGGCACCGGCAGCGGGTTCGTCCTCATATCGGAAACGCGCGGGCACGCACGGCCTACGCGCCCCAATAACCGGGCCGCTCGTACGTGTGCTTCAGGTAATCGAGAAACAGGCGCACGCGCAGCGGCAGGTGGCGGCGCTGCGGAAACACCGCGTGGATGCCGATCGGCGGCGCGGCGAATGCGTCGAGCACGCTGACAAGCCGGCCGGCCGCGATGTCCTCGCCGACCTCCCACCACGAGCGCCATGCCAGGCCGTGGCCGGCGAGACACCACTCGTGCAGCACCGCGCCGTCCGAGCATTCCATCGTGCCGTTCACGCGGATCGACACGACCTTGTCGTCCTCCTGGAACGCCCAGCCGCGTTGCTGGTTAGCGTTCGCCGCAAGCGCGAGGCAGTTGTGCCGCGCCAGTTCCGCGAGCGTGGCCGGCGTGCCGCGCCGCGCGAGATACGCGGGAGACGCGACGCACACGCGGCGATTCTCGCCGAGCTTCAGCGACACCAGCGACGAGTCCGGCAGTTCGCCGAGCCGCACCGCGCAATCGAACCCTTCGTTGACGAGGTCGACCATCCGGTCGGACAGGTCGAGCGTGACCGACACGTCCGGATGCCCGCCGCTGAACTCGGGCACGAGCGGCGCGACGTGCCGCCGGCCGAAGCCGGCCGGCGCGGAAATGCGCAGGTGGCCGCTCGCCTTGACGCCCCCGGCGGACACGCTCGCCTCGGCGTTCTGCATGTCGTTGATGACCCGCTGGCAATCCTCGAGGAATGCCGACCCCTCGAACGTCAGCGTGAGCTTGCGCGTCGTGCGCACCAGCAGCTTGACGCCGAGCCGCTCCTCGAGCGCGTCGAGGCGGCGGCCGATGATCGCCGGCGCGACGCCTTCCGCGTGCGCGGCCGCCGACAGGCTGCCCTTCGCCGCGACCGCGGCGAACGTTTCGATCTGTTTGAACCGGTCCATGACTCGCAGGGACGGCACCGCCGCCCTTCAAATAGCTTAAGCCGCTCAAGATTAGGTATATGAAAGTAAAAGATCAAGTGATGATTAGCGTCTTTTTAAGTATCTACGATCACGAATAGAATCGACCCGACCTCTGAAACTGGAGCGCAAGGCTATGTCGGCCACAACGACACTCCCCTCTCCCGACGCAATCCTCTTCGACGCATTCGGCACGTTGTTTGACGTGCATGCAGTCGTGGCTGCGGCAGAGCAGATGTTTCCCGGTCACGGGGAACGGTTGTCGCAGCTGTGGCGACGCAAGCAAATCGAATACTCGCAGCTGCGCACGCTCGCCGATCCGGCCGGCGCCCGCTATCGCCCGTTCCGGGACATCACGCTCGATGCGCTGCGGTTCGCCGCGCGCGCGCTCGGCCTCGCGCTGAACAGCGCGGCCGAGAAGCGCCTGATGGACGAATACGCGTGCCTGTCCACCTATCCCGATACGGTGCCCGCGCTGCGCAAGCTGCGCGCGCTCGAGCCGCGCCCGCCGCTCGCGATCCTGTCGAACGGCAACTCGCAGATGCTCGACATCGCGATCAAGAGCGCCGGCATGTCCGGGCTGTTCGATCGCGTGCTGTCGGCCGACACCGTGCGCGCCTACAAGCCGAGTCCGGCCGTCTACGCGCTCGGCACCGCCGCGTTCGGGCCGAACCCGCGCGGCATCGTGTTCGTGTCGTCGAACGCGTGGGACGTCGCCGGCGCCACCTGGTTCGGCTACACGACGTTCTGGCTCAACCGCACCGGCGCGCCCGCCGAGGAACTCGGCGCGCCGCCCGACGGCACGGGCACCGGCATGGCCGACCTGCTCGCATTCCTCGCCACCCCGGCTCCGTCCGGCAGACACGCAAACCGCACGCGCCCCGGCCCGGGTGCATGACGCTCGCAGCTGCCGCCTTCCCCCTTCACCGAAACCGCAACTGACCGACCAAGGAGATGAGACTCATGAGCACCCCGATCACGCTGCCGCAAGGCATGACGATCACCGGCGAAATCAAGCCGGGTTACGAAGCGATCCTGACGCCCGACGCGCTCGCACTCGTCGCAGCGCTGCACCGCGCGTTCGAACCGCGCCGCCAGGCGCTGCTGCAGGCGCGCGTCGAGCGCACGACACGCCTCGACGCGGGCGAGCGCCCGGACTTCCTGGCCGATACCAGGGCGATCCGCGAAGGCGACTGGAAGGTCGCGCCGCTGCCGGCCGACCTGCAATGCCGCCGCGTCGAGATCACGGGCCCCGTCGAGCGCAAGATGATCATCAACGCGCTGAACTCGGGCGCCGATTCGTACATGACGGACTTCGAGGATTCGAACGCGCCGAGCTGGACGAACCAGATCGACGGCCAGATCAACCTGAAGGACGCGATCCGCCGCACCATTTCGCTCGAGCAGAACGGCAAGTCGTACCGGTTGAACGACAAGGTGGCGACGCTGATCGTGCGTCCGCGCGGCTGGCACCTCGACGAGAAGCACGTGACGGTCGACGGCCAGCGCGTGTCCGGCGGCATCTTCGATTTCGCGCTGTTCCTGTTCCACAACGCGAAGGAGCTGATCGCGCGCGGCTCGGGCCCGTACTTCTACCTGCCGAAGATGGAAAGCCATCTCGAGGCGCGCCTGTGGAACGACATCTTCGTCGCCGCGCAGGAAGCGGTCGGCGTGCCTCGCGGCACGATCCGCGCGACGGTGCTGATCGAGACGATCCTCGCCGCGTTCGAGATGGACGAGATCCTGTACGAACTGCGCGAGCACAGCTCGGGCCTGAACGCCGGCCGCTGGGACTACATCTTCTCGGCGATCAAGAAGTTCAAGAACGACCGCGATTTCTGCCTCGCCGACCGTTCGAAGATCACGATGACGGTGCCGTTCATGCGCGCGTACGCGCTGCTGCTGCTGAAGACCTGCCACAAGCGCAACGCGCCGGCGATCGGCGGGATGAGCGCGCTGATCCCGATCAAGAACGATCCGGAAGCGAACGACAAGG
This sequence comes from Burkholderia sp. BKH01, assembly GCF_025685725.1. Classification (NCBI taxonomy): domain Bacteria; kingdom Pseudomonadati; phylum Pseudomonadota; class Betaproteobacteria; order Burkholderiales; family Burkholderiaceae; genus Burkholderia; species Burkholderia sp. BKH01. The sequence goes on along the minus strand of NZ_JAOTQT010000017.1, from coordinate 3,137 downwards.
CGATGGGCGGCGTGCGCTCGGACAAGCAGCGCGACGCGACCGACGGCTACGACGGCGGCTGGGTTGCGCACCCGGGCCTCGTGCCGATCGCGATGGAAGAATTCGTCAAGGTGCTCGGCGACCAGCCGAACCAGATCGCGAAGCAGCGCGACGACGTGCAGGTCGAAGGCAAGAACCTGCTCGACTTCCAGCCTGAAGCGCCGATCACCGAAGCCGGCCTGCGCAACAACATCAACGTCGGCATCCACTACCTCGGTGCGTGGCTCGACGGCAACGGCTGCGTGCCGATCCACAACCTGATGGAAGACGCGGCCACCGCCGAGATTTCCCGCTCGCAGGTGTGGCAGTGGATCCGCTCGCCGAAGGGCGTGCTCGACGACGGCCGCAAGGTCACGGCCGAACTCGTGCGCGAATACACGAAGGTCGAGCTCGACAACGTGAAGCGTTCGGTCGGCGGCAACACGCAACCGTACGAGCGCGCCGCGGCGATCTTCGAGAAGATGTCGACGTCGGAAGGCTTCACCGAATTCCTGACGCTGCCGCTGTACGAGGAAATCTGACGAAGCTGTCCGCCGCGATCGGCGGCCGGCCACGTGCCATCGCCGGTCGCACGCGACAACCGCACGAAAAAAGCGCCCCGCGGGGCGCTTTTCCTTTGCGGCGAAACCGACTGCCGCGCGGACGCTCAGGCGGCTTCCCGCTCGCGCCGGTGCTGGACCCAGTCGCCCGACGCGATGCGCGGACGCCCGGCTGCCGCATGGGCGGCGACCGGATAATACAGGCATGCATACTGGCGTCCGCCGAGTTCGACGGTCACCTCTTCCTGCTTGAACAGCGTGTCGACGCCCGGATAGACGCGCTCGATCTCGTCGAGCACGGGAACGAGCCGTTCATCGACCTCGTAGACGTCGCCCCAGACCAGCGACTTGCCGGCCGGCCCGGCGACCATCCCCGGATACGTGCCGAAATCGTACAGTTCGCCCGGCAGCGCGACCGCGCCAAGCAGCGTCGGCGCGGCGATCCCGTGCCGTGCGGCCGCATGGCCGATGTCGTTGGTTTCTCCGGCTCTCAGGGTGCCGTAGACGAATACGTAGCGCATCGTGGTTCTCCTCTTCGATTCGTGTGTTGCCGTGTTCGCGCGCGATTCGTGCGAAATTGCGCACGCATCGATAGACCACCGGATCGACCCTATGGTTCTGACCGGCAAGCGCACGGCCCCGGGCAGCCGCGCAGAATTCGCCCGGCCCCATACAAAGTTCATTTGAACACGGCATGATCGCCCGACAAACCGCCGCATGCGCTCGCGCGGCGCCTTCTAAAATAACGACATCGCCGCCGCGCCGCCCGAACCGTCCATGAATCCGCCCGTCCAAGCCGATACATCGAACCCGTACGACGTCATCGACATTCCGCCCGAATTCGCGCCGACCGCCGTCCATCCGATGCGCGTGCGCGCGCGGCAAGTCGACGCCGGCCGCCGCATCCCGCTGCACACGCATGCGTGGGCGCAGCTCGCGTACGCGTCGCGCGGCGTGCTGCGCGTCGCAACGACCGGCACGACGTGGATGGTGCCGCCGTCCCGCGCGATCTGGGTGCCGCCGCACGTGACGCACGAGGTCGTGATCGTCGAGGAAGCGTATTTGCGCACGCTGTATATCGACGAGTCGATCGTACCGGACGGGCTCGACGCTTGCCGCGTCGTCGAAGTAACGGGATTGCTGCGCGAACTGATCGTCGCGCTCGATGCGCGCGACCTGAGCACCGCGCGCGAGCGCCTGCTGTGCGGGCTCGTGCTCGACGAGCTGAGCCATGCCGAGCCGTTGCCGCTCGCCGTGCCGATGCCCGACGAGAAACGGCTGCGCACACTGTGCGAATCGGTACTCGCGCAACCGGCGCATGCGGAATCACTCGAACACTGGGCAAGCGAGGTCGGTGCGAGCACGCGCACGATTTCGCGGCTCTTCAAGCAGGAACTGGGCGTAAGCTTTTCGCAGTGGCGCCAGCAGGCGCTGCTGGCGCGGGCGATCCCGCTGCTGAACCAGGGGCGCCCGCTGTCGCATATCGCGCGCGAACTCGGCTACCAGAGCCAGAGCGCGTTCTCGGCGATGTTCCGCCGTGCATTCGGCGAAAGCCCGCGCGCGTTCATGCTGCGCGGCTACGAGCACCGCGGCGCGGAAGGTCGCATTGCGGACGATGAAACGCCGGACGACGACGCGATCGACGCCTTCCGCTGAGGGCTGCGCTCCGGATCGTCAGATCTTCAGACCGGCCGCACCATGTGGCGGATCGAGCCGAGTTGCGCGAGCCGCGGCCCCGCTACCTGGTAGCCCATGCGCAGGTAGAGACGCGCGGCGGGATTGTCGACGAACACGCGCAACTGCAATTCGTGCAGCCCGCGCGCACGCGCCCAGCGGTGCGACATGTCGAGCATGTAGGTACCGGCGCCCTGCCCGCGATGGCCGGCCACGATCTGGACATCGCGGATATGCAGCGAGTCGCCTTCCTCGGTCACGCGCAGCACGCCGATGCGCTCGCCGTCGGCTTCGAGGATGAAGTTCTCTGATTCGCGCCAGCTCGCATAGAACAGATCGCTGCGCCACACGAGCCCATGGCGCTTGTAGTAGCCGCCCATGTTGCCGTGCGTCAGCGCTTCGGCAAACGGGAAATCGTCGGGCTCCGCGGGCCGGAGCTGATACAGGAGTCGCAGGTCGGTCGGATCGAGCATCGCGCAGGGGTCAAGAACGCATCCCGCCACGATAGCGCAGTCGCGCACGGATGCAATCGCGAATTTCTCGTAGCGATGTGGCGCCCGATACCCGGATCGGAGTGCCCGACGGACGCAACCGGAAACGCAAATGAAGAAGCCCGCACACAAGGCGGGCTTCTTCAATTTTCTGGCGGAGCGGACGGGACTCGCCTGCATCCCGCAGGCCGCGGCTGCGCTTGCAAGCGCAGCCCTTCGAGTCCCGCCGCAAGCCGCGCAGGCGGCTTCCTCCGATCCGCGACCACGCGCCCGAGGACGGGCGCAACAACCGAACGCACAAACGAAAATGCCCGCACAAGGCGGGCACTTTCGTTTGTTTGGCGGAGCGGACGGGACTCGAACCCGCGACCCCCGGCGTGACAGGCCGGTATTC
>NZ_JAOTQT010000016.1:0-167315 GCF_025685725.1 Burkholderia sp. BKH01 | reverse complement strand
GAGCATCCGCCGCCGCGCTGCCCGCGCGCCGCCCGTCGCCCGCCGTGCGGCGGCAACGGCGCGCCGCGTGGCTCTTTCTCGCACCGGCCTGCGCAATGGTTGCCGTCTATGTGATCTGGCCGATCCTGTCGACGCTGTGGCTGAGCCTGTACAACTGGGACGGGATGACCGAGCGCAGTTTCGTCGGGCTCGCGAACTACGTCGAACTGCTGCATGCGCCGACGTTCTACACCGCGCTGCGCAACAACGTGATCTGGCTCGCGCTGTTCATGCTCGCGCCGCCGCTCGGCCTCGCGCTCGCGCTGTACCTGAACCAGGCGGTCGGCGGCATCCGGCTCGTGAAATCGCTGTTCTTCGCGCCGTTCGTGCTGTCCGGCGTGGTCGTCGGCCTGATCTTCTCGTGGTTCTACGATCCGACCTTCGGGCTGCTCGCGCTGCTCGCCGGGCACGGCATCCCGGTGCTCGGCGATGCGCGCTACGCGACGCTCGGCATCGTATTCGCCGCGCTGTGGCCGCAAACGGCGTACTGCATGATCCTGTACCTGACCGGCCTCACGTCGGTCAACCCGGAACAGATCGAAGCGGCGCGGATGGAAGGCGCGCGCGGCTTCGCACTGCTGTGGCACGTCGTGCTGCCGCAACTGCGGCCGACCACCTTCATGGCGATCGTCGTCACGGTGATCGGCGCGCTGCGCAGCTTCGACCTGATCTCGGTGATGACGAGCGGCGGCCCGTTCGAGAGTTCGACCGTGCTCGCGTATTACATGTACGACCAGGCGATCAAGTACTACCGGCTCGGTTATTCCGCGTCGATCGCGGTCGTGCTGTTCGCGATCATGCTCGTCTACATCGTGTTCCAGTTGCGCCGCATGCTGCGCAACGAGCAATAACCCGACCGGTGGCCATCATGTTTCCGACTCCCGTTGCCCAATGGAAGCCCGTCACGCGCCGGCTGTACAAGCTGTCGCTGCCCGTCGCCCTGCTGATCTGGCTGCTGCCGATGATCGCGGTGTTCGTCACGTCGGTGCGCTCGACCGAGGAACTGGTCGAAGGGCACTACTGGGGCTGGCCGCGGCACTTCGCGATGGTCGAGAACTATCGCGACGCGCTGACGACGTCGCCGATGCTGCATTACTTCTGGAACAGCGTGCAGATCACCGTGCCGTCCGTGCTCGGCTCGATCGCGCTCGCGGCGATGGCCGGCTTCGCGCTCGCGACCTACCGGTTTCGCGGCAATACCGCGCTGTTCGGCACGTTCGTCGCCGGCAACTTCGTGCCGGTGCAGGTGCTGATGATTCCAGTGCGCGACCTGTCGCTCCGGCTCGGCGTGTTCAATACCGTCGAAGCGCTGATCCTGTTCCACGTCGCGTTCCAGACCGGCTTCTGCACGCTATTCCTGCGCAACTTCATCAAGCAGCTGCCGTTCGAGCTGATCGAAGCCGCGCGCATCGAGGGCGCGGGCGAATGGACGGTGTTCTGGCGGATCGTGCTGCCGCTGATCCGGCCGGCGCTCGCGGCGCTCGCGATCCTCGTGTTCACGTTCGTGTGGAACGACTACTTCTGGGCGCTGTGTCTCACGCAAGGCGACGAGGCGGCGCCGATCACGGCGGGCGTCGCGGCGCTGAAGGGGCAGTGGACGACGTCGTGGAATCTTGTGTCGGCCGGGTCGATTCTGGCTGCGCTGCCGTCGGTCGCGATGTTCTTCGCGATGCAGAAGCATTTCGTCGCAGGGCTCACGTTCGGCGCGACGAAAGGCTGAACGCGCGCCGCCCGCGCTCACGCATCTCCTCCTCCGCATCGTGAGGTTGCCCGCTTCGGCGGGCTTTTTTCATGCGGCGCGGATTTCCATGGGTGACGCTGATCGACCCTGAAGAGACGCTCGGGTCTCTCAACATCAGCCGTTCGAAACACCCGCTGGCTGCCTGGCGCCGGCTGCGACGAGGCGATGCGAGCAACGTGTGCGACGAAGCCATCGATCCGCCCTTTAGACGACGCGGGCCGACTCAGCCCTGTTCGTCGCCGGACGGCTCCCATGCGACCACCAGTTGCAGCAGCCCTGGAAATCGCGAATCCAGATCCTCGGTTCGCACGCGGCTGCGTCGCTCGAGCCCGTATTGACGCTGGCGAATCACGCCCGCTTCACGCAGCGCTTTGAAGTGATGGGTCAAAGACGATTTCGCACGGTTGAAACCGAACCAGCTGCACGGGTGATCGTATGCCTCGGATTCCAGCAGCAGCCGGCGGACGATCGTCAGGCGCAGCGGGTCGGCCAGTGCACTGAATATCGCGTCCAGGCGCAAATCGGACACTGCCGGTTCCGGCAGCGGATCGGGAAGGTCGGCAGGCACTGCGGCGGCCAGGTCGGGGTGGGTCGTGCGTTTCATGTTCACGACTATATCACTGTACGAGTTTTTTCGAACTAAGCTATAGTTCGAAAAAACTCGTACAAGGAAGATCGTCGTGTCCGACACTGCCGCAGTGCAATCCCGCCGCGCGTCCGCGCACATTTCCCCCGACATGTGGCGCGCCGCATGGACGGTCACATCCGTGTTCATGCTGTCCAATTCCCCGACGCCGCTGTATGTGGTCTGGCAGCGCGCGCTCGGTTTTTCATCCGGCACCCTGACGGTCATCTTTGCCCTGTACATCCTGGGGCTACTGGGCACGCTGTCGGTCGCCGGGCAGCTATCGGATCGTTACGGCCGCAAGCCGGTACTGCTGCCCGGTATCGTTGTCGCGCTGGTCGCATGTGCGTTGTTCGCAAGTGCAACGTCCACCGCGACGCTTGCCGTTGCCCGGTTGCTGACGGGTGTCTCGGTCGGTGTCATCGTGTCGGCAGGGATGGCGTCAGTGGCGGACCTGGGCGGTGGCGAGCGTCGTCGCCAGGCAGCCCTGCTCGCATCGGTAGCAATGGTTCTCGGCGCGGGCCTCGGGCCGCTGCTGGCCGGTGGCGCTGCGCAAACGGTCGCGCATCCGGTAGCACCGGTTTTCGGGATCGAATTCCTGGTACTGCTGAGTGCTCTCGTCATCGCGTGGCGTTTGCCCCTTGGCCGGCCGGCAAGGGCAACCGGCAATGTCGCGCGTCTGCATCTGCCGTCGGTTCCGGCGATGAATCGGCGGCACGTCGCGGCCGGTATCGGCGTTTTCGGGCCCGGCATTACCGCGACATCGTTCGTGCTTGCGTTGGGGCCTTCGTTACTCGCCCGTCTGCTCGAAGTTCGCAGCCCGATGCTCGCCGGCGGCATGGCGTGCGCGATGTTTCTCGCCGCAACGGGCGTTCAGTTCGCCGTGCGGCGCTGGTCGGTACGTGCGTTGTTCGTGGCAGGTACGGCGGCGACCGTACTGTCGATGTGCGCACTATGTGCCGCGGTGCATATGCTGTCGGCATCCGTTCTGGTGGCTGCTGCGCTGTTCGCGGGGGTAGCGCAGGGCCTTGGGCAGTTGGGCGGCCTGACGCTCATCGGCCTGCATGTGCCGGACACGCGCAGGGCCGAAGCCATTGCCGTCATGAATATCGGCGGTTATCTGCCAGCAGGGCTGCTGCCCGTCATGACCGGCTACGCGATCGACTTCTTTGGCCTGGCGGCCGGTGCCACTGCATTTGCCATCGCACTGGCGCTGATTGCGCTTGGGGCCGGTTGCATGGTTTTTCGATCGCTGAAACTCGGCGGCGATTGATTACGGGCGCACGTCGACATGGGCCGGCCGCGCCCATTTCCCCGTGTTCCCCGCCATTGCGCGAAGCACCGGTTTTTCGTGCGGCCGCCACTACACGCTACCCGCCCCTTCGTCGCGCAACCGCGCATCCACTGCGCCGATGTTCTTCTCGTGCGCAACCAGCATCAGCGACAGCGCGTGGTGGATGTCCGGATCCGCGAGCGTCGGCAGCACAGCCTGCAGCTTGCGGACGACCCAGCGCTGGCCGCGGTTCAGAAACGCCATCCGCTCTGCCAGATCGCCGATCGCCATCGCCTTTTCGTAGAACGTGCCGGTCGCTTGCGTCGGCGTCGCATCGAGCGACCGGATCGCGTCGACGAGCACGCTGCACCAGTGCGCTTCGTCCTGGCGGATATGTGCGATCAGCCGATGCAGTTCGGGGTCGTCCGTCACCTCGACCGCCGTCTCGGAAGCGACACGCGCGCCCGCGCGCTCGGCCTCCAGCAGTTCGTCGAGCGCCGCCAGCAGCGCGGTGCGGCGTTCATGCGGAATCTGGACGGCGCGGGCGTCGGGCCCGTCACCACGCGTCGGAATCGACATGCGGCATCCTCCTTTCAGTATCGGCGGCGCGCCACGCTCGACGGCTCGAAACGCGTGCCGCGCGGATGTGCGCAGGTCATGACGAGGCGCACACAACATAGATCACACCGTGACATATTAGATTGTGGCGCCGCATCGTCAACGCACTTTGCTTGATTCACATCATCGCGCGAACGATTCGGCGCCCGCTCACGTCCACCCTTCAAGCCGCAACGTCGAACGCACGAGCCGCTGCTCCTCCTGCTCGATCTCGCGCAGATACTCGACGCACTGGCGGATATGTTCGCTCGCGGCCTTGCGCGCCTGCTCGGGCAGCCGCCCCGTGACCGCGTTGTAGAGCCGCGCATGCTGCCGGTCGATCTGCTTCTTCAGCGGCTCGCGGTGATAGAGGTTGTTCACCGACGCGAACACCGAACTGAGCAGCAGATCCGTCAGCGACTGCAGCGTGTTGACGAGCACCGGGTTGTGCGATGCCTCGCAGATCGCGAGATGGAACGCGTGATCGAGCTTCGCGCGCGCGGCGGGATCGAGATCCTGCGCGTCGGCCGCCGTCATTTCGTCGTAGCGGCGCTTGATCAGGATGAAATCGGCCGGCGTACCGCGCAGCGCGGCGAGTCGCGCGGCCTCGGCCTCGAGCATCCCGCGCACCTCGAACAGGTCGTACAGCGTGCGCGGCTGCGAGCCGAGCAAATGCATCATCGGCGTGATTTCGCGCTGCGGGGTCAGGCTCGCGACGAACGAACCCTTGCCGTGCATCGTGTCGATGATCCCGCGCGCGTGCAGCAGCTTCATCCCTTCGCGCACGGCCGTGCGCGACACACCGAGCTTCTCGGTCAACCGCCGTTCGGACGGCAGCGCCTGCCCGGCCTTCAGCACGCCGTCGACGATCAGCTTCTCGATCCGCTCGGCGACGACATCGGCCACGCGTCGCGCCGGCCCTTCTCGATCCTGCATTTCCATACTGGTACGACCACTTTGGACGGATATGGGCGATTTTCTCACAAACCCTTGTTCTTCTTTGGTCTTCTGGTTCTCCGCATGGCGGCTTTCGGGTGCCTTCATAAAAACTGGTACGACCACATGGAAGACGTCTGGACATGCGCGCCTGGCCCGCCAAGAATCCCGTCCATCCGGCGTGTCGCGCATCGCGCGGCCGCCCGCATGGTGGAGACGGAGACACACCGATGAGTTTCATCTACGACGAACGGATCGACGGACCGCTGGCAACCGTCGACCGCAACACGCTCGTCGCCGCACTGCACGCGGCGGCGCCCGGCCTCGACGTGCTGCACGAACGCGAGGCGCTCAAGCCGTTCGAATGCGACGGCCTCGCCGCGTACCGCACGGTGCCGCTCGCGGTCGTGCTGCCCGACACGGTCGAGCAGGTGCGCGCGGTGCTGCGCGTCGCGGCCGCGCACCGCGTGCCGGTGGTGGCGCGCGGCGCGGGCACGGGGCTGTCGGGCGGCGCGATGCCGCTCGAAAAAGGCATCCTGCTCGTGATGGCGAAGTTCAACCGGATTCTCGACATCGACCCCGATGCCGGCACCGCGCGCGTGCAGCCCGGCGTGCGCAACCTCGCGATCTCGCAGGCGGCCGCGCCGCACGGCCTCTACTACGCGCCCGATCCGTCGTCGCAGATCGCGTGCTCGATCGGCGGCAACGTCGCCGAAAACGCGGGCGGCGTGCATTGCCTGAAATACGGGCTCACGGTGCACAACATCCTGAAGGTCGAGATCCTGACGATCGACGGCGACACGCTCACGCTCGGCGCCGACGCGCTCGACGCACCGGGCTTCGACCTGCTCGCGCTGTTCACCGGCTCCGAAGGCATGCTCGGCATCGTCACGGAAGTGACCGTGAAGCTGCGGCCGTTGCCGCCGTGCGTGAAGGTGCTGATGGCGAGCTTCGACGACGTCGCCGAGGCCGGCGCGGCGGTCGCGCGAATCATCGGCGCGGGCGTGATTCCGGGCGGCCTCGAGATGATGGACAACCTCGCGATCCGCGCGGCCGAGGATTTCATCCACGCGGGCTATCCGGTCGATGCGCAGGCGATCCTGCTGTGCGAGCTCGACGGCGCGGCGAGCGACGTCGACGAGGACGCCGAACGCGTCGCCGCGCTGCTGCGCGACGCGGGCGCAACCGAGATCCGTGTCGCACGCGACGAGGCCGAGCGGCAGCGCTTCTGGGCCGGCCGCAAGAACGCGTTCCCCGCGGTCGGCCGCATGTCGCCCGACTACTACTGCATGGACGGCACGATCCCGCGCCGCGAGCTGCCGCGCGTGCTCGAAGGGATCGCCGCGCTGTCCGCCGCATACGGGCTGCCCGTCGCGAACGTGTTCCACGCGGGCGACGGCAACATGCACCCGCTGATCCTGTTCGACGCGAACCGGCCCGGCGAGCTCGACCGCGCCGAAGCGCTCGGCGGCCGGATCCTCGAGCTGTGCGTCGCGGCGGGCGGCAGCATCACCGGCGAGCATGGCGTCGGGCGCGAGAAGATCAACCAGATGTGCGTGCAGTTCAACGCCGACGAAATCACGTTCTTCCACGCGGTGAAGGCCGCGTTCGATCCGCAGGGGCTGCTCAATCCCGGCAAGAACATCCCGACGCTGCATCGCTGCGCCGAATTCGGCGCGATGCACGTCCATCACGGCAAGCTGCCGTTTCCCGAACTGGAGCGCTTCTGATGCGACGCGAAATCGAATCGATCGACGACAGCGCGGCGCTCGTCGCCCAGGTCGACGCCGCACTCCACGACCGCCAGCCGCTGCACGTCCGCGGCGCCGGCACCAAGGCTTTCCTCGGTCGCCCCGTCGAAGGCCGCACGCTCGACGTGCGCACGCATCGCGGCGTCGTCGCGTACGACCCGACCGAACTCGTCGTCACCGCACGCGCGGGCACGCCGCTCGCCGATCTCGAAGCGATGCTCGACTCGGCCGGCCAGATGCTGCCGTGCGAGCCGCCGTCGTTCGGCGGCGCGGCAACGGTCGGCGGGATGTTCGCGGCGGCGCTGTCGGGGCCGCGCCGCCCGTGGGCCGGCGCGGTGCGCGACTTCGTGCTCGGCTGCCGCGTGATCACCGGCCACGCGAAGCACCTGCGCTTCGGCGGCGAGGTGATGAAGAACGTCGCGGGCTACGACGTATCGCGGCTGCTCGCCGGCAGCTTCGGCTGCCTCGGCGTCGTGACCGAGGTGTCGCTGAAGGTGCTGCCGAAACCGCGCGCGACGGGCGATCTCGCGTTGCCGCTCGCTGCCGGCGAAGCCGTGCAGCGCGTCGCCGCGTGGCGGCGCGCGGGGCTGCCGCTCGCGGGCGCGTGCCACGCGGACGGTGTGCTGCGCGTGCGGATCGAAGGCGGCGAGGGTTCGGTGAAGGCCGCGCGCGACACGATCGGCGGCGACCGGATGGACGACATCGACGACGCGTTCTGGGCACGGTTGCGCGATCTCGCGCTGCCGTTCTTCGACGATCCGCGCCCGCTGTGGCGCGTATCGGTGCCGGCCGCCGCGCCGCTCGACGCGTTGCCCGGCGCGCTGCTCGCCGACTGGGGCGGCGCACAGCGCTGGCTGAAAAGCGATGCCGCGCCGGCCGACGTGCAGCGGCTTGCCGCGCAATGCGGCGGCCACGCGACCTGCTTCACGCCGGGCACGACGCACGAGCCGTTCCAGCCGCTGCCGCCTGCGCTGCTGCGCGTGCACCGGCAACTCAAGGCGCAGCTCGACCCGCACGCGATTTTCAATCCCGGGCGCCTGTACGCCGACCTCTGACCTTCGAAGCGACCCGCCGATGCAAACCAATCTCAGCGAAGCAAGCAAGGCCCTCGCCCGGGCCGACGAAGCGGAAGCGATCCTGCGCGCGTGCGTGCACTGCGGCTTCTGCAATGCGACCTGCCCGACCTACCAGGTGCTCGGCAACGAGCTCGACGGGCCGCGCGGCCGCATCTACCTGATCAAGCAGTTGCTCGAAGGCGAGCCGTGCGGCGAGCGCACGCAGCAGCATCTCGACCGCTGCCTGACCTGCCGCAACTGCGAGACGACCTGCCCGTCCGGCGTGCGCTACCACACGCTGCTCGACATCGGCCGCGCGGAAGCCGAGAAGCGCGCGCAGCGTCCCGCGCGCGAGCGCCTGCTGCGCGCGGGGCTGCGGCACGTCGTGCCGCGCCCGGCGACGTTCGCCGCGTTGCTGAAAGCCGGCCGCGCGCTGCGCCCGCTGCTGCCCGGCGCGCTGCAGGACAAGATCCCGGCCGCCGTCCCCGCGGCCGCGCCGCGCCCGGCCGTGCGTCACGCGCGACGCGTGCTGATGCTCGAAGGCTGCGTGCAGCCGTCGCTGTCGCCGAACACCAATGCGGCCGCCGCGCGCGTGCTCGACCGGCTCGGCATCAGCGTGAGCCCGGCGCGCGAGGCCGGCTGCTGCGGCGCGACCGAATATCACCTGAACGCGCAGGACGCGGGCCTCGCCCGCGCACGCCGCAACATCGACGCGTGGTGGCCCGCGATCGAGGCCGGCGCGGAAGCGATCGTGCTGACGGCGAGCGGCTGCGGCGCGTTCGTCAAGGAATACGGCGACCTGCTGCGCTCCGACCCCGTCTATGCGGAGAAGGCGCGGCGCGTCAGCGCGCTCGCGCGCGATCTCGCCGAGGTGATCGCGGCCGAGCCGCTCGACGCGCTGGCCGATGCGACGCCACGCCGCGTCGCGGTCCACTGCCCGTGCACGCTGCAGCACGCGCAGCGCCTCGGCGGCGCGGTCGAAAGCATCCTGACGCGGCTCGGCTTCGATCTGACGAATGTCGCCGACGGCCATCTATGCTGCGGCTCGGCCGGCACGTATTCGCTGACGCAGCCCGAACTCGCGACGAAACTGCGCGACAACCGGCTCGACGCGCTGGAAGCCGCGCGGCCGGACCTGATTGTCACGGCCAACGTCGGCTGCCAGACTCACCTGAACGGCGCGGGCCGCACGCCCGTGCGCCACTGGATCGAGCTCGTCGACAACCGGCTCGTCAACTGACCTGGTTCCGGAGGACATCCATGCAGACAAAACCCGAACTCGAACTCGCCGATGCCGACCGCATGCTCGCCGCCGCGCGCGCGGAAGCGGAGCGCCACGGCTGGGCCGTGTCGATCGCCGTCGTCGACGACGGCGGTCACCTGCTCGCGTTCGCGCGGCTGGACGGCGCATCGCCGGCCAGCTCGACCATCGCCCAGGACAAGGCGCGCGCGGCGGCGCTCGGCCGTCGCGAGACGAAGGCTTATGAGGATATGATCAACGGTGGCCGCACCGCGTTTCTCAGCGTGCCGCTGACGGGGTTGCTCGAAGGCGGCGTGCCGGTCACGGTCGGCGGCCGGATTGCGGGCGCGATCGGCGTGTCTGGCGTAAAGTCCGAGCAGGACGCGCAGATCGCCCGCGCCGGCACACAAAGCGTCGCGACATAAAGGAGGGCCTGCTCACGCTAATAACGGGCTTGCGCTGGCCACCAGAAGGGCCGAGCGCAAGGACTGCGACGAAGCGAATACTCGACGTATTCGCAAGGAGCATGACGCCGCGATCGGCCCTTCTGGTGGCCAGTCCCACAAATGGTTTTTTAAATCACGGGAACGAGCCTTGCCGGCCGCATTGCGGCGTCGCGCGTCGCTTGTTTGGCTCGGCCAAACGGCGCTCCTTGCTCCTTGCACTACGACCGGCAAGGCTCGTTCGCAAGCCCGTTATTAGCGTGAGCAGGCCCTCTGGCCGCGCGCGCATTTTTCCCCGGGAGGATAACGATGATCGACCAAGCAGGACTGCAAGTCGCGCCAGCGCTGAGCCAGTTCATTGAAAACGAAGCGCTGCCGGGCACCGGCATCGACAAGGCCGCGTTCTGGAGCGGTTTCTCGGCCCTGGTGCACGATCTGGCGCCGCGTAACCGCGAACTGCTCGCGGAACGCGACCGCCTGCAGCAGGAACTCGACACCTGGCACCGCGCGCACCCCGGTCCCGTGCGCGACCACGCCGCTTATCGCGCGTTCCTCGAAAAAATCGGCTACCTCGTACCGGTCCCGTCGAACGTCGCGGCAGCCACCGCGAACGTCGACAGCGAGATCGCCACGCAGGCCGGCCCGCAGCTCGTCGTGCCGCTGTCGAACGCGCGCTACGCGCTGAACGCCGCGAACGCCCGCTGGGGCAGCCTGTACGACGCGCTGTACGGCACCGACGCGCTGCCCGAGGACGGCGGCGCCGAACGCACCGCGACCTACAACCCGACGCGCGGCCAGCGCGTGATCGACTACGCGCGCGACGTGCTCGACAACGCGGCGCCGCTCGCGAGCGGCTCGCACCGCGATGCGCTGCGCTACCGCGTGCAGGACGGCCAGCTCGCCGTCGAAACCGGGAAGGGTGTCGTGCATCTCGCGCAGCCGGCGCAGTTCGTCGGCTACCAGGGCACGGCCGACGCACCGTCCGCGATCCTGCTGAAGCACAACGGCCTGCACATCGAGATCCAGATCGACGCGTCGACGCCGATCGGCCGCGCCGATCTCGCGAACGTGAAGGACGTCGTGCTCGAAGCCGCGGTCAGCACGATCATCGACTGCGAGGATTCGGTCGCGGCGGTCGACGCCGACGACAAGGTCCAGCTCTACCGCAACTGGCTCGGCCTGATGCAGGGCACGCTGGTCGAAGAAGTCGCGAAGGGCGGCAAGAGTTTCACGCGCCGCCTGAACGCCGACCGCGACTACACGACGCCCGACGGCGGCACGCTGTCGCTGCACGGCCGCTCGCTGCTGTTCGTGCGCAACGTCGGCCACCTGATGACCAACGGCGCGGTGCTCGACCGCGACGGCAACGAGATTCCGGAAGGGATCCTCGACGGCGTCGTCACGACGCTGTGCGCGCTGCACGACCTGAAGGCGAAGCGCAACTCGCGCACGGGCTCGATCTACATCGTGAAGCCGAAGATGCACGGCCCGGTCGAAGTCGCGTTCGCCGATACGCTGTTCGCGCGCATCGAGGATCTGTACGGCCTGCCGCGCAATACGCTGAAGATGGGCATCATGGATGAGGAGCGCCGCACCAGCGTGAACCTCGCCGCATGCATCGCGGCGGCCGCCGCGCGGGTCGCGTTCATCAACACCGGCTTCCTCGACCGCACCGGCGACGAGATGCACAGCGCGATGGAGGCGGGCCCGATGATCCGCAAGGGCGACATGAAGTCGTCGGCCTGGATCACGTCGTACGAGCGCAACAACGTGCTCGCGGGCCTGTCGGCCGGCCTGCGCGGCCGCGCGCAGATCGGCAAGGGCATGTGGGCGATGCCGGACCTGATGCACGCGATGCTCGAGCAGAAGATCGCGCATCCGCGCGCGGGTGCGAACACCGCGTGGGTGCCGTCGCCGACCGCCGCGACGCTGCACGCGCTGCACTACCACCTCGTCGACGTGCAGGCCGTCCAGCAGGAGCTCGAAAAGACGCCGTACGCGAGCGAGCGCGACGCGCTGCTCGAAGGCCTGCTGACCGTGCCGGTCGTCGAGCGCGCCGAATGGAGCGAAGACGAGATCCTGCACGAGGTCGAGAACAACGCGCAGGGCATCCTCGGCTACGTCGTGCGCTGGGTCGAACAGGGCGTCGGCTGCTCGAAAGTGCCGGACATCCACGACGTCGGCCTGATGGAAGACCGCGCGACGCTGCGCATTTCGAGCCAGCACATCGCGAACTGGCTGCGCCACGGCGTGATCACCGAGGCGTTCGTGCTCGACGTGTTCAAGCGGATGGCGCGCGTCGTCGACCAGCAGAACGCCGGCGACCCGAACTATCGCCCGATGGCGCCCGACTACGACCAGTCGACCGCATTCAAGGCCGCGTGCGCGCTCGCGCTGCAGGGCACGTCGCAGCCGAGCGGCTATACCGAGCCGCTGCTGCACCGGTTCCGGCTCGCGTTCAAGGCGCAACAGCACGGCGCCTGAGCATGCGCATGCGGGGCCCGCCCCGCATGCCGGGGGCCCGTATGCCGGGAGCCCGTACGCCGGGAGCCCGTACGCCGGCTTCACGAAACGGGCGGCCTTCATGGCCGCCCGTTTTCATTTTTACGTTCGCACGACCGTTGAAACGGTATGTTGAAACCGATAATCGGCGCATATCGCGCGCTTTCACGGTTCGCATGCGCCGGCCGTTAAACTGCCGGAATCGGCGGCCGTACGCGGCGCGCCCGCACCCGCCTCGAAGCAAAGCCTTGCGCTGCAACGATCTTCCCGATATTGGCAAGCCCGGGATTTCACCGTAATTTGATCCGGATCAACGGGTCGCAACATTTTCCGCGCACCCGAATGCGCGCGTTATACTCCGTTGAATCCGCGCCGCCCGATTCGTCGGATCGTAGAATCGCGGCAGATGCCGCCAATGAATTCAGGATTTACCGGTATATCTGGCCGCGATTACCGATAATCGGTGTCCATTTTCTCCGCCGGGAGGGAAAGAGGCGCCGGAAGGGCCGCGCATCGGATCGCTGCCGACACGTCATACGAACAATCGCATCGGCCCGCCGCCTGGCGACGATGCCCATCGATCCACGGACCATGGCAGAAACCGACTACGCAATGCCCAGCGAACCCGGCCGGACAAGCCGTGTCGCCGCTCATTTGCGCCGGTTCCTGCTGCCGCACCTGATCTTCTATACGGGGCTGCTGATCGCGCTGGTCCTGCTGCTCCTGTGCGGCGTCCTGCTGTACGAAGGCCGCATCGACGCGCGCGACCGCTCGCGCACGATGCAGCAGAACCTCGCGCTGATGGCGTCGTGGGACATCGAGCGCAACATCGAGATCTATTCGCTGTCGCTGCAGGCCGTCGTCGAGGGCGCGAACGACCCCGCGGTCACCGGGCTGCCGATGCCGCTGCGGCGCCAGGTGCTGTTCGACCGCGCGACGACTGCCAAGTACCTCGGCGGCATCTATGTGCTCGACGCAAAGGGCGACATCGCGGTCGACGGCATGAGCGACGTGCCGCGCAAGGCCAACTTCGGCAACGAGCCGTATTTCACGATCCACCGCGACCACCCCGACATCGGCCTGTACGTCAGCAATCCGTACCATTCGCGGCTGCGCGGCGGCTCGCCGAGCATCGCGCTCAGCCGGCGGATCACGAAGCCCGACGGGTCGTTCGGCGGCGTCGCGGTGATGTCGATCCGGCTCGAATATTTCCAGAACCTGTTCTCGCGCCTGTCGCTCGGCGATCGCGGCTCGGTCGCGCTGATGAACACGAGCGGCCTGATGCTCGCGCGCGAACCGTACGACCCGAAGATCGTCGGCCGCGACATCAGCCGCGCCAGCACGTTCCGGCATTTCATGACCGCCAGCGAAGGCAGCTTCGCCGACACCGCGACGATCGACGGCGTGCGGCGCCTGTACGTGTTCCGGCACCTCGATCACCTGCCGCTCATCATCATGGTCGCGCGCTCGGAAGCGGACACCTACGCCGCGTGGTACGACCGTGCGATTCCGATCGGCTCCGCGATGGTCGCGCTCGCGATCGGCTTCGTCGGCCTGTCGCTGCTGCTCGACGTGCAGCTGCGCAAGCGCCACCGCGCGGAAACCGAGCTGCAGGCGCTCGCGCGCACCGACGGCCTCACGGGCCTCGACAACCGCCGGATGCTCGACGTCACGCTCGCGCGCGAATGGCGCCGCGCCGCGCGCTCGCAGCATGCGCTGTCGCTGCTGTTCATCGACGTCGATTACTTCAAGCGCTACAACGACACGCAGGGCCACCAGGCCGGCGACGACGCGCTCGCCGCGGTCGGCCATTGCATCGGCGGCTGCCTGCGCCGTCCGGCCGACTATGCGGCGCGCTACGGCGGCGAGGAGTTCGTCGTGGTGCTGCCCGACGTCGACACGGACGGCGCGGTGACGATCGCCGAGACGATCCGCACCGGCGTCCTCGATCTCGGCATCCGGCACGACGCCGGCACGGCCGGCCGCTTGACGGTCAGCATCGGCGTGACGACGAGCTATCCCGAACTCGACGACAACATGCAGGCCGCGCTGAAGCTCGCCGACGATGCGCTGTATCGCGCGAAGGAAGGCGGACGCAACCGCATCGTCGTACTGACGCCCGCGTCTCCCGACCATCTCGAGTCGCGGCGGGCCTGAGCGCCCGGGCACCCGAGCCGCGGCGGGGCGGCCGCCCGGTCGCAGCCGCCCGCGTGCAAAATCGCCGACAATGTCGGCTCGATACGCCGCCGCGCGGCTGACGCGCCCGGCCGGTTCGCACCGGGTCGCGGCCGCCTCGCACCATCATGAGACTCAAGGCAAAGATCTTCCTTCTGGCCATCGTGCCGTTCCTGCTCGCGATCGCCGGCATCGGCTTCGGCGTGCGCCAGCAGGCGACGTCGCTCGCGCGCACGCAGCATACGACGATCCAGGCCGCGTACCTGTCGAGCAAGGAAGTCGAGCTGAAGCACTACGTCGAGCTCGCGACCAGCGCGATCATGCCGCTCTACGACGCGAGCGGCCGCAATGCGCGCGACGACGCGCTGCTGCGCACGCAGGCGCTCGCGATGCTGCAGAAGATGGATTTCGGGCCCGACGGCTACTTCTTCGTGTACGACCTGCACGGCAATTCGCTGATGCATCCGCGCGAGCCCGAGCGGGTCGGCCACAACTTCTGGTCGATGCGCGATCCGCAGGGCGCACTGACGATCCAGAAGCTGATCGGCGCGGCATCGCACGGCGGCGGCTACGTTCGCTACGCATGGCAGCGGCCGTCGACGGGCCGCGTCGCGCCGAAGCTCGGCTACGTCGTCGCGCTCGAACGCTGGGGCTGGATGGTCGGCACGGGCATCTATCTCGACGACGTCGACACCGCGCTGCAGCGCATCGACGCGCGCGCGTCCGCGAACATCGAGCGCACGATGAGCTGGCTCACCGCGATCGCGCTCACCGGCGCGGCGGCGATCGCGGTGTGCGCGCTGGTGCTGAACGTCAGCGAGTCGCGCAGCGCCGACGCGAAGCTCAAGCTGCTCGCGCAGCGCGTCGTCGAATCGCAGGAACAGGAGCGCGCGCGGCTGTCGCGCGAACTGCACGACGGGATCAGCCAGATGATGGTGTCCGCGAAGCTGATGCTCGAATCCGCGCTCGCGCGCTTCGAACGCGGCACGTCGCGCGTGCCCGAGGCCGAGCAGGCGCTCGTGTCGGGTGTCGGGCGGCTCGGCGACACGCTGCGCGAAGTGCGGCGCATCTCGCATGCGCTGCGTCCGTCGATGCTCGACGATCTCGGGCTCGCGGCCGCGCTCGAGCAGCTCGTCCGCGAGCTCGGCGCAGAAAGCGGCATCGACATCGGTTATACGCAGGTCGCGCACAGCGGCACGCGGCCGCTGCCCGCGGCCGTCAACACCGCGCTGTTCCGGATCGCGCAGGAAGCGCTCAGCAACATCGTGCATCATGCGCAGGCGACGCGCGCGGCCGTCACGCTCGACGTCGGCGCGTTATCCGTCACGCTGACCATCGCCGACAACGGCTGCGGCTTCGACGCCGAACGTTCGCAGGCCGACGTGCGCCGCGGCATCGGCCTGCGCAACATGCGCGAGCGCCTCGACGCGCTCGGCGGCATGCTGACGATCACGTCGCAGGTCGGCCACACGATCGTCGCCGCGCGCGTGCCGCTGCGCAGCGCCGCGTGACGATGCGCCCCATAACAGGAGACCCTTCACATATGAGCGCCCCCGACACCGCCCGGCCCGCCGCCCGACTGCTGCTCGTCGACGATCACCCGCTCGTGCGCGACGGCCTGCGGATGCGGCTCGAAGCGGCCGACCTGTCCGTGGTCGGCGAAGCCGGCAACGCCGACGAGGCGCTCGCGCTCGCCGCGTCGCTCGAACCCGATCTCGCGCTGATGGACGTCGGCATGAACGGGATGAACGGCATCACGCTCGCGGGCGTGTTCCACGAGCGCTTTCCCGGCATCCGCGTGCTGATGCTGTCGATGCACGACAACCTCGAATACGTGACGCAGGCCGTGCGTGCCGGCGCGAGCGGCTACCTGCTGAAGGATTCGCCCGCGAGCGAGATCGTCCGCGCGATCGGCGCGGTGCTGGCCGGCCAGACGTTCTTCAGCGAAGGGCTCGCCGCGCGGATGATCCACGCAAGCGCGACCGCGTCGCCGCTCGATCGGCTGACGCCGCGCGAACGCGACATTCTCGATGCGCTGGCCGAGGGGTTGTCGAGCAAGCAGATCGCGCAGCAGACGGGGCTGTCGGTGCGCACGGTCGAAACGCACCGGCTCAATCTGAAGCGCAAGCTCGAGATCGAAGGGCAGGCCGAGCTGATCAAGTTCGCGGTCGAGCATCGGCGGCGGTAGGGCAGCGCGACGACGCGGCGATCCGCCGCGGAAGACGCGACCAACCGCCTGCACGCCGCATCATTCCGGCCGTGAAGACGTCACGCACGACGCCGTCGTCGGCGATTGCCTGCCGATGCTCGGCGCCGGCGAGTGACGCGCGGCCCGCAACGAACAAGGGCGCCCGAGGGCGCCCTTCATGCATCCGGACTGCGGACCGCGCAGCGGCCGTCAGTTCGTCCGCGAATTGTGCTTCTGCAGATACGCGATCAGCCCGTCGATCCCGCCCGACGCGAGCTGGCTCTTGAACTGGCCCTGGTAGACCTGGATCAGCCACGCGCCCGACATGTCGATGTCGTAGATCTTCCAGTCGTTGCCGACCTTGCCGAGCCGATAGCCGACCGACTGGCTGTCGCCCGGCGTCGTCACCGTCGACTGCACGAGCGCGTCGGCGCCCGACGCGCCGCCGGCCTTGAACGAGAACTTCGCGTCCTGGCTGCCGAGCTGCGCGAGCGACGCGGCGTAGGTACGCGTCATCAGCAGCCTGAACTGCTTGTACAGCTCCTGCTGCTGTTGCGGCGTCGCCTGCTTCCACGCGTCGCCGACGGCGATGCGGGTCGTGCGCTCGAAGTTGGTCGCGGGCAGGAAACGCTGCTCGACGACCTGCGTGACCTTCGCCATGTCGCCGCCGCGGGCGGCCGGATCGGCCTTCATCGCGGTGACGGTGCCCTCGACCGCATTGCGGACGATATCGACCGGCGCGCTCTGCGCGAAAGCGGAAACCGACACGGCGGCGGCCGCGACGAAAGCAAACAGATGACGTTTCATACGAATATTCGCGCTCAATGGGAAAAAACGACCGGCTCCTTGCATCGGCCGGTGGGGCAAAGTATACCGGGCCGGACGCCCGGTTGCCGCGCCGTGACCGACTGTTACCTTTCAGCTTCATTTGTCACAGGCGCGGGCGACGGCACGAGGGCGCAGCTGAGCTCAGCTCCGATTATGTAAATATCCCCTTACAAAGCAACCGACCGCCGGCATCGATTCCGCCGCCGCGAACAAATCTCCTTCCCGCCCCGAAACCCGCAACGTCACGTCCTTCGCCACGCCACGCCGGTATACTTGGCTACTTTGCCCCTTGCCAGCCGCTCCCCACCGCCACATGGTGACATCTCTCATCGTCCGACTCGTTGCGTGGTCGGTGCGCCGTCCCGTCTGGGTCGTCGTCCTGTCGCTCGTCATCGCTGCCCTCAGCGGTGTCTACGTCGCGCAGCATTTCAAGATCAACACCGACATCAGCAAGCTCGTCGATGCGGAACCGCAATGGGCTGCGCTCGGCCAGGCCGTCGATAAAGCGTTCCCGCAACGCAACGGCACGATCCTCGCGGTCGTCGAAGCGCCCGCGCCCGAATTCGCGAATGCCGCCGCGCATGCGCTGACCGGAGCGCTGCAGAAGCAGGCCGAAGCCGGCCGCATCGGCCAGGTCGCCGAACCCGGCGGCGGGCCGTTCTTCGAGCACAACGGGCTGCTGTTCCTGTCGCCGCAGGAAGTCTCCGATACGACGTCGCAGCTCGCGAGCGCGCGCCCGCTCGTCAACGAACTCGCGAAGAACCCGAGCCTGACCGGGCTCGCGACGACGCTGGCCACCACGCTCGGCCAGCCGCTCCTGACCGGCCAGGTGAAACTGCCCGCGATGGCGAAGCTGCTCGCGCGCAGCGCCGCGACGGTCGACGACGTGCTGGCCGGCAAGCCGGCCGCGTTCTCGTGGCGCGCGCTGGTCGACAGCGATTCGGCGCGGCAGCCCGCGCGCGCGTTCGTCACCGTGCAGCCCGTGGTCAACTACGGCGCGCTGAAGGCCGGCGCGGAAACCAGCCAGGTGATCCGCGACGCTGCCCGTTCGCTCGACCTCGAGAAGCGCTACGGCGCGGCCGTGCGCCTGACCGGCGAACAACCGCTCGCCGACGACGAATTCGCGTCCGTCGAGGACGGCGCGGCGCTCAACGGCGCGCTCACGCTGCTCGCCGTGCTCGTCATCCTGTGGCTTGCGCTGCGCTCGAAGCGGATGATCGGCTCGGTGCTCGTCACGCTGTTCGTCGGCCTCGTCGTGACCGCCGCGCTCGGCCTCGCGATGGTCGGCTCGCTGAACATGATCTCGGTTGCGTTCATGGTGCTGTTCGTCGGCCTCGGCGTCGACTTCTCGATCCAGTACGGCGTGAAGTACCGCGAGGAACGCTTCCGCGACCAGCGTATCGATCACGCGCTGATCGGCGCCGCGCACTCGATGGGCATGCCGCTCGCGCTGGCCACCACGGCGGTCGCGGCAAGCTTCTTCTCGTTCATTCCCACCGCCTATCGCGGCGTGTCCGAGCTCGGCCTGATCGCGGGCGTCGGGATGTTCGTCGCACTGCTGACCACGCTCACGCTGCTGCCCGCGCTGCTGCGCCTGTTCGCGCCGCCGGGCGAATCGAAGACGCCCGGCTTTCCGTGGCTCGCGCCGGTCGACGATTTCCTCGATCGCCATCGCAAACCGATCCTGATCGGCACGCTCGTGGTCGTGATCGGCGCGCTGCCGCTGCTCGCGTTCCTGCGCTTCGACTTCAACCCGCTGCACCTGAAGGATCCGAACAGCGAATCGATGGCGACGCTGCTCGCGCTTAAGGATTCGCCCGAAGCAGCCGTCAACGACGTCACGCTGCTCGCGCCGTCGCTCGCCGCAGCCGATGCGGCCGCGAAGCGCCTCGACGCGCTGCCCGAGGTCGGCCGCACGACCACCCTGTCGACCTTCATCCCCGCCGACCAGCCGACCAAGCGCGCGGCGATCGCCGCGGCCGCGAGCGAACTGCTGCCCGCGCTGACGCAGCCGGCCGCGCCGCCCGCGACCGACGCGCAGCGCGTCGCCGCGCTCAAGCGCGTGTCGGATCTGCTCGGCTACGCGGCGGAAGATCACCCGGGCCCGGGCGCGGCCGCCGCGCAACACCTGTCCGCGTCGCTCGCGAAGCTCGCCGCCGCCGACAGCGCGACGCGCGACCGCGCCGAACGCGCGTTCTCCGATACGCTGCGCATCGCGCTCGACCAGCTCGCGGCGCTGCTGCAGCCGCAGGACATCACGCGCGAATCGCTGCCGCCGCCGCTCGTGCGCGACTGGGTCGCACCGGACGGCCACGCGCTCGTGCAGATCTCGCCGAAAGTGCCGAAGGGCGTCGACCCGAACGACGACACGATGCTGCGCCGTTTCGCGCAGACCGTGAAGGCCGCGGAACCGGGCACGACCGGCGGGCCGATCTCGATCCTGCATTCGGCCGACACGATCATCAACGCGTTCCTGCATGCGGCGCTGTGGTCGATCATTTCGATCACGATCCTGCTGTGGATCACGCTGCGCCGCTTCGGCGACGTGCTGCGCACGCTGGTGCCGCTGCTCGTGTCGGGCATCGTGACGCTCGAGATGTGCGTCGTGCTCGGCATGCCGCTGAACTTCGCGAACATCATCGCGCTGCCGCTGATGCTCGGCGTCGGCGTCGCGTTCAAGGTGTATTTCGTGATGGCGTGGCGCGCGGGGCAGACGGGGCTGCTGCAATCGAGCCTCACGCATGCGGTGCTGTTCAGCGCCGCGACGACGGCGACCGCATTCGGCAGCCTGTGGCTGTCGCACCACCCGGGCACGTCGAGCATGGGCAAGCTGCTCGCGCTGGCACTGACCTGCACGCTGATCGGCGCCGTGGTGTTCCAGCCCGTCCTGATGGGCAAACCGCGCGTCAAACGCGCCAAGAACCAATCGCAAGGAATCAATGAATAAGGTGCGAATCATTGCGGCGACCGTCGCCGCCAGCGCGATGCTGACCGGCTGCGCGACGGGGCCGAACCGCAATCCCAACGACCCGTTCGAGCCGATGAACCGGACGATGTACAAGATCAACGACACCGTCGATTCGAACATCGCCGTGCCGATCGCGAAGGGTTACCAGAAGGTCACGCCGACGCCCGTGCGCACCGCGATCAGCAACTTCTTCTCGAACCTCGGCGATCTCGGCAACATGGCGAACAACCTGCTGCAGTTGCGCATCACCGATGCGACGCAGGATCTGATGCGCGTGGCGATGAACTCGCTGTTCGGCGTCGCCGGCCTGATCGACATCGCGACGCCGGCCGGCCTGCCGAAGCATCACCAGGATTTCGGCCTGACGCTCGCGCGCTGGGGCGTGCCGTCCGGCCCGTATCTCGTGCTGCCCGTGTTCGGGCCGAGCACGATCCGCGACGGTGTCGGCCGCGCGGTGGACGTGCGCTTCAACCTGCTCAACTACATCGAGCCGGCCGCGCGCAACCCGATGTACATCGCGCAGTTCATCAGCGCGCGTTCGGACCTGCTCGGCGCGACCGACCTGCTGAAGCAGGCCGCGCTCGATCCGTATTCGTTCGTGCGCGACGCGTACCTGCAGCAGCGCAAGTCGCTGACGTATCGCAGCCAGTCGTCGTCGGCCGCGCTGCCGAACTACAGCGAGCCGGGCGAATCGGGCGCCGTGCCGGCCGCGACGCCGGCCGTGCCGGGGCTGCCGAACTACGAGGATCCGGGCGAGTCGGGCGGTGCATCGGGCGCCGCGCCGAACAATGCCCCGGCCGCGCCGGGGTTGCCGCAGTATGACGATCCGGGTGCGGACAATGCGATGCCCGCGAGCGCGCCTGCCGCGGCACCGACGGCGGCATCGTCGGGCCCGGCGACGGCACCGGCCGCCGACGTCACGCCCGCCGCGCCGGCAATGCCCGCGAGCAGTCCGGCCGCGCAGTAACGCTGCAACGGCAACCGCCGCAAAGACAAAGAGCGCTGCATTATGCAGCGCTCTTTTTTTGTCCGCGCGAAACGGGAAATCGGGAAATCGGGAAGAGGGGGAGAGACGGATACGCGGCGCGTGCCGCTCAGACGATCCGCATCGCACCCGCACGCTCGAACGCGTGCCGCGCCTGGATCAGCGTCGTGCGCGCCGCGCGCGCATCGCTCGCGACCTGCAGCAGCGGGCCGAGCTGCGACGGCTGCTTCAGCAATTCGCGCAGGATCGGCAGGATCGCCGTGCTACCGTCGTCGCGCAGGCCGGCCGTCGCCGCGCGCGGCAGCGTGCGCCACGCCGGATCGACGATTGCGCGGCACGCCACGAACGGCACGCCGCGCGCGGCCGCGAAGGCCGCCGCGATATGCGACTCCATGTCGACCGCGAGCGCGCCCTTCGCATGGTGCAGCGAGGTCTTTTCCCGTGCGCTGACGACCGGCGCGCCGACGGCCGCGATCGTGCCGCGCGTGACGCGCGCCCATACCGGCGTGTCGTGCAGCGCGGCGACGAGCCGCGCACTCCAGCCCGTATCGGTCTCGACGCGGCCGAACGGCCCGTCGATCGCGTTCGCGATCACGAGCGCGCCGGGCGCCAGATCGGGCGCGAGCCCGCCCGCCGTGCCGAAGCTCACGATGCCCGCGCAACCGCGCGCGGTCGCATCGGCCAGCGCACGCTCGAGCCGGTCGGCCCGCGCGGCGAACACCGCCTCGACGCCGTCGCCGCGTGCGATGCGCGCCTCGAACGCCATTCCCGTCACCGCGATGACGGGCAATGCGCCGTTGTGCCGTGATGCGCCCACGCGTTACATCCCGACCGTGACGCGCGTCGCGTTGTCGCGCTTCAGGTTGCGGTAGCGCGCGAGCGCCCACAGCGGGAAGAACTTGCGATAGCCGTGGTAGCGCAGGTAGAACACGCGCGGGAAACCCGTCGCCGTGAAGCGCGTCTCGTCCCACAGACCTTCTTCGTTCTGCTCGGCGACCAGGTAGTCGACGCCGCGCGCAACGGCCGGGTTGTTCACCTCGCCGGCCGCCATCAGGCCGAGCAGCGCCCAGGCCGTTTGCGACGCGGTGCTCGGCGCCTGCTCGAAGCCGCGGTAGTTCAGCTTGTAGCTGTCGCCGTCCTCGCCCCAGCCGCCGTCCTTGTTCTGGATCGACAGCAGCCACTGCGCGCCGCGCTTCATGCGCGGATCTTCCGGCCCGAGGCCGGCCGCGTTCAGCGAGCACAGCGCGGTCCACGTGCCGTACACGTAGTTCATCCCCCAGCGGCCGTACCAGCTGCCGTCCGGCTCCTGTTCCTTCAGCATGTAGTCGAGCGCGCGGCGGGCCGGCTCGCTGTTCGCGGCCGTCTCGCCGAGCTGCGACAGCATCGACAGGCAGCGGCCCGACACGTCGGAGGTCGGCGGATCGAGCAGCGCGCCGTGATCGGAGAACGGGATGTTGTTCAGGTAGTACTGCGTGTTTTCCGGCTCGAACGCGCCCCAGCCGCCGTCGCTGCTCTGCATGCCGACGACCCATTCGCGTGCGCGCGCCATCGATTCGCGGTACGCATCCGACTGCCTGAGCTTCTGCGCGCGGTCCATCGCCATCACGACCACGGCCGTATCGTCGACGTCCGGGTAGTGCGCATTCGCGTACTGGAACGCCCAGCCGCCGGGCCGCACGTTCGGGCGGCGCGAGATCCAGTCGCCGCGCACGTCGAGGATCTGCAGCGGGCGCAGCCAGTCGAGGCCGCGCAGCACGGCTTCCTCGGCGCGCGCATCGCCGGTTTCGAGCAGCGCGTGCGCCGCGAGCGACGTGTCCCACACCGGCGACAGGCACGGCTGGCAATATGCTTCGTCCTCCTGCACGACGAGCAGTTTATCGAGCGCCTTGCGCGCGATTGCGCGGTTCGGATGATCTTCCGCGTAGCCGAGCACGTCGTACATCATCACTGCGTTGGCCATCGCCGGATAGATCGCGCCGAGGCCGTCCTCGCCGTTCAGGCGCTCGTCGACGAACGACACGGCCTGGCGGATCGCGCGTTCGCGCGTGTAGCTCGGGAACAGGCCGTCGACCGCGCGCAGCGCATGGTCGACCACGCGGAAGAACGCGAACCAGCCGGCGCTCTGGTGCCCCTGGCGCGGCAGCAGCCCGGCGTTGACGGGCGGGTCGATGAACAGCTCGTCGATGCGCACGCCGCGCGGGTTCTTCGCGAGCGGGCGCTTCGCGTTCAGCACGAGCAGCGGCACGATCACGGTGCGCGCCCAGTACGACACCTTCGACAGGTGGAACGGGAACCACTGCGGCAGCAGCATGATCTCGACCGGCATCATCGGCACCGCGCGCCACGGAATCGCGCCGTACAGCGCGAGCTGGATGCGCGTGAACACGTTCGACATCTCGGCGCCGCCCATCGCGTGGATCGCACGGCGCGCGCGCTGCATGTGCTCGGCGTTCTCGTCGTCGCCGATCACCTTCAGCGCGAAATACGCCTTCACGCTCGCGCTGATGTTCGGCGCGCCGTCGGTGAACAGCGGCCAGCCGCCGTCCGCCTGCTGGATGCGGCGCAGATAGCGGCCGATCTTCTGTTCGAGCTCGAGGTTCGGCGTCTCGCCGAGATAGTGGACGAGCAGCACGTATTCGGCGGGAATCGTCGAATCGGCTTCGAGTTCGTAGACCCAGTGTCCGTCCGCGTTCTGCGCGGCCAGCAGCGCGTCGGTCGCACGCGCGACGGCCGCGTCGACGCCGGCCGGCGCGGTGCCGGCGGACAGGGTAGCCATTTCGGTGAGATCGTTCATCGGTCCCTCTCTTATTGTGTCTGGAGCACGTCCGCGGCCAGCTGGCCGGAACGGATCGCGCCCTCGATCGTGGCGGGCAAGCCGGTGGCAATCCAGTCACCCGCCAGCACGAGATTGGTCCAGCGCGTACGCACGGCCGGACGTTTCATTTCCTGCGACGGCACCGCCGCAAAACCCGCGCGCGGCTCGACGACGAGCTGCCACGCGGGGATGGTTTCCGGGTTCGCGCCCGTCACGCGCGCGACGTCTTCCCAGATCCGCCGCGCGAGCGTGTCGTGCGGCATGTCGAGCCAGCGGCCCGCATCGCGGATCGTCGCCGCGAGCTGGCCGCCGCCGGCGCGCACTGCATCGACGACGCCGTTGACGACGGTCGTCTGCAGCGGGCTGCCGGCCGGCGGCTCGACCGCGAAATACGCGGTCACGACCGCGCTGAATGTGTCGGGCGCGGTGAGTTCGGGCACGAGCGGCAACGCGACCTCGGGCGGCACGGCCAGCACGACCGCGTCGCCCGGCGCGAGATCGACGCGTTCGCCGCCGATCACGGCCGCGTCGACCGCATTGCCGTGCGCGCCGAACTCGAACGCGTCGAGCCGCGAGTTCAGCCGGATCTGCGCGCCGCCGTGCTGCAGCATCCGCAGCGCCGGTTCGACGAATGCGCTGCCGAGCCCGTGGCGCGCGACGAGCGGACGGCAACCGGGGCCGCCCGCGACAAACATGCTGCACATCACTGCGCGCGCGAGTTCGGCACTCGCGTGGCGCGGCTCGACATTCAGCACCCCGAGCAAATACGGCCGCAGCCAACGATCCCACAGCACGCCGTCGCATCGCATCGTCTGTGCGAGTGAGCGACCCGTGCGCGCGAACGCGAGCGGCCCGAGCGCCAGGTAGTCGAGCGGCGTCGTGCCCGGCGCGCGCGACGCCGCATCGAACAGCCACGACGGCAAGCGCCCGTTGCCGAAGCGCAGCGTCCAGCGCTGCTGCGACGCGACGTCGACGACCGGAAATTCAGGCAGCGCGGGCCCGACCAGCTGATCGGCCGCGCCGATCGCACGCAGGTAGCGCTGCGTTGCCGCCTGCCCCGCGAAGACCGCGTGCAGCCCGCTGTCGAGCGTCGTGTTCAGCATCCCGTCGAACCACGAGCGGCAGCGCCCGCCCGCATGCGCGTGCGCATCGTGCAGCACGATGTGCCGCCCGCGGCGTTGCAGCTCGACCGCGGCCGACAGGCCCGCGAGTCCGGCACCGATCACGTGGACGGTTCTGGGCATCGACTCGGTCGGCTCAGAACAGCGCGTAGCGCGCGGCGATCATCAGCATGCGCGCTTTCGGCTTGCGCAGCGGGGCGCGCGGGGCGGCAAAACCGCGTGCGACCGCGGCTTCGAGAATGCAGCGATACGCGCCCGACATGATGCGCGGCGCCTTCACCTGCGCACGCGGGCAGGTATCCATCACCGCGTCGGCCTGGCGGAAGTGCTCGAGCGCGCGCTCGACGAGCGTCGCGCACACGCGCGGCAGCGCCGGATCGCGCACGATCGTCGCCGGATCGGCGATCGCGATGCCTTCGCGCGCAAGCAGCTCGCGCGGCAGGTAGCAGCGGTTGATCGCCGCGTCGTCGTCGATGTCGCGCAGGATGTTCGTCAGTTGCAGCGCACGACCGAGGTGGTGCGACAGCTCGATCCCTTCGGCTTCCGGCATCCCGAATATCCTCACCGACAGCCGCCCGGCCGCGCTCGCCACGCGATCGCAAAAGAGGTCGAGCGTCGGCTCGTCGGGCGCGCAGATGTCTTCTACCGCGTCCATCGCCATTCCGTCGATCATCGCGTGGAAATCGTCGCGCTGCAGGTTGAATGCGCGGATCTCGCGATCCAGCGCGGCCAGATGGCGCGGCGGGCGGCCCGCGAAGCACGCGTCGATGTCCGCGCGCCAGCGGTCGAGGCCCGCGGTGCGCTCGGCGCGCGGCAGGTCGCTGTCGGCGATGTCGTCGACCGCGCGGCAGAACGCGTAGACCTGGAACATCGCATCGCGCTGCACGGCCGGCAGGATGCGCATCGCAAGATAGAAAGAACTGCCCGATGTGACGGCAGCGGCGTCGGTTTCTTGTTCGTCCACGACGGAATTTGAAACGGCCAAGACAAGCTCCACGGAGACACCCACGGGGGGCGATTGAAGAAGCCATGCCCGGCTGGGATGGTCAGGGTGTCAATGCGTGCGAGATATGCGAACGATCGACGCAGACAGGCACAAATTACCGGCCGGAAGCCGGAATTGGGCGAAAGTATAGCAATCTTTGAAGTTCGATGGCGGACACGCGCCACGCCCGGCGGGGCGCCGGGAGCCGTTGGCAGGCCGGTGCGGCCGGCCTCGGCGGGAACGGGCGCCGCTCGACACCAGCGGGCGCCGGCGGCCCGTCAGCCGTAAACGATATCGCGCTGCAGGTCGAGCGCAATGAGCCCCATTTCGCGGGTGAGCTGCAGCATCGAGCGGCGTTCGAGGCGCGAGCCCATGAAGCTCGTCACGCGGCCGTCGGGCTCCACGGTGAACTGGAATACCGCGCCGCCCATGCCGAACCACGCGCCCGGCACGTCGGGCGATTCCTGCCAGTCGATCTGCTCGAACACGCGCGCGATCCCCGCGCGCACCAGATCGCCCGGGCCGATCGGCGGCGCGATGTCGCCCAGGTCGTCGAGCGAATAGGGGCCGGGTTTGTCCGGCTTCCGGTAGAAGAGATAGTCGACGTTCATGGGGAGCAATCGCGAGCAAAGCAACAACTTAGCGTGCTTCGGCTCAAATTCATATCGGATCCGGACGAAATGTGGCCTGCGCGAGACAAGAGGGACGGATCGCAGCCCGCGGCGCAATCGCGCCGTGCGTTCGCGCTTGGATGCGCACGGGTTCGTCTAAGATGACACCTTTCTCGAAAAAACACGAACGCCATGGAGACGACCGTAACCACCCCCCCGCAGTCCGACCATCCTGTCTTCGTACTCGTGCACGGCGCCTGGCACGGAGCGTGGTGCTACGCGCACGTCGCGGCCGCGCTGGCCGCGCGCGGCTACCTGTCGATCGCGCGCGACCTGCCCGCGCACGGCATCAATGCCCGCTTTCCCGGGTCCTACCTCGAACGGCCGCTCGACAAGGATGCGTTCGGCGCCGAGCCGTCGCCGGTCGCGAACACGACGCTCGACGATTACGCGACGCAGGTGATGCAGGCCGTCGACGACGCGTATGCGCTCGGCCGCGGCAAGGTCGTGCTGGTCGGGCACAGCATGGGCGGCCTCGCGATCACGGCGGCCGCCGAGCGCGCGCCGGAAAAGATCGCGAAGATCGTCTATCTCGCGGCATTCATGCCCGCGTCGGGCGAGCCGGGCCTCGACTACGTGCGCGCCCCCGAGAACAAGGGCGAGATGCTCGGCCCGCTGATGCTCGCGAGCCCGCGCGTGGCCGGTGCGCTGCGCATCGATCCGCGCAGCGGCGACACCGCGTATCGCGACGCGATGAAGCGCGCGCTGTACGACGACGTGCCGCAGGCCGACTTCGAGGCCGTCGCGAACCTGATGACCTGCGACGTGCCGGCCGCGCCGTTCGCGACCGCGATCCCGACGACCGCCGCGCGCTGGGGCGCGCTCGACCGTCACTACATCAAGTGCCTGCAGGATCGCGTGATCCTGCCCGCGCTGCAGCAGCGCTTCATCGACGAAGCCGACGCGTTCGCGCCCGGCAACCCGACCCACGTGCACCAGCTCGACAGCAGCCATTCGCCGTTCGTGTCGCAGCCGGCCGTGCTGGCCGGCGTGCTGGCCGACATCGCGAAAAGCTGAGCGCGGCGCGCGCGGGGCGAAGCCGCTTCGCGCGATGCGGGGCGGGCGCGCCTATGCGTAGGCGACCGAACGGTCGCGCCCGAGCCGCTTCGCGCGATAGAGCGCGGCGTCGGCCTCGTTGACGAGCACATCGCAGGTCGGCGCGCCCGTCTTCGCGCACGCGCCGCCGACGCTCGCCGTCACCGGCACGCTGACGCCTTCCGCATCGACCGGCACGCTGCCGATCGCATCGCGCACCTTGTCGGCCACCAGCATCGCCTCGTCGAGATTCGTGCACGGCAGCAGCAGCGCGAATTCCTCGCCGCCGAAACGGCCGAACGTATCCTGCGCACGCACGATCGACGCGACGCGACGGGCCGTCTCGCGCAACACGGCGTCGCCGGCCGCATGCCCGAAGCGGTCGTTGATCGTCTTGAAGTGGTCGAGGTCGAACAGCAGCACCGACATGTCGCCGCCGTAGCGCTGCCAGCGCGCGAATTCGTCGCCGAGCCGCGCCTCGAAGAAGCGCCGGTTCGCGATACCGGTCAGGCCGTCGCGATTCGCGTGTTCGCGCAGCTTCGCGACCGCTTCCTCGCGCTCGCGCTGCATCACGCTCACATGCGTGACGTCGGAGATCGTCACGCACACGGCCTCGACATCGCGGCCGCGCGTGAGCGGCATGAACGTGCAGTCCTGCTGCATGTAGTCGACGCCACCGGTAATCGGCCGGTCGTGCTCGAAGCGGAACAGGTAGGGCCGCTGCTCCCACGAGCTGAACGCGAAGCTGCCGAGCTGGAACACGCTCTCGAGCTTGCGCGTCAACCACGCGCGCGGCAGGTCCGGAAAGCAGTCGAACAGGTTGCGGCCGATCACGTCGGCGGCCGGGATGCCGCTGTGGTCCTGCATGAAGCGATTCCACATCAGCACGCTCATCGAACGGTCGAGCACGAACAGGCCGAAGCCCACCCGCTCGATCACGAGGTCGCTCAGCGACGGCGCGGCGGCCGTCATAGCGCGGACAGCAACGCGTCGAGCGCGTCGCCCATCAGCCGGATCGAATCCTCGGCCATCAGCATCACGAAGTGGGCGCGGAACGCGTGATCCTCGAGCCCGAAGTTCACCTCGAGCAGCAGCGCGACGCTCCACGCGAGTTCGGGCGGCTGGAATACGTCGTCGAACGACACGTTCGAACCGAGCAGCCCCGGCGGAAAGAACACGGGCTTGCGGCCGAGCTCGTCGAGGATCGACGCGACGCATGCGCCCATCAGCACGTTCGCGACGTCGAACATCAGCTCGTCCGGCGTCGCCATCCCGCCGTACACGCCATCGCCGAACGTACGGTCGACGATCGTCATGAGCCGCGCGACGCCCGCGCTGCGGCACAGCACGATCGCCTCGCCCTTGATGTCGGAACGGAAGCCCTGGCGCACGGCGGTCACGTTGTCGTGAATGCCCGTCATCTCGCGCAGCGCGTCGCCCGCGTCGGCCGCTTTCACGACGCGCACGCGCGGCACCGACAGCTCGATGAAGCGCCCGAGCAGCAACGCAAGCCGCGAGGCGGCGCGGCCCATTGCAAGGTTGGCGATCTCCTGCAACGCGTCGCGTTGCTCCGCCGTGAACACCGATTCAGGCATACAACCCATACTCCTTGAGAATGGGCAGCAATGCCTCCGACGTCACGGGCTTGGCAACGAATGCGATCGCGCCCAATTCGCGCACGCGTGCTTGCGCCTGCGGCTGGATATCGGCGGATACCACGATCACGAACGTGTTCAGGTCTTCGTGGCGCAGTGTCTCCAGTACCTGATATCCGCTCAAGTCGGGCATCGTCAGGTCCAGAAACATCACGGAAGCTTTGCCGTCACGATAGAGCGCCAAGGCCTCGCGACCATTCGCTGCATACGCGACGTCAACGTCCCAGTCTCCCGGCAACGCCTTTGTCAGAAGTTTGCGAGCGAGCAGTGAATCGTCGGCAATTACAATCGGCAAAGGCATGGAGCGAAGCGGTATACGGAATGGTCTCTCTCGCGTTAACGACCGCGCGGCGCGCTTCTTGAGGCGCCATGCGTTCGGGCGCGGGCAACCGCCTTGCGGCCGTGCGCGGGCGCCGCGACGCAGGTGCGCGCGACGCACCGCGCGGCGAACGCCGGCGGGCGCATATATCTGTCATAGGGAAAGCAAGGCGCGATTCTCTGAGTAAACCGGAGGCGATGCAACTCGCCATATTCACCATTTCGAACAAAATCGATCCGATCGCGCGTCATTCCGAAAACAGCCGCGACCATTTTCGAGATAAGTACGCAAAATTTTTCCTTGTGTACGTTTGCGCTGCCGGATTCGTCGCGTTTTCAATCTGACGGTTTCCCCCTGTCTGAATCGACAGGATCGCGCGCGTACGGGCGGCGCGGCGGGCCGTCGCAACTCGTTTATGATGGCAGGCACTCCCGCCTCACCCGCTGCTTCGATGACGTCCGACCGGCCTGCCGACTCCCACGATCCCGCCTCCACTCCCGCCGACGACTGGCAGGATGACGGCACCTACGCGTCCGGTGCGCCCGAGCACGATTTCGCGGTCCGCCGCGTGACGCTGATCGTGCTGCTCGTCGCGGCGATCGTGCTGCCGTGCATCTACGTGGTGGTGATGGCGTACAACGACCTGAAGGCGCGCGAGGCCGCCGCGAGCGACGTGACGATGCGCACCGTGCGGGTCGCCGAAGAGCACGCGCTCAAGGTGTTCGACCTGAGCGAAACGCTCGATGCGCGCATCGTCGACCTCGTGCAGGACATGGACGACGCGACCGTGCGCAACAGGGAATCCGACATTCACGAAGCACTGAACACGATCGGCGGCGGCTACCCGCAGGTGGCCGCCGTGTCGATCTTCGGCGCGAGCGGAATGCTGCTCGCCAACAGCCTCTACTATCCGGCGCCCTATGCGTCGATCGCGAACCGCGACGACTTCGCCGGCATCCGCGACGGCAAGGTCATCGAACATATCTCGCGGCTGATGATGGGGCCGCTCAAGCTTGAGAACATTCCCGTGTTCAACACGGGCGTCGCGCGGCGCCATAGCGACGGTTCGTTCGCCGGGATGGTGTCGATCGCGCTGAAGTCGTCGTATTTCAACGCGTTCTACCGCGACCTGCTCGGCGGCGCGGCCACGCCGATGACGATGGCGCTCGCGCGCTCGGACGGCGCGGTGATCGCGTCGTATCCGCCGCCGCCGTCGCTCGCGCATACCGATCGCACGGCCACGTTCGGCGACGCGCGCAACGATCCGCGCGCGGGCGTCGTGCGCGTTCGCCACGACGGCGCGAGCGAGATCGTCGCGTACCGCCAGGTCGGAAGCTATCCCGTCTACGTGACCTGCGCTTACCGCACGTCGGCGATCTGGCATGAATGGTACGAACACCTGAGCGTGCTGTTCATCTCGATGTTCGCGCCGTCGATCGCGCTGTGGTCCGTGATCTGGCTGTCGCTCAAGCGGCTGAAGGCGGAAGAGGAGGCGTGGGACCGCTGGCAGGCGGAAGCATCGATGCGGCGCTCGATCGAATCGGCGTACCGGCAGTCGCGCAAGATGCAGGCGCTCGGCAACCTCGTCGGCAGCGTCGCGCACGACTTCAACAACCTGCTGATGATCATCTCGAGCAACGTGCAGATCGCGCGGCGGCGCGGCGTCCAGCATCTCGACAAGGAGCTCGGCGCGATCGAACGCGCGCTGAAGAACGGGCAGTCGCTCACGCGCCAGCTCCTCGGCGTCGCGCGCAAGCAGCCGCTGCACAACGAGACGATCGACGTCGGGCAATGGGTCGGCACGTGCCGCGAACTGCTGAAGACGTCGCTCGGTTCGAAATCGTCGCTGGTCGTCGCGATCGAGCCCGGCGTCTGGCCGATCCGCGTCGACGTCGCGGAGCTCGAGCTCGCGGTGATCAACCTCGCGGTCAACGCGCGCGACGCGATGGCGACCGGCGGCCGCTTCACGGTCGGCGCGCGCAACGTGACGCTGCGCCGCGAGGACGGCTTTCCGCTGACCGGCGATTTCGTGCAGATCTCGCTCGACGACACGGGCTCGGGCATGGCGCCCGACGTGCTCGCGCGCGCGTTCGAACCGCTGTTCACGACGAAGGCGCAGGGGATGGGGACGGGGCTCGGGCTGCCGCAGGTGTTCGCGTTCTGCGAACGCTCGGGCGGCCTCGCGACGATCGACAGCGCGGTCGGCGCCGGCACGTCGGTGCGCCTCTACCTGCCGCGCGCGCGCGCCGAGGACGTCGTGGCTCGGCCGCAGGCCGTCGTGCACGACACCAGCGCGCTCGCCGGGCTGCACGTGCTGCTCGTCGAGGACAACAGCGAAGTCGCGGCCGGCACCGAAGCGCTGCTTTCGCTGCTCGGGCACCGCGTGACCTATGCGCCCACCGCCGACGACGCGTTGCGCCTGATCGAAGGCGCGGCAGCGAACGACGCGTTCGACCTCGTGATTTCGGATATCCACATGCCCGGCCGCCTGAACGGCATCGACCTCGCCGAAGCGGTCGAGAAACGGCCGGGGAAGCTGCCCGTGATTCTCGTCACGGGTTACGCGGAGGAGCTCGACCGCACGCGCACCGTCAACGTCCGCGTACTGTCGAAGCCGTTCGACATCGCGCTGCTCGACGAGATCCTGCTGGGCATCCGGGAAGCGCGCGACGCGCGGCACACCGGCACGTAACCCGCGGCGTGCGGGCCGGCGCCGGCGTCGGCGGCATGAACGGCCGCGGCGTTCGGGCCGAAGTCGTCAGGCCGACTTCAGCAGGCGCACCCAGCCCGCGTAGCGATCGACGAAGCCCTGCAGGAACTTGCGGGTGTCCTCGCTGACGATCTGGCCCTGCTCGTCGATGCGCGCCGGGTCATGCTTGATGAACATCTCGGGCTGCCCGAGCGTCTTCACGTCGAGGTACGCGAGCACGTTGCGCAGGTGCTGCTGCGCGAGCGCCGTGCCCGTCGCGCCCGGCGACGTGCCGAGCACCGCGCCCGGCTTGCCCGACCACGAGTTGGAACCCCACGGGCGCGAGCCCCAGTCGAGCGCATTCTTCAGCACGCCCGGAATCGACCGGTTGTATTCGGGCGTGACGAACAGCAGCGCATCTGCGGCTTCGATCGACTGCTTGAAGCGCTTCGCGACTTCCGGGAAATCCGCGTCGTAGTCCTGGCTGTACAGCGGCAGTTCGCCGATCTCGACGAACTCGAACGAAAAATCGGCGGGGGCGAGCGAGATCAACGCGTGCGCGAGTGCGCGGTTCGACGAAGCGCGGCGCAGGCTGCCGACGACGACCGCAATACGATAGGACATGACGTTCTCCTTCCGGTGAGTGAGGAATCGGATCGATTGCTTCCGAACAGGCGACAAAGGTCTGTTTATAGGCAAGCCAGCCCGCGAACCGCCCCACGGGGCCGTCCGGCCGACTTTCCACAAGGTTTTCCACAGAAATTGTGGATAACTCGACCGTTATGTTCTGACGTTACAAACTGCCCGCCGCGCGGCGCCTTCGACGCGCGATACGGGTTTCGGCAAGCATAGCGCAGCGCGCCGGCCGGTTTCGTGAATTCGTGACGGAACATACGTTGCGGGCCGGCGCCGCGCCCAGTAAGCTGCTCGCACCGCGATGCGCCCGCCCTGTGGCGCAAGCGCGATCGCCTCGAGACACTGCTACCCAGACATGCCGTCCGCGTACGACGACCCCGTTTATCTCGCGCAACTGCGGCGCGACCTGTTGCGCTTCGCGCGACTCCAGCTCCGCGATGCCGACGCGGCCGAAGACGCCGTGCAGGAAGCGCTGACCGCCGCGTGGTCGCACGCGGGCGATTTTGCGGGGCTGTCGGCCCACAAGACCTGGGTGTTCGGCATCCTGCGCAACAAGCTGATCGACGTGCTGCGTGCGCGGCAGCGGACAGTGAGCCTGTCCGCGCTCGACGCCGAGCTCGACGGCGAATCCGTGCTCGATCGCGAGCTGTTCAAGGAAAACGGGCACTGGGCCGCGCATGCGAAGCCGCGGCCATGGCCGCGCCCCGAAACGCTGTTGCAGCAGCAGCAGTTCTGGGCGCTGTTCCAGGCCTGCCTCGATCACCTTCCGGAGCAGATCGGGCGCGTGTTCATGATGCGCGAATTCCTCGACGTCGAGATTATGGACATCTGCAGCGAATTGACGCTGACGACGAATCATTGCAGCGTGCTGCTGTATCGGGCTCGCACGCGCCTGCGAACCTGCCTGAGCGAAAAAGGACTGACGACCGAAGATGCTGCCGGGGAAATGTACTGACGTGACGCGACTGCTGTCGGATGCGCTGGACCGGCATCTGACCCTGCATGAGCGCTTGCAGGTGCGCGTGCACCTGCCGACCTGCAGTGGCTGCAGAGCCTATCGCGGGCAGATTGCACTGCTGCGGACGGCCGCGAAAGCGGCGGCGGGGCGGGAACCGGGCGACGACGACACGTCGTCCGGGGCAGGCTAGACCCAGCCCGCGTTGCCGCTATCGTCCGGGCGGTGGGGTGTGTGCTGCCCCGCGATCGCTCCGGCTTCGATTGCAGGCGTGCACGCCGGGATGATGCAATAAGAAAAATACGCCGGACAAGAATTATTCGAACAGCGCTTGCACCGATTCGGGCGGCCGGCCGATGGCCGCCTTCCCGCGATAAACGACGATCGGACGCTGCAGCAAAATGGGATGAGAGGCAATCGCCTCGTAGGCTTGCGCATCGGTCAGATCCGCACGTGCCAGATCCAGCGTCTTGAATGGCTCCTCTCCGTCGCGCAGCATGTCGCGAACCGGGCGGCCGAGCTGCCGATGCAGCGCTTCCAGTTCCTCGACCGTCGGCGGCGTCTTCAGGTATTCGACAACGTTCACCGGCGTGCCGGTCGTGTTCAGCGTTTCGACCAACGCAAGCGTCTCGCGCGACTTCGAGCACCGGGGGTTGTGATAGATCGTGATCATCATTCAGGTCTGGATGGGAGAGGGCTGTATTGTAGCCAGTCTGCATCGAGAGCTTCGACGCGGGCGGCAGTGGGGTAGCGGTGCGCGGATTCGATGCTTTGGAGAGGCTGGTTGGCGGGAAGGTGCCGCCAGCGACACGGTCTCGTGAAAGGTGCTGCATCGGGGACGGGCTTCAAAGGGCTGATGTGTTTACGCGCATAAATTCGTGCGGCGCGCTATCTCGCGGCAAGGGTAAGGATTCGCAAGCCAGCGCATCGTGATGGGTGTTTCGGATGGCAAGGTGCGCAAGCGATAGCTCGGTACGTCGATTGGTTTATGCGCATAAAGCCTGCGATTGCGCGACAGGGTACCGGGCGATTCATCGCGCCGACGAGCGTCGACAATCGCGGCACCGAAGCGATCGTCGCATCGATGTGATGCACTGTCCGGGCATCCTGGCTTGCCGAATTGATGCAGGGTCGGCACGTGATCGCTCGGCACTCGCCATCCATCGACCGCGGTTTATGCGCATAAACGTAGCGGCTCGGCATGGCGTGATGCCGATGCCCATAGGCTCAATGGCGCCCCTCCCGATCTGCATATCTGACCAGGGTGGATAAGATCACACCCTCGCTCACGAATGTCCCGCTGTCCTGCCGCACGCTTGGCCTCCCCGGTCGCTGCGGAGTTTATGCGCACAAACTCACCCGCTGCCAGCTACGACCAGCCACCACCATCAAGTGAAAGGGCAGCGCACTGCGATATCGCCCGCAACCCGCTGCGCGTGCCGACGGCTAGCGTCGCGATGACGCATTCATCGCGCGGTTCGTCGCCGTCCGCCGACATCAACCACGCCATCCGTTCACGCCACCGACCATCGCCGTGTCGTTTATGCGCATAAACCGATAGCCCGAATGGCTAACGCGTAGTTGTCGAACGACAATTTCATTGAAATATAAATATCGTCCTGTAGAATTCCAACGACCAAAATAGGAGTGAAAATTGGCCGCGGAAATCATTGCAGTCACTCAACAAAAAGGTGGTGTCGGCAAAAGCACGATTGCCATGCACCTCGGCGCCGCGTTCCATGAAAAAGGGAAGCGCATCCTCGTCATCGACGCAGACCGTCAAAACACACTGGTTCACTGGTCGAGTGCATCCGGCGACAGCGACACCGGTATTCCGTTTCCGGTCGTCAATCTTGCCGAAGCCGACGGCCAGATCCATCGCGAGATCAAGAAGTTCATCAACGACTACGACATCATCGTCGTGGACTGCCCGCCGTCGATCACCGAGAAGGTATCCGGCGTTGTCCTGCTGGCCGCATCGATTGCCGTGATCCCGACTTCATCGTCGCCGGCCGATTACTGGTCGAGCGTCGGGCTGGTCAAACTGATCCAGCAGGCGCAGGTCATGAACGAAGACCTCCGCGCGGTATTCCTGCTGAACAAGACCGAAGAGAAGCGCATGCTGACCCGCGAGCTCAAGCGCGCGCTCGAGGAACTCGGCTTCCCGTTGCTGAAGACGCAGATCCCGACGCGGGAAGCGTACAAGCAGGCGATGGCGCTCGGTCAGACCGTGCTGCAGATGAACGATCGCGGCGGCAAGCTGGCCGCCGCTGAAATTCGCGCATGTGCCGACGAAATCGTCGCCATGCTGCCCTGACTTTATGCGCATAAAGGAGTCACATGAAACCTTCCCAATTTGCAAAAGGATTCCAAGCGCGCCCGGATATCACGACGAGCGAAAAGCGCACGGCGCTCGACCGGCTCAATGCGATTGACGGCATCGTCAAGTCCGAGACGCCCGCTGCGGCACCGACCAAATCCGCGAAGAAAGACATCGCACCGCTGCCCGTTCCGGAGCTCACGCTCGATCCGTCGATCGACGAATCGCCGCAATATCGCGCGTGGCGTCTCGAGAACCGCTATGCCCCCGGGCAGGTGATCGAGCTGTCGCTGAAGGCGATCAAACATAGCCCGTTCAACCCGCGGCACTTCTATCTGAAGTCGTCGATTGCCGAACTTGCGGTCAACCTCGCGAAGCAGGGGCAGCAGCAGGCGATCCACGTGATTCCGGATTACGACAATCCGGGCACGTATTTCGTCAGCGACGGCGGCCGTCGCGTGCGCGCGCTGAAGGAAGCAAACAAGGAATCGGTGAAGGCGATCGTGATCGACGTGCCGATCGGTATCCAGAGCTACAAGCTCGGCTACGACCTGAACGTCCAGCGCGATTCGCAGACGGTATTCGACAACGCCGTCGTGTGGCGCCGCTTCCTCGACGACAAGCATTTCCAGAGCCAGAAGGAGCTCTCCGAGCATCTCGGCCTCGACGAGTCGACGGTGGCAGTCGCGCTGTCGATCGGCAAGTTGCCGGAAGCCATCATGCAGGAAATGGTCGCGCGTCCCGATCGCTTCGGTTCGAACATGGCGTATCAGGTCGGCCGATATCACAATGCGCGCGGCACCGAGGCCACGCTGCGGCTGATCAACAAGATCGTGTCGGACGATCTCAGCACGCGCCAGGTGTCGGACATCGTCAAGGGCCGCGTCGCTGCGCAGGAGACGCCGAAGGCCGCGGGCCGTCAGCGCTACGCGCAGCGTCTCGAGATCAAGCTCGGCGGCAAGTCGGTCGGCGACCTGAAGTCGTATGGCGAAGACCGCATCGAATTGCGCCTGCGCGGCCTCCCGAAGGACAAGCGCGACGCGATCCTCGAGCAACTCGAGCGGATGCTGTTGTCGGAGTGATGGAAGCGGCCGGCAGGGCCCGGTGAGGACGCCGGGCTCGCCCGGCTGAGCGGGAGGCCGGCGGCGGCCCGTCAGCGGGCCTCAGGCGGCCCGCGACTGGTTCAGCGTGAACGACAGCAGGTCGCCGTCCGTCGGCTCGCCCCAGGTCTTCTGGGCCAGCCAGTCGAAAAAGGCCGTTTCGGCCAGCTTGGAATCGAGGCCGCGCTTGCGCCAGTCGTCACGCAAATGCGTGCCCATCGTCGGCAGCGCCTCCGACTCGAACGACTCGCGCGCCACTTCGCGCTCGGCGTCACCCTGCTCCTCGTACAGCACCTTCGCTTCCTTGCGGCGGAACGCAGAGAATTCGCTCAGCAGGCGTGCCTTCAGGTCATCCGGCTGCGCCGCTGCAACCTTCGCGGACGGCGTGCCGGCAGGCAGCGCGTCGACCGACTCGACCGGCGGCGCATAACCCTTCTTCAGCGCATCCTTGAACAGCGCCGGCGCGCTGCGCACCGGCGGCAGCGTCGTGCTGCGCATCCGCTGCTCGGTCATCTGCAGTGCGGCGCGAATCCGGTTCTCTTCGCTGTCCGCGTAGAGCGTCTGCGCTTCCTTCAGCGGGATCCCGAGTTTCACCATCCGGTCGACCAGCGTGCTGTCGAACACGTTCGGGTGTTCGTCGAGCGCCAGCATCGGCTGCTTGCGCTCGGTCACGCGGAACTGGATCTCCGCGACCCGGCGCCCTTCACGATGCTCGATCAGCTCGACGAAGATGTTGGTGACCGCGTTGACTTCCGCGATCGCAGGACGCAGATAGTCGCGTTTGAAGTACTTGTACTCGCGCTTCGCCTCGTCGCCGGCTTCGGTGTCGGGCGTGCCCGACAGGATCGGCCGCCACCATTCCCACGGCTCGCGCATCGTCAGGTGGCTCGGGTTCGTCAGATAGCGCACGCAGATTTCGTACAGCGCGAGACCGGCGCTGCTGCGCAGCTGGCTCTGGAACTGCAGGCTCAGGCGGGCATACTGGACCGGGTCGAGCAGCTTCTTCTTGATCTTCGGCGCGAACGAGAATTCGACCCACACGCGGCGGGTCGCCGGATCCTCGAGAATTTCCGCGTCGGCGATCAGCGTCGAGATCCCCCACTTGCGGCCCGGTTTCTGGCTCGACGTCCCCGTGCTCCATTCGACCTGCACCGACACCATGCGGCGCAGGTGTTCCTTCACCAGTGCGGTGTCGTTCGAATCGAAGGCGGAGTTGGCGACGATATCCGACAGCAGCGCGCGATACGTATCGCCCGAGTCGTCGGCCTGCTGCGCCACGGCCAGCAGGACGTTGAACAGCTTGCGGGTCAGGAGCGTGATCTTGCCGCTCTTCGGCTGAATTGCGATCGCCTCGACGGCCTTGCGCAATTCGGCTGAACTGGCACTCACCACATCCACATCGGTTTTCTTGGCGCGCTTCGTCGTGGCCATACGTCGGGTCGGAGGAGAAGTTTTCCGGAAGGATAGCGCCTGCGGTGATGTGCGTCCAGAACGACATGCTCACCATAGCCGGTGAAGCGTGCGTGCAAAACGGCACTCACCCCAACCGCTCCCGAAAACGCTCACCGGTCCGGAATTGCGGCGTTCCGGACTCGTCCAGACGTGCTGCGGGATGCGCCGATTCACAGAATTTCACCTGTGCATGACACGTGCGAAACTCGCTCCCGTATCGGCTCACCTTTCAATTTGTCGTAATTTTGCGACTGCACGACCGCGAGTTCGCCACAGCGTCGCGATCGCACCTCACGGTGCGCCTCCGATCGCGCCGCATCGGGCTGTATGCATGTACAGGCGCGGTTCACCGGGAGATCGCAATCGGGTCCGGCATCCGGAAAGATGCCTTCGAAACCGGCCCGCGCCGCCCGATCGGGCCTGCTTTGCCGGCCCGGGCGCGCATTGTACAGCGCACAAACCGCGTCGGGTCCCGAAAATGCTCACCTTGAGCACAGTTTGTTCTTTCGGTCGGATCCCACCGAATCCCCGGCACGCGCGGGATTGACCGCCAGGGCCTCCCGAAAACGCTCACCTCAGTGGAAAAATGCGGCACGCCAACGGGCACGGGAATGGCTCCCGAAAAACCTCACCGTAACTGTCGCGGTATCAAAATTCCCAATGCCT
Organism: Burkholderia sp. BKH01; assembly: GCF_025685725.1. Taxonomy (NCBI): domain Bacteria; kingdom Pseudomonadati; phylum Pseudomonadota; class Betaproteobacteria; order Burkholderiales; family Burkholderiaceae; genus Burkholderia; species Burkholderia sp. BKH01. The sequence continues at coordinate 127,550 of NZ_JAOTQT010000016.1, read as the reverse complement.
TCCGATACTTATGCACAGAATGGATTTGGCTGTGCCCGTTGGACATCCCCCGAAAAACCTCACCTTTCGACGGAAATCCTTCATACGACAACCGTATGTCGGCTCCCGAAAAACCTCACCTGTGCCAAAAAGGGGCACAGCAAAAACGATGTTTCTTCCAGTCCTGGCGCGGTTTTCGGCGAATCCGACCGCTCGCAGGTCCTGAAAAGCCTCACCTTTGACCATTTTTCGAGCAAAAGCCGTTCCCGAAAATGCTCACCTGTGACCGCGATCACTGCCTGTGATCCATGCCCCGAAAAAGCTCACCTTAGCGTGATCGGGGCAGGAAAACCCGGATTCCCCTCCCGAAAAGCCTCACCTTTAGTGCATCACAGGCCCCGGAGAGCACTTTTGCTGTGCAAAATGGCGTTCGGTTCCCGGAAATCCTCACACCAAATTCCCGTGGAGTCCCGTGAAACCTCACCTTTCGCAAAAACTGCCTAAAAGATGGGCAGAATCGGGGCGCGAAGAAGGTCCCGCAAATTCTCACCTATGTCTGCACAGGCAGAAAACTGTGCAGCCCGGCACAGCGCGGGTTCTGTGGCTGTGAGGCCCCGAAAACCCTCACCTTTGGGAAATCTCGTGTTTCACTGTGATCCCGAATCCGCTCACGACCTTTCCTGCAACGGCTCACGCAGCTCCCTGAACCCCATCACGTCAGCTCCCGCAGAAGATCACCTTGGCTCCCGTAAAACTTCACCTTGTCGGCCGGAAAGCCTTGCTACATAAGGATGTGCCGTGGCGTTAACGTTTTTAACTAAGGGTTCAAGGGTGTTTACTTCTAATACTCTCAAGACATTCGCTGACGAGTTTTCCACAGAGACCCCTAACCCTGAACACCCACCGGGAATCGGATCGGCCGTCATGTGAAACAAATGCCGATTTTCGGGGTCTGCTGGAAAATGCTTGCATTACAAAGACTTGGCGGACTTTCCTCGCTTTGTTTCACGGAATTCCGGACCACATTCGTCCGGATAAGCTCACAGACCCGATTTCTGTGCAAAGCGACGTAAATTCGCAACGTCGACCTGGAAAAGGTATCGATAGATACGTATTTCGTTATGATTGCGACATCTCAATGTCTGTGAGCTCTGCCATGACCCTGGACGAAATGCGCCAAGTCATTCGGGACGAACTGGAATCGCTGCGTGCAAGCGGTGCGCGGCGCCAGGAATTGTCATTGCATGCGTGCAAGCGCCTGTTCTTCGATCTCGGCATCCGGCCGTCGGCCGCCAACGTCCGCGATCTCACCCAAACCGGCAGCGCCAGCGACATCCCGAAAGACATCGATCATTTCTGGGAGCGCATCCGTTCTGCATCCAAGATCAGGCTCGACGGTGCGGCAATTCCGAAGGCCGTCGAGGAAAAGGCCGGTGCGCTGCTCGGCGCACTCTATGAAGAAGCGTTGAAAGCGGCACGCGACAGTCTCGATGGCGACCGCGAACAGGTTCGCGCCGGCATTGCCGACGCCGAACAGCGGTTGCGCGACGCAACCGTCCGCCATGAGACGCTCGAAAGCGCGCTCGCGCGCGGCGAAGCCCGGAACGAGCAATTGCAGGCGCGCGTGACCGAACTCGAGGTTCAGCTCGTATCACAGACGACGCACGGTTCGGCAAGCGAAGCGACGTTGCTCACCACAGTCGCCCGACTGGAGAAGGAATTGACCGCCTCAGCCGGCCGCGTCGACGCGGAACAGGCGCAAAACGCGGTGCTGCGCGATCGCATCGATGCGCTGCAAGCCGAACTGCAGCAGCGTACCGAGCACTACGCTCAGCAAATCAAGGACGCGGTGGCCGAAGCAGAACGCCGCGTCAAGCCGATGCTGGTCGAGCTCGACTCGCTGCGCAGCATGGCGTCGACCTACCAGAGCGGTTTGCGCGACGTCCAGCGCAAGGAATTCGATTTCCTTCAGCAATTGAGCTCGGCCAAGGCACGCGCCGACCGGCTCGAAGAACAGTTGCGCAGCCAGAGCGATGAGCTGGAACGTGCGACGCGTGACGCGAGTTCGTTGCGCGCGAGCCGCGGGATGAACCCGGAAATTGCGGCGCTGATCCGGCGCTTGGCCGATGCCGGGCAACTGGATGCGGAAGCGTTTGCCGTGATCGGTACGTCGCTGGATCAAGAGATTCCGGTACCGGCCCAGTGCCCGCGTTGCGACGGCGAACCGGAGCTGTCGCAGAGCGAGGAGGGTTTTGAAGTGGCGTGCCCGGAATGCGAGCACGCTTCGGGCGCATGGCCGTCCCGATTCGAAGCGATCGCGCGTTTTGCGCACACCTGACCCGAAGATCGGCGGCACCTGCACAGGTGAGACGATCCGGGACGCTTGAGGTGAGGTTTTTCGGGAGCTGTGAAACGGTGAGGCTGCGCCGCGCAAGGCTGCTCACGGATCGTGTCGCGTGAGCAGCCGTTTCCGGATCAGTGAGTTTCGTCGCTGTCGGACGCGTCACCGTCACCGTCACCGTTGCTGTCGGTCAGGCCATCGCGCCAGTTTTTCCATGCACGATGCAGGCGGTTCGACGAGATCGGTCGCATGAAGCCCAGCCATTTGCCGACCCGTTCGGGCGGCACGTCGTTTTCGAACAGTTCGGCCGCGTAGGTATTGCGCAGCGTTTGCGGGCTCGCGCGCGCGGTGCGCGACGACGTGAGCCCGGCTGATTCGACGATCGCATCGATCGCGCGCAGCATCGTCGCCTTGTGCATCGGCCGCCCGGCATGCGACGCAGGGAACACGAGCTCGCCCGGAATTTCCTGGCGCTTGCGCTCCGTGAGCCACGCTTCGAGCAGCGCGATCGCGAACGACGCCAGATGGGTTTCGCGCGCGTAAGCCGGGTGCGCTGACTGGATCTGCAGCGACGTTCCGCTCGTATTGACGCAACTAATCGTAAGTGAACGCGCTTCGCCGGTTTTAATGCCGGCGCCGAGAAACGCGGCGACGAGCGCGCGATCGCGCCGCTCCTTCCAGTACGCGGAACCGGATACGCCGATCGGCGAAAACAGATACGCGAGCAACGTTGCGCGTTCGGCCGGTGTCAGGAAACCGGTCGGCTCGTTGTCGCGTGCCTTGCGCCAGTTCGCTTCGCCATCCTGAGCAATGAAACGGGCCGGGTTGGTCGATGCATACTCGGTGCGCCGGATGTGGTCGAGCACACGCTCGATCAGCCTCAGATAGCGCAATCGCTGGGTTTTCCGGATCGGCAATTCGCCGACGAAGTTCGCGATCGTTGCCGTATCGACCGTTGCCAGATTCTTCTGATGCGCGCGCATCCACGTGAGAAACGCGCCCCATTGCGTGCGATAGACGTCGGCCGACGAGCGGCGATAGTCCTGCATGGCTAGCCACGCATCGAATGCGGCTTCGGGCGATACGATCCAGTCGGATGCGCCGCGGTCGAACAGATCCTTCTCTTCCGGGCGTGCCGGAGTGTCGGGAGAGGCGGGAAGGGACATGTTATTTATTCCGTTAGTTGCGTATATCGTAGCCCTTTTCGCAACGTCTCGGGCAGCTAAAGGCTGGACAGGCCGCCATGCGCGGCGGCCCGGGTCGGCAGTCAGTCGCCCCACGCCTTGGACGGACGGTGAGCGCGCGCGGGGGGGGCCGTGTCGTGCGACGTTGCCGCCGCTTCGTATGCGAGAACCGCGAACGAAAAGACGGCGGGCAGCGCATTCGAGCGCCCGAAGTCGATCGGATCGTCCGTTTCGGGAAACGTCATGTCCGACGGCCGTTCGAACAGTTGACGCATGCCGGCGTCGTGCCGGCTGGCAAAGCCGAGATCGGCAAGCGCCTCGGCTTCGATCGCGTGCAGCAGGCGCCACGTCAGCGGGACGCGCTGGCGGATGTAGCGCCCGGCAATATGGCGAACGATCAGCTCGAGATCGTGCGCGGCGGCCTTGAAGCTGAGTGCGGCCAAATCTTGTTCTTCTGTCATCGCAGGCTCCTGTCGACCGGGGCGGGCGCCTCCGTGCGCCGGCTCCGGCCCATGCATGGCGGAATGTTCGTATACTGTACAAACATACAGTATTTTCCGCAACAGGCCCTTTGGCCAGCTATACGCGCCGTCAGCGATGTATCACGATCAGCAGTGCCCGCGCTTCGGCCTTGCCGGGATTGCGGATCGCGTGCGGCTCGTCGGCCGGGTAGCGTGCGGTGTCGCCGGCCTTCAGGCGCCGGCTGGCCGCCGCGGCTTCGATTTCCATCGCGCCCTGCAGCACGGTGAGGTGTTCGCGCGTGCCGGGTTCGTGCGCGTTCGATACCAGTGCGCCGCCGCCCGGCAGCGTCAGCTCGTACCACTCGAACTTGCCGGCGAGATCGATCGGGCCCCACACACGCAACTGGTACCGGCCGTCGTGCCCGGCGAGCGTCGGAATGTCGTGCGGGCCGTCTACACGGATCGTCTCTGGCGCCTTCGGCTGCGAGAACAGCTCGTCGAGCGTGATGCCGAGCGCGTTGGTCAGCCGCCAGGCGACGGCGATCGTCGGGTTGGCCTTGTCGCGCTCGATCTCGGAGAGCATCGATTTCGATACGCCGGCCGCGCGCGACAGGTCGTCGAGCGTCAGCTTGCGCTCGTTGCGCAGCCGCTGGATCTGCTCGCCGACCCGCGGCGGCGTGGCGGCCGGCGGCTGCGGTGCGGCGCCGGCAGGCGTGCGCCGCGATCCGGAGGAACTTGCCATTTGAATTCCGTTCGCTTAGAGTTGTTCGGTATTTCGAATTCTAGTTCGGAATATTGGATAAATGCGGTCAACCGAACGACCGACTATAACAGTAGCAGGCCGTTGCGCCGCCGCCACGAGCGACGCGCCGCGGAATGCGAATCCCTGTCAGGAGCTTTGCGATGCGTGATGCCTTTCTCGCCCAGGTGCGCGGGACGCTCGACCAGATCCGCGCGGACGGTTTTTACAAGACCGAGCGCGAGATCGCGAGCCCCCAGGCGGCGGCCGTGCGGCTCGCCGGCGGTGCCGGCGTGCTCAATTTCTGCGCGAACAACTATCTGGGTCTGGCGAACGATCCGCGCCTGATCGACGCGGCGAAGGCCGGCCTCGACCAGGACGGTTTCGGCATGGCATCGGTGCGCTTCATCTGCGGCACGCAAACCGTGCACAAGCAACTGGAAAGCGCGCTGGCCGCGTTTCTCGGCACCGAGGACAGCATCCTCTATTCGAGCTGCTTCGATGCGAACGGCGGGCTGTTCGAGACGCTGCTCGACGAGAACGACGCGGTGATCAGCGACGAGCTGAACCATGCGAGCATCATCGACGGCATCCGCCTGTGCAAGGCGAAGCGCTTCCGCTACCGGAACAACGACCTGTCCGACCTCGAGGCGAAGCTCAAGGAGGCCGATGCGGCGGGCGCGCGCCACAAGCTGATCGCGACCGACGGCGTGTTCTCGATGGACGGCATCATCGCCGACCTGAAAGGCATCTGCGATCTCGCCGATCGTTACGGTGCGCTCGTGATGGTCGACGATTCGCACGCGGTCGGCTTCATCGGCGCGCACGGCCGCGGCACGCCCGAGCATTGCGGCGTCGAAGGCCGGGTCGACATCATCACGGGCACGCTCGGCAAGGCGCTCGGCGGCGCATCGGGCGGCTATGTCGCCGCGCGCCGCGAGGTCGTCGAACTGCTGCGCCAGCGCTCGCGCCCGTATCTGTTCTCGAACACGCTCACGCCGAGCATCGCCGCGGCATCGCTGAAGGTGCTCGAACTGCTCGGCAGCGACGAAGGCGCGAAGCTGCGCGAGCGCGTGCGCGAGAACGGCGCGCGTTTTCGCGAGCAGATGACCGAAGCGGGCTTCACGCTCGTGTCCGGCGCGCATCCGATCATCCCGGTGATGCTCGGAGACGCACAGCTCGCCACGAACATGGCCGACCAGCTGCTCGGCGAAGGCGTCTACGTGATCGGCTTCTCGTTCCCCGTCGTGCCGCGCGGTCGCGCACGCATCCGCACGCAGATGAGCGCCGCGCACACGCCCGAACAGATCGACCAGGCGGTCGCCGCGTTCGTGCGCGTCGGCAAGTCGCTCGGCATCGTCTGACGGAGGCGCGACCATGAAAGCACTGGCAAAGCTCGAGCGCGGCCCCGGCCTCACGCTCACGCGTGTGAAGCGTCCCGAAGTCGGCCACAACGACGTGCTGATCAAGATTCGCCGCACGGCGATCTGCGGCACCGACATCCATATCTGGAAGTGGGACGACTGGGCGCAGAAGACGATTCCCGTGCCGATGCACGTCGGTCACGAATATGTCGGCGAGATCGTCGAGATGGGACAGGAAGTGCGCGGCTTCGCGATCGGCGATCGCGTGTCCGGCGAAGGCCACATCACGTGCGGTTTTTGCCGCAACTGTCGCGCGGGGCGCCGGCATCTGTGCCGCAACACGGTCGGCGTCGGCGTGAACCGCGAAGGCGCGTTCGCCGAGTATCTGGCGATTCCGGCGTTCAACGCGTTCAAGATCCCGCCCGAGATCTCCGACGATCTCGCGTCGATCTTCGATCCGTTCGGCAACGCGACGCACACGGCACTGTCGTTCAACCTCGTCGGCGAAGACGTGCTGATCACCGGCGCGGGCCCGATCGGCATCATGGCCGTCGCGATCGCGAAGCACGTCGGCGCGCGCAACGTCGTCATCACCGACATCAACGACTACCGGCTGGAACTCGCGCGCAAGATGGGCGCGACGCGCGCGGTCAACGTCGCTCGCGAGTCGCTGCGCGACGTGATGGCCGACCTGCACATGACCGAAGGCTTCGACGTCGGTCTCGAGATGTCGGGCGTGCCGAGCGCGTTCACGAGCATGCTCGAGGCGATGAATCACGGCGGCAAGGTCGCGCTGCTCGGCATCCCGCCCGCGCAGACGGCGATCGACTGGAACCAGGTGATCTTCAAGGGGCTCGAGATCAAGGGCATCTACGGCCGCGAGATGTTCGAGACCTGGTACAAGATGGTCGCGATGCTGCAGAGCGGTCTCGACCTGTCGCCGATCATCACGCATCGCTTCAAGGCCGACGATTACGAGCAAGGCTTCGCCGCGATGCTGTCCGGCGAAAGCGGCAAGGTGATTCTCGACTGGACGGCCTGAGTGCCGAAGGGGCAGCGCGACTTGTTTGTCGCGTAGCCCCGCTTTCGTTTACACGTGCGTCGTCGAAGTCGGAATGCGCGAATCCGGGCTTGAGGTGAGATTATTCGGGAGCTGTGTTTGCGCGTCGAATCGCGACGCGATCGCGTATCGGTGACTCGCAATCGCACGTTCACTTCACCTGTCAGCCCCCGCCGAGCTTCACCCCATCGCGCCATTCGGCGCCTGTTCTTCCTGTTCCGCACGCTTCACTGCTCGCTTGTCGGTCGATCGCTCGCTACGCACCACATGCGATGCCGTGCCGAACCGGGACGTCAACCGTGAGTCGGTGAACCTCGTTACGACTCACTCATACACACGGCAATCTGCATCGACCGGTGCGCTGCCCGCTACTTGCTCTGTTCACCCTTCAACCATTGCGGTTCGAGCTGGAGATTCAACACGACGAGCCAGCGCTTCGGGCACTGCGGGGCAACGTCGATCGGATCGTCGTGCGTGCCGGAAACCGTGACGAACCCGTGCTGCACCGCGTAACGACAGGCGCGCAGCGCATCGGCTTGCAGCCAGAAGCTGACGAGCGCGCAAGTCACGAAACGGAACAGTAGCAACGTCGCGGCTTCGGGCGCGAAACCGGCCGCGACGAGCAGGCCTTCGAACGCGAATGTCAGCGCATGCGCGGCCGCGATCGTGACGATCGTCAGCTTCATCACACCGCGCAGCCGCAGCGCCGCACGCACGCGTGCTTGCCGGACGGCGCGCTGCGCGCGATCGTCATCGCTATCGTGCTTCGGCACATCGTGTTTCATGACGCCGCACCGGCTTGCCGCGCAACGTCGATCTGCGCCGTGTCGCAGGCACGCATGCGGTTGTCCGCGACGCTGACGGATTTGCACAGGATCGCGCTGTCGTAGTTGTGTCCCGGGAAGCGCATCACGTCGACCGGTTGAAACCCTTCGCGACGATAGAAATCGATGAGCCGGACCGCCGCATACGGCGCGTCGAGCGCGAGGTGCGTCGCGCCGCGCGCGGCCGCCCGCCGTTGCGCGAACGCGAGCAGCGAGCGGCCGATGCCGCGTTCCTGCCAGATGGGATCGACGGCCAACTGGCCGAGTGTCGCGACGCGCCGGCTGCGATACGGATCGCAGCGTGAATCGGGGTCATGCGAACGCATCGTTATCGTCGCGACCAGATGCGCATTGCCGAGCGCGACGAAGCACTCGCCGGTGAGCACGCGTTCGCGTGTCGCCGATGCCGGCTGGTCGACGCACGGGCAGTTGAAGCCCAGCGCGCCGAGCGGCGCGAACGCGCGATGCAGCAGTGCGGTCAGCGCGTCGTACGAATCGCTGCGCGGATCGAAGCGCCGCACGACGACGCGGCCGTCGAGCCGCTTGGCATAAGCCGCATAGGCGCGCGCGGGGCGCGCGGATTCCGGTCGCTGCATGATGTCCTTTCGCCCAGACAGGGTGACCGAAGTGTAGTGAGCGTCACGCATCCGCTTCAAGAAAAAATGTCGTAAACGCGGCGGGCCGCATCGCACGGCGGCTGTGTGGCCAGGCCGCGATTCAGCCCTTTCGCCGACATGGCCATTTCACACAGGAGTTGACGAGGGAGAACGATCGTTCTACCGTAAACGCATGAACACACGACACGACACTTCCGGCGAACCGGGCGTTCGCGACCGGCTGCTCGATGCGGCCGAAGCGCTGATCTATTCGGGCGGCATCCACGCAACGGGTGTCGATGCGATCGTGAAACGATCCGGCGCGGCACGAAAGAGCTTTTATTCGCAGTTCGAATCGAAAGAGGCGCTGGTGGTCGCGGCGCTCGAGCGCCGCGACGAGCGCTGGATGCGCTGGTTCGTCGATGCAACCCATGCACGCGGCAACGCGCCGCGCGCGCAGTTGCTCGGCATGTTCGACGTGCTGCGCGACTGGTTCGGGCAGCACGACTTTCATGGCTGCGCTTTCCTGAACGCGTCGGGCGAGACTCCCGACGCCGACGATCCCGTGCGCGTCGTCGCGCGTATGCACAAGGCGCGCCTGCTGGCATTCGTGCGCGAGCGGTTCGATGCGTATGCCGACGCAACGGGAATCGAGCGTCGCGGGCTCGCGCGCCTTGCGCGCCAGTGGCTCGTGCTGATCGACGGCGCGATCGGCGTGGCGCTCGTCAGCGGCGATGCCAACGCCGCGCGCGATGCACGCGCGACAGCCGAACTGCTGCTCGACACCGTTTCGCGGTAGTCGATGCAGCGAATCCGAACCGGCCGCGGTCGTCCGCGGCCAGAACCCTGAACAGGAGCAACCCATGTCCGCTTCCCCCGAAGTCCGTCAACCCGTTCCGCCCTTTACGCTCGAAACGGCGCGCCAGAAGGTGCGCGCCGCCGAGGACGGGTGGAACACGCGCGATCCGCACCGCGTGTCGCTCGCCTATACGCCGCAAAGCCGATGGCGCAATCGCGCGGAATTCGTGACCGGCCGCGACGAGATCGTCGGGCTGCTGCAGCGGAAATGGGCGCGCGAGCTCGACTATCGTTTGATCAAGGAGCTGTGGGCGTTCGGAGGCAATCGCATCGCGGTGCGCTTTGCGTACGAATGGCATGACGATGCAGGCAACTGGTTCCGTTCGTACGGCAACGAGAACTGGGAGTTCGACGAAAACGGGCTGATGGCGCATCGTTACGCGTGCATCAACGACCTGCCGATTCGCGAGGCGGACCGTCTCTATCACTGGCCGCTCGGCCGCCGTCCGGACGATCATCCGGGGCTGTCCGATCTCGGGCTGTGACGTGCTCGCCGCGCCAGTTCAGCGGCTCGGCGAACGCATCGGCCGTGCTCGATGGTGAGGAAATTCGGGAGTTGATGCGCTAAAGGTGAGATTTTTCGGGACCGGGTGAAATGTCGCGTCAGGCGGTGTGCTTCGCGCAGATCGACGTGGCATCGCGCCGGGTGAGGCGGCCATGTCACGTCGATATCGCGTCATGCGCGTATCGATGTGCAACGGTGTGCTTCATCATGCGATGCAACTCACTGATCGGACCGGTTCGACGATATCGAGTCATGCACGTATCGACGCGCAACGGTGTGCTTCACCATGAGATGCATCTCACCGATCGAGTCGGTTCGGCAGTGCGTTGGCGATCGGTGTGCGTGAACATGATGTGCAACTCACCGATCGGATCAATTTCAACGAAAGACACTGCAAGCAGTGCGCGTTGCAGTGTGTCGTTGCTCACCGCTCGACTTCACCACGCACGCATCGGAACCCGCACAGGTGCGCAGCCGCATCGCGTGTCGCTCACCGCCGGTCGATTCGTGAAGCCGCTACCCGGCGCGATCGCTCGCGCCGGGCCTGGCTGTCAGCCTGCGATCCGTGCGGCGATCGCCTCGCCTACTTCCTGCGTGCCCGCGCTGCCGCCGAGATCGCGCGTATGCGGCCCTGCGCGCAGCACCTCCTCGGTCGCGGCGACGATCGCATCGTGTGCTTCGCGTTCGCGGCCCGCGCCGTTGCCGAGGAAGTCGAGCATCATCGCCGCCGACCAGATCATCGCGACCGGATTCGCGATGTACTGCCCCGCGATGTCGGGCGCGGAGCCGTGCACGGGTTCGAACAGCGACGGAAACGTGCGGTCGGGGTTGAGGTTCGCCGACGGTGCGATGCCGATCGTGCCCGTACAGGCCGGCCCGAGATCCGACAGGATGTCGCCGAACAGGTTCGACGCGACGACGACGTCGAAGCGGTCCGGCTGCAGCACGAAGCGCGCGCACAGGATGTCGATGTGCTGCTTGTCGACGACGATTTCGGGATAGCGTTCGGCCATCTCGGCCGCGCGCGCGTCCCACCACGGCATGCTGATCGCGATGCCGTTGCTCTTCGTCGCGACGGTGAGGCGCTTCGCGCGCCGCTGCGCGAGCTCGAACGCGAATTTCAGCACGCGCTCGGTGCCGTGACGCGTGAAGATCGACTGCTGCATCACGACTTCGCGGTCGGTGCCTTCGAACATCGTGCCGCCGACCGACGAATATTCGCCCTCGGTGTTCTCGCGCACGATCATGAAATCGATGTCGCCCGGGCGGCGGCCGGCGAGCGGCGACGGCACGCCGTCGAACAGGCGCGCGGGCCGCAGGTTGATGTACTGGTCGAACTCGCGGCGGAATTTCAGCAGCGAGCCCCACAGCGAAATGTGATCGGGCACCGTTGCGGGCCAGCCGACCGCGCCGAACAGGATCGCGTCCATGCCCGACAGCTGCGCCTTCCAGTCGTCCGGCATCATCTGGCCGTGCTGCGCGTAGTAGTCGCAGCTCGCCCAGTCGATCTGCACGAAGTCGAAGCGGATGCCGAAGCGCGCGGTCACGGCGTCGAGCGCGCGCAGGCCCTCGGGCATCACTTCACGGCCGATGCCGTCGCCGGGGATCACGGCAATTCTGTAGGTCCTGTCGGTCATGCAAAGCTCCTTGGCTGGTCGGCCTGCTGCCGGGGATGCAGTGGCACGTCACGCCATTTTATTTATTTCCATTCGGATTAAAATCGCATGAAAGGTTAATCGACTTTCCACGAATCGTGAATAAATCACCGAACCTCGACGATCTGCGCGTGTTCAGCCTGGTCGTCCGCCTGACGAGCTTCAGCGCGGCCGCCGAGCAGCTCGCGGTGTCGCCCGCCTATGTCAGCAAGCGCATTGCGCTGCTCGAGGCGCAACTCGGCACGCGCCTGCTGCACCGCTCGACGCGCCGCGTGACGGTCACGGAAGCCGGCGAACGCGTGTTCGCGCGCGCCGAGAAGATCCTTGACGACGTCGATCATCTCGTCGAGGACGTGTCGACGACGCGTACGGTGCCGCGCGGCACGCTGCGCATTTCGAGCAGCTTCGGCTTCGGCCGGCACGTCGTCGCGCCGGCGCTGCTCGACTTCTCCGCACGCTATCCGCAACTGAACGTGCGGCTCGATCTGTTCGACCGGCTCGTCGACGTCGCGGGCGAAGGCTACGACCTCGACGTGCGCATCGGCGACGAGATCTCCGATCACCTGATCGCGCGCCGCCTCGCCGCGAACTACCGTGTGCTGTGCGCGTCGCCCGACTATCTCGCACGACGCGGCACGCCGCGTTCGCTCGCGGATCTCGCGTCGCACGACTGTCTCGCGATCAAGGAGCGCGATCACCCGTTCGGCGTCTGGCGGCTGAACGTGCGTGGAGAAACGGCCACGGTGAAGGTTGGCGGCGCACTGTCGACGAACCACGGCGAGGTGGCCGTGCAATGGGCGCTGGCCGGGCGCGGGATCGTGTTGCGCTCGATCTGGGAAGCCGGGCCGCTGATCGAACGCGGCGCGTTATGCCGCGTGCTGCCGGACGCGATCCAGCCCGCGAACATCTGGGCGGTTTATCCGGAACGCGTCGCGGCGTCGGCGAAAGTGCGCGTGTGCGTGGATTTTCTGGCGGAGACGCTGGCCGGCCTGAATGCCGCGGCGGGTGACGATATGGCCTGAGGCCGGCCAAAGGTGAGCTTTTACGGGAAGATGAACCGAGCGTGACCGGCCAGGCGCGCAAAGTCGAAACGTGAGCGGCGCGACGTCGTGCAAATCACCATTGAACTTGCGCGACGACGGCGCCGATCCGTTCGCCTGTTCCAGCCGGTTTACAGCCGGTTGTCCTTCGCCAGCGTCAGCACGCGCGCCCAGCGCTGCGCATCGCGCTTGTCCGTCATCGGCAGCTGCCATTCGCTGCGCACCGCGTCGCGCACGCGCACGACGAGATGCCAGCGGCCGCCGATCGGCGCGGCCTGGCAGCCGTCGAGCTGCGACAGCGTATAACGACCGTCCGCGCCGTCGTGCGACAGCCACAGCAGCCCTTGCGTCGCGGACACACGCAACTCGCCCCACGCGCGATGCACGATATGCGTCCAGCCTTCTTCCTTCGTATTCGGTGCGATGTCGCGGCGGCGCTTGATCCACCACGCGACCAGCGCGACCAGGATCGCGGCGGCGAGCACGGCGGCCGCGATCGCGACCGGCTGGCCGAACTGCGCGGCGATGACGTGAAACAGGTGAACCGCGCCCCATCCCATGGCGATGAGCGCGAACAGTGCGATGAAAATCGGCATGTCGAATCGGAGATCGGAGAAAAGGACGGACCGGCGCATGCATCGCGCCGATCCGTCGCACACGGCATCACCGGCGGCGGTGAATGTCGTGCGTCACGAAGCCCGCGTCGTTGTTGGGCAGCGCGAGGCCGTCCTTAACCGCGAGCGTCTTGCGGATGTCGTCGAGACCCGCGGACCAGTGGTCGCGCATCGTCGACAGACCGAACTGATAGTCCTTGTAGTGATGCTCGTACGCCTTCTGCTGATAGATCAGGTGCTGGATGTTGTACTTCTTCCCGCTCGACATCGCGTCGGCTTCGACGCACCACGGGTCGTTCTTGCGCTGCTCTTCCGGCACCTGCTCGAGCACGTGGCGCAGCACGTTGCGGTAGCGCTGTTCGCGCTGCAGCGTATCGGTGACGAAACGCGTGCGGCTCGAATACTGCACGTCCTTCGTGCGTTCCGCGACGTCGGCCATCGTGCGCGGCAGCGGCCCGCGCGCGCTCCACAGATCGACCTGGAACGCGAGCGTGTCGCTGCGCGGCCGTGCGCGGAGCACTTCCATCAGCGGCGTGTTCGACACGACGCCGCCGTCCCAGTAATACTCGCCGTCGATCTCGACCGGCGGGAATGCGGGCGGCAGCGCGCCGGACGCCATGAAATGCTCGGGCGCGAGACGGATGCGCGAGTTGTCGAAGTACACGAAGTTGCCGGTGCCGACATTGACCGCGCCAACCGATATGCGCGTCTCGCCCGAATTGATCCGGTCGAAGTCGCACAGCTTCAGCAGCGTCGTGCGCAGCGCCGACGTGTCGTACCAACTGATCTTTTCCGGATGGTCGGACACGCCCGGCAGCGGCGGCGGGAAGCGCGGCGAGAAGAAGCCCTGCTGGCCCTGCATCATCGCGCTTGCAGCCTGCGACGCGGTGAAGAACGTGCGGATCTGGTCGATGCTGTTGAACAGCGCGAATTCGAACGCGGCCGGAATCGCCGGAAAGAACGCCGGTTGGCAGATCGTTTCCCAGAACTCGCGCAGTCGCTCGACGCGATGCTCGGGCGCATTGCCGGCGATCAGCGCGGTGTTGAGCGCGCCGATCGAGATGCCCGCGATCCAGTCGAGCGGAATGCCCGCCTCGTGCAGCCCTTCGAACACGCCGGCCTGATACGCGCCGAGCGCGCCGCCGCCCTGCAGGACGAGCGCGATCGTTTCGTACGGCAATGACCGCGCAGCGGTAGGCGCGCCGGCTTCGTGCAGGTCTGTCTCATCGACGGCCTGCTTTTCTGTACGGGCATGCGGTTTCATCAGTTGCTCCGAGAAATCCCGCCATCGATGGCGGAGAGGAAAGGAGTGACGTCGACAGACGGCATTCCATCGTTAGAATGACCAGCATGATCCTTGTCTACCGCTATCGCGTGAAGTCGCTCAACGGACTCCTGAACAAGCAGAGCCGTGCGGTGAACTACGTCTGGAACTTCTGCAACGACACATGGAAGCACGCGCTCAAACGGAACAGGAAGTTCCGATGCGGACGTGCATCGCCAGGTGTGGGAATCGCCTCCCATTAGGGAGGCGAGGACGTTACTGCATGAACCAGCCGTGACTGACGACGAACGACTGGCCCGTCAACGCGGCGCTTGGGAACGCCGACAGGAACAGCACCGTCTGCGCGACGTCCTGCACCGTCGTGAACACGCCGTCGACCGTGTTGCCGAGCATCACCTTCTTCACCACTTCCTCTTCGCTGATCCCGAGCTCCTTCGCCTGCTCCGGAATCTGCTTGTCGACCAGCGGCGTGCGCACGAAGCCAGGACACACGACGTGCGAGCGCACGTTGTGCTTCGCGCCTTCCTTCGCGAGCACGCGTGCGAGGCCGAGCAGCCCGTGCTTGGCCGTCACGTACGCGGACTTCAGCGGCGACGCTTCGTGCGAGTGCACCGAACCCATGTAGATCACGACGCCGCCGCGATCGTCCTTGTACATGTGCTTGAGCGCGGCCTTCGTCGTCAGGAACGCGCCGTCGACGTGGATCGCCTGCATCTTCTTCCAGTCGGAGAACGAGTAGTTCTCGATCGGGTTCACGATCTGGATGCCCGCGTTCGACACGAGGATGTCGACCGAGCCGAACGTTTCGGCAACCTTGTCGATGCCGCTGTTCACGGCTTCCTCGTTCGTCACGTCCATCGCGACGCCGATCGCCTTGCCGCCTGCCTTGTTGATCTCGTCGGCGACCGCATTCGCGCCGTCCTGGTTCAGGTCGGCGATCGCGACAGCCGCGCCCGCCTTCGCGAGCTCGAGTGCGATTTCCTTGCCGATGCCGCTCGCGGCGCCCGTGACGACTGCGGTCTTGCCATTCAGGTTGCTCATTTCGAATTCCCGTGGTGAAAGGATTGACAGGGAGAAAGGACTGCGGACGTGTTACTGAGCCAGATAATCGTAGACGACTTCGCCGAGACCGAGTGTCAAATCTGCGACGAGGTGCCGGGCTTCGACGATCTCGAGCACGGGCAGGTCGGCTACCGGCGCGAGCGCGTGCGGCGCCAGCTCGAGTGATGCGGGGCCCGTCCACGCGCCCTTCATCTTGATGTCCTGCATGTAGTAGCGCACCAGTTCGCACACGCGCGCGGTGCCGTCGACGTGCGGAATGATCTTCAGCAGGAAATTGGGGCCGGCGAGGCGCTTCGTCTGCTCGGCGATGTCGAGTTCCTTGTGCTTGTAGCCCATCGTGCCGGTCGCGACGCGCACCTTGCCGTAGTCGAGCGTGCCGAGGAGGTGATCGGTATTCACGTGCAGGGTGGGTGACGCGAGCTTCTTCGGGAAGCCCCACAGCTCGCGGCCGCCGGCGATCGGCGGGTGATCGTCGAGATACATCGCGAGCGTGTAGCCGCCCGCCTGGCCGTTGTATTCGACCGGAATCACCTGGCCGCTTTCGGTGTAGTCGCCGAAGCCGGTCGAGTCGGCCATGCGGATGAATTCGTAATGCACGAGCGGCTCGGTGATCTGCAGCGGCTCGGGAACAATTTCGCGGAGACGGTCCGGATCGGTGCGATACGTGATGATCAGAAACTCACGGTCGACGAAACGGTACGGGCCCATCGGGAAGGCGGGGCTGGTCAACGGCATCGCAAACGCTTTCGATCGGACATCGCTGGGTTTCATGCGGACTCCTTGTTGTTGATCGCTTCGTGGATGAGTGCTCGTAATCGTATGCCTGTGCGTTGCCGTTGTGCGATGCCGCATTTGGAATTAATTGTTGCCGATTTCGACGGATTTACGGCGCAAATATTGAGACAAACGACGCAAACGGCCTGGATGGCGCCCGGCGGCCCGATGCTCGCACGCGTAGATGACGCCACGATGTGAAAAAGGTGAGTCTTTACGGGATGCCAGGTGAGCCTTTCCGGGAGACGGTCGCGCGCGAATATGACAATTGCGTGAACTTGTGTTGCACTGCAGGTTCTAAGTGCGTTCGCCGCGGCGGTCGCGCCCTGTCCCGCGGGCCTGCCGCATTAAGCATCGCTTAAGCGGGCGCACCCTAGCATCGTTCGTGTCCGACCGGGCAACCGGTCAAATCTTTACGTCCCACGCAACCGGATTCATGCAGAACCTCAATCTCGCCCTCTTTTCCGCCATCAACGCCGGGCATGCGCCGCAGCCGGGCGTGGCCCGCCTGGCCATCTTCGCCGCCGACTGGCTTGTCTATGCGCTGCCCGCGATGCTGCTGCTGACCTGGATCTTCGGCGCGCGCCCGACGCGGCGCCAGGCGATCGAAGCCGGCGTCGGCGTATGCGTGGCGCTCGCGCTCGCACAGGTAATCGGGCATTTCTGGTTCTCGCCGCGGCCGTTCATGGCCGGCGTCGGCACGCAACTGATTCCGCACGCGCCGGACAGCTCGTTTCCGAGCGATCACATGACGTTCGCGTGGAGCGTGGCGGTCGGCCTGATGCTCGGCGGCACGACCCGGCTCACCGGGTATGTGATGGTCGCGATGGCCGTGGCGATCGCGTGGGGGCGCATCTATGCGGGCGTGCACTGGCCGTTCGACATGGCCGGCGGCGTGCTGGTCGGTACGGCCGGGGCATTGACCGCGCACCTGTATGGACAACGCGCGACCGCGCTGCTCGAACGGTTCGGCGATTCGGTGCACGCAGTCGTGATGGGGCGTCGGCACGCGCCGTAAGCGGGAGGAAGCCGGGCAGGACACCGTCAGCCGGGCGAGCCGGGCGTGTGGGCCGATTCGGCCGACGCGGACGGGCCGCCGCCCGCATCGTGCAGTTCGGGCGTATCGGCCGGGTGTTGCGCGGCGTCGCGCTCAAGGGCGCTTTCCTTCAGGATCGCGCACATCGCGACGAACAGCGCGAGTACGACCGCGGCGAGGCTGCAATAGCCGGCGATCTTCAGGTTGCGAAGGAAAGGCGAAGCGTGGCTTTCTCTTGTCATGACCGGGCGCTCCTGGGCGGGCTGCGGCGGCTGTCGCGCGACAGCGGCGACGCAGACATACATATATACCAGCCGCGATGCCTATGCCAAGCCCGCCGGTGCGCCGGCGCCACGGTCGCATCACCCGTTCGCCGGCCGGGTGCCCGCAAGCCGGATACCACCGGTTGGCGTCAGTCTTCCAGCGTTTCGTGCACGGCCGCCGCGCCGCGCTTCCAGTAGGCTGCCGCGCGGATGCGCGACTTGTCGACGCCGCGCTCGCCGGTCAGGTGCTGGCGCACCGCGCGCATCGACAGCGCTTCGCCGGCCGCCCACACGTAGCCGTCGCCGGACGGCGGCAGCGGCAGGTCGCGAACCGCATTCAGCAGCGCGTCACCGTCCTCTGCGTCGGCTTCGGCGCGGAAGCGCCAGATTTCATGCACGTCGGCGCGCGTATCGAACGAGATCTGCGCGGTGCGATCCGCGACTTCCAGCACGACCGCCGCGCGCGCACCGGCCGGCAGTTCCTCGAGGCGCCGTGCGACAGCCGGCAGCGCCGTGTCGTCGCCGATCAGCAGGTGCCAGTCGAAACCGGTCGGGACGACGAACGAACCGCGCGGCCCGCCGATACCCAGCCATTGGCCGACGCGTGCCTGTGCAGCCCACTGCGACGCGGGGCCCGGATGGTTCAGCACGAATTCCAGATCCAGTTCGCACGCGGCGCGGTCGAAGCGGCGCGGCGTGAAGTCGCGCGCGACCGGCTTCGGTTCGCCTTCCGGAAACTCGGGGCCGTTCTCGCCGAGCGTCGGCATCGCGGGCCGTTCGGCGCCGGGCGGCGGGAAAAACACCTTCACGTGATCGTCGAACGATGCGGATTCGAAATCCGCGAGATCTGGGCCGCCGAGCGTGACGCGCAGCAGATGCGGCGTCACGGCATGCACGCGCACGACCTGCAGCAGGCGAAACTTGAGGGTATGGCGCACACGGGTTACGGTGCGCTCGGAGGTGTTCTGCATCAATCCGTTCTCCTTAGGTTCTGACGGGGCGGCGCGGATTACGCGCCGGTGCCGCCTTCGATTTCGGCCGTCGCGCGGCGCATGATTGCCGCGATGCGGCGCTGTTCGTCGGGGCCGGCTGCGCTCTTGTGCAGCAGCGCCCGCTTGAGCGCGACGCGCGCCTCGACGAACTCCGGCAGCCAGCCGGCCTGCGATTCGTCCTGCGCGTCGTTGCCCGCCGATTCCCCGGCGAACGCGCGGCGCATGAATTCCATCTTGCGGGCGAGGTGCGTGAGGCGTGCGAACAGCGTGTCGACGCGTTCGCGCTGCGCGTCGAGATGCGCGCGGCCGGCGTCGGTCAGCGCATAGCGCTTGCGATTGCCTTCCGCCTGCGATGCGACGAAGCCGACTTCCTCGAGATACGTGAGCGCCGGATACACCATGCCGGGGCTCGGGCTGTAGAAACCGTTCGAACGCGTGTCGAGCGCCTTGATCAGCTCGTAGCCGTGGCTCGGTTGCTCGGCGACCAGCGCGAGCAGCAGCAGCTGGAGATCGTCGGAGCTGAACTGGCGGCCGCGCGGCATGCCGTCGTCGCCGAAATCGCCAAAGCCGCCGCGCCCGCCACGGCCGCCGAACGGGCCGCCACCGAACGGATCATGGCCGCGACGGTGGCGGCCGATCGCGTACCAGAGACCGGCGAACCAGTCAGGGCGGGCATGCGCGCCATGACCGTCGCATCGGGCATGGCCGCGGGAGGGGTTGTGTCGCATGATCGTGTCCTATATGTCTTAAAACATATCTAAAGATATATATCGAAAGATAGGTCGTCAAGGTGATTTATTGGGGTGGGATGGAGGGGCGACCGTGTGTGTCTGCTTGCGATGAGGGTTCCCGTCGATGCGTTCCCTCAACCTCTTTGGCGAGTCGATCGGACGATCGCCGTAAGGTCTGATTTCGCCGTTGCTGCGAGTCATTGATCGTGAGGCACAACCATGCCGCCCCTCATTCGCCTGCCGCTGACGCGGCGAGAAACTCGCCGTGGTGCAACGACCTGCCGGAATAAAAGAAGCAATGCTGATTTTAAAAACGTCGGCGGTAATTGTTTGAATTACCGAAATGGTTTAATTTATTTCCGATTCGTCAAACAAAATTTCCGCGGCAGCAAAGGTGTTTGAATCCACCTCGTCATTCAATGTGATCTCGTCCCGGCAACGCACGTCGGGCATGGATTGGACGGCGATGAAGATTTTCGACCCTTTATTTGCAACCCGAAAATTCGTCGAAAATGTAAAGCATTGCAATATAAAACGCCGAATTGAGTATTCTGATTGCGGCACGTGATTTTATTTGGCAGGATTTTCAACAAGTTGCTCGCTTTTAAAACAACAAAACGGTCGACAATTCAATTGACCGAAATGACAGGCACCGGATGAGCAACGATTCGAAAGGAAGCTGACGAGAAATCAGGTAACGAAGCGGCGAACAGTCGACATTGTTCGCGATCATCGAATCAATCGCTTGCCCGGCAGCGCCGATGCGTCACTCGAGCGATCCGGGCGAATCCGACGCGGGGCTGCCATGGCGATACTCAAGAACGATTCATCCGGAGAAGCATGCCTGCTCCGCGCGTATCACGTGTTTGGCCGCGATGCCGCGCGCTGCGACACGGTCATCCGGGATGCGTCGGTGTCCCGTGTCCATGCCCATATCCGCTGGATCGGCGGGCGGTGGGAGCTCCACGATCACAGCAGCAACGGCACGTCGGTCTCGGGCGTGCCGTTGCGCGACGGCGAGCACGCGGTGCTGCAACGGGGCGACGTGATCCGGTTCGGCAGGGCAGGCATTGCGCCGTGGCGCGTCGATGCGCTCGACGATCCGGCCGATACGCTCTGGCCGATACGAGGCGCCGCGCATCCGATCGTGCTCGCGCCGCGCCAGATCCTGGCCGCACGCGCCGCGCAGCCGGTCACGATCGTCCGGTCGCCGGCCGGCGATTGGCTGTGCGACGACACGTTGCCGCCGCGCGCGCTCCATGACGGCGATGAAATATCGACCGGCGACGTCACGTGGCGCCTGGCGCTCGTGCGCAACGGCTCGACGATGATGCTCGCCGCGCCCGCCGATCCGGCCGTGCCGGCGCAACTGCTCGAGTTCTTCGTCAGCCGGGACGAAGAGCACGTGCGCATGCTGCTGCATGTCCGCGGCGGCGTGGTCGACCTCGGCGAGCGCGCTCATCACTACAGTCTCGTCACGCTCGCCCGGGCGCGCTCGGCCGACATGCAGGCCGGCTACGACGCCGCCACGCAAGGCTGGATCGAACTCGATCGGCTGGCGCGCATGCTCGGCATCGATACATCCCATGTCAACGTGCAGATCCACCGCGCCCGGAGCCAGTTCGCGGCCCTGCCGGGGCTGGATGCGAGCCAGCTCGTCGAGCGCCGGCGCGGCAGCGTCCGGTTCGGCGATTTTCCGTTCCGCGTCATGCGCGGCGAGCATCTCGAATGCCAGTCGGTGCCGGGCGCCGAGCCGCGTATCGGCGTGCATCGTCCGGCGCCGGACCCGGTCGTCCACTACTCGTGATCACGGGAGAACCGGCTGTGTTGTCGATAGCGCCCCGCGCGCCCGTCGTGCCGGAAGTACTTGAACCCCGGCGACCCGCCGCGCCTTTCGCGGAACTTGCCGGCAAGCGGCATTACCGGCTCGGCTCGCTGCTCGGCGAAGGCGGCAATGGCGTGGTGTTTCGCGCGACCTGCGGCGAGACGGGACAAGACGTCGCGATCAAGCTGATGCGGGATGACGCCGTGCGGACCGCGACGGAGCGCGCGCGCTTTCAGCGCGAGACGAGCCTGTGCGAGGCGCTTCGGCATCCGAACATCGTGGCGTTGCTGGACAAGGGGGAAGCGCCCGACGGCCGGCTGTTCGCCGTATTCGAGCTGGTGCAGGGCCGGACCCTGCGCGACCAGCTCGCGGCTCAGGGGCCGCTGTCGGCCGTCGACACGGGCCTGTTGATGACGGAGGTGCTCGACGCGCTCGCGGCCGCGCATCGGCGCGGCATCGTGCATCGGGACCTGAAGCCGCAGAACATCGCGATCACGATGGCCGACGACGGGCCGCACGCGAAGCTCCTCGATTTCGGCATCGGCGCGTTGTTGCCCGGCACGGAAGACATCGCGCGCCAGACCTCGACGCTGGAAACCGAGGTGCTCGGCTCGCCGCCCTATTGCGCGCCCGAGCAATTGCGCAACGAGCCGCCGACGCCCAGGAGCGATCTGTATGCGTGGGGCCTGGTCGTGATCGAATGCCTGACGGGCGAAGTCGTCATGCGCGGCGCGAGCGTGGCCGACATTCTCTATCAGCAGCTCAGCCCGGTGGATGTCGCGCTCCCTCCGTCGATCGCGTCGCATCCGCTCGGCTCGGTATTGCGGCGCGCGCTGAGCAAGAATCCGGAACAGCGCGCCGCGTCGGCCGACGAACTCGCGGAGCCGTTTCGCGCGCTCAACTTCGCCGCGCTCGTCGGCCAGTTCGATGCCGGCCGCGCAAGCGGGCACACGCATCCGCGCCCGTTCGCGCCGCGCCGCGACACGGTCGCAACGGCTGGCGAGTACCGGCAGATCACCACGCTGTGTTGTTGCGTGACGATAACCGGAGAGGGTCGGCAACGCCACGCCGGACCCGATCACGGCGACTTGCTCGACGGCTACGAGGAGCAATGGCTGACGAAGTGCGCCGACATCGCCGTCGGTTATGGCGCGCAGGTCGACGGGCGGCTCGGCGACACGCTGCTGTTCCATTTCGGCCTGCGAGGCGACATCGACCGGCCGGCGCGCCGCGCGGCGCGCGCGGCGCTCGACATGGTGCGGATGGCCGAGCGCGCACGGCTGCCGGCGCTGGTTGCGGCCGGCGGCCCCGCCGGTGGCGAAAGCTGGCGTGTCGACGTGGCCGCCGCGATTCACGTCGGGCAAGTTCTCACACATGCGTCGCGCATGTCGGGCGTATCGGCACCCGCCGCGGCGGCGCGGTTGCTGCGGCTTGCCGGGCCCGGGCAGATCCTGATCAGCGACGATGCGCGGCTCGCGCTCGAACGGCATGCCGACTATCGGCCGACCGCGTTGCGGCTGGCGCGGGCGGGCCTCGTGCCGCAGCCGGTTCATGAATTGCTCGGCGAGCGGCGCGCCGATACGCCGTTCGATTCGCTCGACGCCGGCATGCGTGCGCCGATGGTCGGCCGCACGCGCGAACTCGACGCGCTGATGCGCGCGTGGCAGGAGACGCTCGCACGACATCGTCGCGTGACGCGCGGCGAGCCTGCGCCGCACGGTGTGCCGCGGCTCGTCGTCGGCGACGCGGGAATCGGCAAGTCGCGCCTCGTGCACGAGCTGTGCGAGGCCGTCCGGATCCAGGGCCACGCCTTCGCGCATTGCGGGTGCCTGCCCGAGCGTGAGAATCATGCGCTGTTTCCGATCCTGCGATTCATCGGCGCGCATTGGCATATCGACGCCGACAGCCCGGCCGGTTTCGCGCTCGCGGCGATCGACGCCATGATCGCGCCGCTCGAATGCGATCACGCGGCGGCCCGTGTCGCGCTCGCGACCTGGCTGGGGCTGCCCTGCGATGCGAAGGGCCTTCTGTGGTCGAGTGCGCGCGAACAACACGCGCTGTTCGACGTCCTCGAGCAACTGATCGTGTCGCTCGGCAACGGCGCTCCGGTGCTGCTCGTGGTCGAGGACGTCCAGTGGATCGATCGCTCGACCGAGGACTTTCTTGCGTACCTGCAGCGCTCGCCGCGCGCAGCGGCCCTCGGCATCGTGTTCACGTCGCGCCCCGACAAGCTCGGGCGCTGGCGCGGCGCGACCGAACGCCTGGTGCTGCGCCGCCTGCCGCGCGACGACGCGCAGCGCCTGATATCGGCGTGCCTGGGCCAGGGCGCGCTCGATCCGGCCTGGCTCGACCAGCTCGCGCATCGCACGGCGGGCATCCCGCTGTTCATCGAGGCCGTCGCGCGCGAGCTGACGATGAGCGGCGCGGACGGTTCGCTCGCGGGGCTGCGGGCAACGGACCCGTATCCGCTTCCGCTCAGCCTCGGCGACATGCTCGGACTCGCGTTCGACCGGATCGACGACGCGCGCGACACCGCGCAGCTCGCCGCGACCATCGGGCTCGAGGTGGATGCGCAATTGCTCGCCGACGCATCGCCGCATGATCGGGCCACGCTCGACGCGCATCTGCGGCTGCTGCTCGAAGAGCGGATCGTGTACGCGCAACATCGGCGGGATCGCGTCTTCTATTCGTTCCGCCACGCGTTGATTCGCGACACGGCGTATGAGTCGATGCCGCCGGCCGTGCGGCGCGGCAACCACGCACGCGTCGGCCGCGCGCTGGTCGCGCAAGCCGATCGAGGCGCCGGTGCGCATGCGTTCGGCGTCGCCGGGCACTTCGCGCGCGCGGGCGCCTTCGCGGACGCGATCGCTCACGGCATTGACGCGGCGCGCCGCGCGCTCGAACGTTCCCGGTACGACGACGCGATCCGCTACGGGCAGTCGGTGTTCGACTGGCTCGGCAACGCCGACTACGCGCAACGCGAGCACGACAGCGCACGCATCCGCGCCACGTTGACGCACGCGACGATGGCACGGTTCGGCTGGGCGGATCCGCAGGTGCGCGAGCATGCGGAGCAGCTGTTGCGGCAGATGCAGACGCTCGACGATCCGGAGCTCGAGATCAGCGCGCTATGGACGCTGTCGACCTACTACCACGTCGCCGGCGATCGCCCCACCGTGCGCGGGATCAGCATGCGGCTCGACGCGCTCGCGACCGAGCGCGGCGATGCCGGCGTCCAGGTCGCGGCGGATGCGATGCGCGGCATGAGCCTGTGGGTCGACGGCGACTATGCCCGCGCCCGCGCCGCGTTCGACGCGGTGCTGGCCGGCTACGACGTGCGGCGCGACGTGGACCATCGGCGCATCCTGGGGCTCGATACGCGCGCGTGGACGATGGCATCGCTCGCGAGCGTGCGCTGGTGCACGGACGACGATCCGCAGGCGTCGTTCGCGATGGCGCGCGACGCGGTGTATTGCGCGACCTGCCTCGACCATTTGCCGACGCTCGGCGTCACGATGATGTACCTCGCACGCACGCACCAACTGGCGGGCGATCGCGACGCGGCCCGCACGCTGTCGGAAGCGATTCTGCGTCTGTCGGACGTGCATCGGCTGCGCGCGGTCGGGCACTACGCCGCGATCATTCATGCGTGGGCGCAAGGCGATCGCGCGGGTGTCGTCGCGCATCTCGATGCGCAGCGGCAGTCGGGCGGCCTGCTCGGCCTGACCTACTACGCGTCGCTGCTGGCCGAGCTGGATGCCGGGCGCGGCGATTACCACGCCGCGCTCGCGCAGATCGAGCAGTGCCTCGCGTGGTGCGAGTCGACCGGAGAACGGTATTACGAAGCACAGCTGCTGCTGAAGAAGTGCGAGTACTTGCGCCAGGCCGATCCGCGATGCGGCGGCGTGGCCGCGTGCCGGCGCGCATGCGAAATCGCAACAACGGCGGGCATGGGCCGCATTGCCAGGCTGGCCGAAGCGATGTTGCAGTCGTTGCCGTAAGTGGTTCCATTCGTCATTCAGGAGAACATAGCGATGAGCAAGGATCTTCGATTACCGACGTACGAACAGTTTCTCGAATACCGGGCAACCGTCATCCGGGCGATCGCCCTCGCGTGGCATTCCCCGGCGTTTGTCGCCGAACTCGAGGCCGATCCGGTCCAGGCGTTGCGCGAGCATTTCGGCTATCACTTTCCGTTCAAGCTCGACCTGAAGGTGCAGACCAAGTCGTCGGCCTGGACGCCGAGCGTCAACGGCGACTGGACGTCCGGCCGGAAAAACAAGCTCACCCTGTTTCTGCCGCCCGCACCGGCGGACGAGGCGCAATTCGCGCAGGCGCTGGCCGCGTACAACGCGAACCACATCACCATCATGGAATGACCTCGGGGAAACCGACATGGCACAGAACAACGCTAATCCGACGCTCGAATCGATGCTGGAGTTTCAGAAGGTCTACCTGCGTGCGATCGCGCTTTCATGGCGGAACCCGGAGTTCAAGGGCGAACTGCTGGAGAAGCCGCTGGAGACGCTCGCGAAATACTTCGGTTACCAGTGCCCGTGGATCATCGACATCGAGGTCGTCAAAACGGGCGGCGATCATGGCTGGACCAACCACCGGAACGGCAGCGGGAGCTGGAACCTGCCGCGCAACGTGATGACGGTCGGCATACCGGAGCAACCGACGGACCTGGATGAAGAAGCCGTCGCGCTCGCGGCCTACTGCGACGCCGGGCCGAGCTACCTGTTCACCTGCTGCTGACCTGGCGCGGCCGAGCCGCGCACCGTCGCGCGGCCCTGGGCCGGCTGCCCGGGTCGCGCGATGTTCGTTGACCCGCCGCACGGAACCCGACGATGCTTGATGACCTTTCGCGCGTGTTGCGCTTCAAACCGCATTTGCTCGTGCTCGATGCGGGCCCCGAGACGCTGTTCGTCGTCGACGAATTCAAACGCGCGATGCTGTCGGGCGCGATCTTCGTGCGGATCGCCGCCTGCTTGCGGGCGCAGATGACGATCGCCGAGATCGTGACATCGCTTGCCGACACGTTTGGAGAATGGGACGTGCTCGCACGGCTCGATCATCTGGTGCGTCGCGGGTACGTGCGCGCCGACTCACCGCACGACGACGATTCGGCGCGCGGCTTCTTCGAGCGTGCCGGACTCGACGGCGACGCGGCTTGTGCGCGCGTCGTTCAACTGCGCGTCGCGGTCGAGGCGTTCGGCGCCGACGATGCGGCGCTCAGGCGCGCGCTCGACACGGTCGGCATCGATGTCGTGCCGGACGCCGAATTGACCGTCGCGATCGCCGATACGCACGATCGCGACGATCTCGCCGCGTGCGCCGCCCGCGTGGCCGCGCGCGGCGGGGCATTGCTCGTCGTGGCGGCCGGTGGCGTGCAGACGCTGATCGGGCCCCTGCTGGCCGGCCGCGGCGCGCTGGCCGACGCACCGTGCATCGAATGCGTGCGCTACTGGATTCGCATCAACCGGCCTGTCGAGGCGCTGCTTGCGCGCCATCACGGCAGCGACGCGACGCGTCTGCCGCCGGCCGCCTCGCGCGCCGGGGCAGCGGCAGCGGCGGCGCTCGTGGCGGCGACGGTCGAGCAGATCGCGGTCAACCGCACGGCATCGGAACGGTCGCAAACGCATGTCGTGGCGCAGCGCATCGACACGTTGGCCGCCGAGCGGCACCGCGTGCTGAAGCGTCCGCAATGCCCGTGCTGCGGCGATCCCGCGTGGATGCGCGAGCAGGCGGCGCGGGCGCCGCTGCTCGCCGATCATGCGCCGTTGGCGCGCGCCGACGGCGGCTACCGTACCGTCGATCCGCAACAGGTGTTCGAGCGTTATGTGCATCTGATATCCCCGGTCACCGGCGCGATCGCATACCTGCACCCGATGCCGAAACGGCATGCGGGGCTGCGCAAGGTCTATGCGTCGGGTTTTCTCGTGTGCCCGGCCGCCGTGCCGGACAGCAACCGGTTCGACAGGATCTGCTCCGGCAAAGGCCGCACCGACGATCAGGCCCGCGTGAGCGCGCTATGCGAGGCGCTCGAACGGTTCAGCAGCGTGTATCAAGGCGACGAGGCGACGTTGACCGGAAGCATCGAAAGCCTGCTCGCCGATCCGGCATGCGACGCCGCACCGATTCACGTGAACGATCTTCAGCAGTTCAGCGAACGGCAATTCGACGCGCGCGACGCGATCAACGCATTGACGCGCGATGTTCGAAAGCAGGTGCCGCCGCGTTTCACTGCGCGCGACGTCATCGACTGGACGCCGGCCTGGTCGCTCGTGACCGGCAGGCGCCACCTCGTACCGCTGAGCTACTGCTATGCGGAAACGCCCGACAGTGCGCGGGCACACGCAGCATGCGTACACAATCCCAACGGCTGCGCGGCGGGATCGAGCGTCGACGAGGCGATTTTGCAGGGCATGCTCGAATTGATCGAGCGCGATGCGGTCGCGATCTGGTGGTACAACCGGATTCCGCGCTCCGGCATCGATCTCGCGAGTTTCGACGATCCGTATTTCGACGCGCTCGTGCGTGAATACGCGACGTTCGGGTGGCGTTTGTGGGCGCTCGACATCACCACCGATCTCGGGGTGCCGACCGTGGCCGCGCTGGCGGAAAATCCGCGGGACGGGCGCTTCTCGATCGGTTTCGGCTGCCATCCGGACGGCCGAATCGCGGTGCAGCGGGCGCTGACCGAAGTCAACCAGTTGCTCGATGTCGCGGCGGAGGCGCCGCACCCGTGGGATCGCGACAAACTGTCGGTAACCGGATTCCTGTATCCGGCGAACGGCGTGCGCTGCACGACGCGCTCGACGTGGCAGCCGATCGACGCCGCGTCGTTGCCGGCGGCGCTTGCGCATTGCGTCGGGCGCATCGCGGCGGCCGGCATCGACGTGCTCGTCGTCGACAAGACGCGGCCCGATATAGGCTTGTCCGTGGTGCAGGTCATCGCGCCGGGGCTGTGCCATTTCTGGCCGCGTTTTGGCGCGCGACGGCTTTATTCGGTTCCGGTGGAACTGGGATGGCGCGCGCAGCCGTGCGGCGAACAGGAACTGAATCCGGCACTGCTGTTTCTATGACTTGGCCGTTTGTCCTTTCATGGCGGCGGGATATGGATTCGCCGGCGGAAAGCGACGGGTGGGCCGATTCCGGCCGCCCGGTGCTGCCGGGCGCCTCGTGCCGATCACGTCGCGGTCTTGTCGAGGCGCCGGTTCGAGATTACCCCTTGCTGATGGTGAGGTAAGCATCCCAGGTGACGTAGCCCTTCAGTTGCGCGTGCCGGTCGTAAACGGCGACGACGAACGCATAGGTCTCTTGGCCGGGAGCGAGCACGGTGGCTTGCGCCCAGTAGTCCGCGCGCTGCTCTGTTTTCACACTGTTGTCGTCGGGCCAGCCCTGTACCGGGTAAGGCTCGGTGACGTTCTCGGTGCGGTACGAAACTTCGCCCAGAAGGTTGCGGCCGATCGCTTTGAAGCGATACAGGAAGCACTTGTAGTTTTCCGTGTCCGTCAGAGACACGGTGCGCCAGTAAATCCTGTCGTTGACATTGGCCTTGAGCAGCAAGTTGCTGCCGGCCTCGCCCTGGTACACACCTTGCACCGACCCTTGGCCATAGCCATCCGCCGCATCCGCCAGCGGGGTGATCATGTAGACGGAATCGGGGTCGTTCCCGAGCGAGGTTGCCTTATCCGGCTCCGTGCCGAGCGCGTTGTTGTTCTTTTTCAGGATCTCATCGACATCGAACGCAATCAGGACATCGATGAATTTGAAGGTATCCAAGCTATGAGACATGGCAGTTCCTTTCACGTTTTATCGTTGAAGAACACGCTGCTGAGTGACGACGCCCGTGGCGCCGGTATCTCTCCCATCCTGCGAAGCAGCACCTGTGGAGAAATCGGGCGGGCGGAAGAGTATCGACAGCGTACGGAGGACTGATCCACGAGTCGATTACACGTGGTTACAGTGCGCGCGTGTACCCGATTACAAGTTCGCACCGGGCGTGCCGCTCGCGCAGTACTGGAGCCTGTCGGTCGACGAGCAGTTCTATCTCGTGCTCCCGCTGTTTCTGACGCCGACGCGCTCCACGCGGCAGCGGGCGAGACACGCGCCCGAGGTGTCGTGGCCGTATCGGCCGTCATGACTTCCACGGGGGGCTCGAGCGTTGAGTCCACGTGCGGGACGAGTCCTGCCGAACCCGACGGATCGCGCCGAATCTTTCGAAATTCTGACGTATTTCGAAATGCTTTCCGTTCGTGTCGCATGCGCGATTCGGAGCCATGCAAGTCGAAATTTGCATAGCGTTTGTGAGCGGAATTACGGCTGCATACGTTTGCGGTTGACGGTGCCGCGCGCCATGTCCGGCGTGCAGCGGCCTCGATGCGCGGCGTGATGGGGCGTCGTGCGGCCGCGGGCGCCGACGGGCCCGGATCGCGGTACGGTCCGAACGCAATCACGCAAGCACATGAGGATGCGATCATGGCATCGATTCCCGAACCCGCGCCGACCGGCGACACCAGCAAACGGAACTGGCTCGAATCCCACGAGGCCGGCTATCACAAGACCCTCGGCAATCGGCAGGTGCAGATGATCGCGATCGGCGGCGCGATCGGCACCGGCCTGTTCCTCGGCGCGGGCGCGCGCCTGCAGGCTGCCGGGCCGTCGCTCGCGATCGTCTATCTGGTGTGCGGCGCGTTTTCCTTCCTGATCCTGCGCGCGCTCGGCGAACTCGTGATGCATCGCCCGAGCAGCGGCAGCTTCGTGTCGTACGCGCGCGAATTCCTGGGCGAGAAAGCGTCGTTCGTTGCAGGGTGGATGTATTTCCTGAACTGGGCGATGACCGGCATCGTCGACATCACCGCGGTCGCGCTCTACATGCATTACTGGGCGCCGTTTGCGGGTGTGCCGCAGTGGATCTTCGCACTCGTCGCGCTCTGCATCGTCGCGACGATGAACCTGATCGGCGTGAAGTGGTTCGCCGAGATGGAATTCTGGTTCGCGTTGATCAAGGTCGCCGCGATCGTGCTGTTCCTCGTGATCGGCAGCGTGATCCTCGGCACCGGCGGGCACGTCGCGGGCCACGACACGGGCATGCACCTGATCACCGACAACGGCGGGTTCTTCCCTCACGGGCTGATGCCGGCGCTGGTCCTGGTACAGGGCGTGGTGTTCGCGTTCGCGGGCGTCGAACTGGTCGGCACCGCCGCAGGCGAATGCAAGGACGCGCGCAAGGTGCTGCCGCGCGCGATCAACAACGTGATCTGGCGCATCGCGATCTTCTACGTCGCGTCGGTCGTCCTGCTGGTCTGCCTGCTGCCGTGGAGCGCGTACAAGGCGGGCCAGAGCCCGTTCGTCACGTTCTTCGGCGCGCTCGGCGTGCCCGGCATCGGCTCGGTGATGAACCTGGTGGTGTTGACCGCCGCACTGTCGAGTCTCAACTCGGGACTGTATTCGACCGGACGCGTGCTGCGTTCGCTGTCGATGGGCGGCTCGGCCCCTGCGTTCCTCGGGCGGATGAGCGGGCAATCCGTGCCGTACGCGGGCATCCTCGTGACGGTCGCGATCTACGTCGTCGGCGTGCTGCTCAACTATCTGGTGCCGTCGAGCGTGTTCGAGATCGTGCTGAACATCGCGTCGCTCGGCATCATCAGCACGTGGGCATTCATCGTCGTCTGCCAGATGAAGTTCCGCTCAGCGGTCGCGCGCGGCGAGGTGGACGACGTGTCGTTCAGGATGCCCGGCGCGCCCGTGACGTCATGGCTGACGCTGCTGTTCCTGCTCGGCGTGCTGGTCCTGATGGCATTCGACTATCCGAACGGCACGTGGACGATCGCTTCGATCCCGCTGGTCGCGCTGCTGCTCGTGATCGGTTGGAAGTGGCTGAGCAGCCGCGCGCACCGCGCGTCGCTCAAGCCGACGATTCCGTCGGTCGCGCTCACGCAGAACGTGCTCGAGAAGGGCGACGACTGACGCAACGCGATGCGCGACGAGGGGCGGGCGCCGGCCCGATTCCGCCGCGCCCGCTCAAATGCCCATCCGCCCGGCAACGCCGTCGCGATCGACGAACTTGTGTTTCAGCGCGGCCGCGACGTGCATGGCCAGCAGCAAGCCGAGCGTGAGCACCAGTGCACGATGCAGTGCATCGGTCAGGAGTCGCAACGGTTCGTCGCGGCCGACGAGTATCGGCAAATCCGCGATGCCGAAGAAACTGACCGGATGCGCGCCCGCGAGGCGGTGCACGTAGCCGGTCAGCGGCACGAGAAACAGCAGCAGGTACAGCACGCCGTGCAGTGCGCCGGCGATCCGCGCTTGCCATGCCGGAACGCTGTCCGGCAGCGGCGGCGGCGTGTGCGTCGCGCGCCACACGAGGCGCGGCACGGTCAGCATGAAGATCAGGCTGCCGATCGACGCGTGATAGAACAGGATGCCGTTGAACTGCGACGAGTTGTGCGGGAACGTATCCATGTAGAGCCCGATCGACAGGTTCGACAGGATCAGGATCGCGATCGACCAGTGCATGGCGATCGCGAAGCGTGCGTAGGCGGTGCGGTTGGACTGTGACATGAGCGGTCTCGCTGTTTCGGGTGGGGCGTCGCACGCCCGCACGTCCGGTGCGGCGAACGGCGTGGCGACCGCCGATATACCGGAGCCGGGCCGGATTTATTCCCGTTGCATGCTTCGATCGCTGCTGTCTTGTTGCTGCTCCGCATTCGTTACGGCATACGGAAGAATGAGCGGCCGCCGGAAACAGCGTTTCAAGCCCCCGGAATATTTCGATGCGCGAACCGGTAAGCCCCGGGGCTGCATCCGAACCGCGCCTTGAACGCCCGCCCGAAATGCGTGATGTCCGAGAAGCCGCACGCGATCGCCAGCTCCAGCAGGTTCCGGTTGGTATCCGCCGGATCCTCCAGTGCGCGCCGGCTCGCCTGCAGCCGGTATTCCTGGATCAGGCTCTGCGGCGTCTGGTCGGTTGCGGCGAGCGCGCTGTAAAGCGTGCGCCGCGATACGTTCAATGCGCTTGCCAGCCGGTCCGGCGACAGGTCGGGATCGTGGTAGTGATGCGCGAGATGGATTTCGGCATTCATGCGCAAGGTCGCGCTGCGCGCGTCGGCGCCGGTAAGCGAATCGCCGGCTTCGCGGCGGATCACCGAATCGAGCAGCATCAGCGTCGACTGCTCGAAGCCGAACAGGCTTTCCGGATCGTTCGGCACCTGCCCGTCCATCAGAAAGTGGATGGACTGCAGCGCCAGCCGCGCATTGCCGACGGTCTGGCGAACCTGAACGCCCGCACGTTCCACGAACCACCGCCACATCGTGCTGCTTCTCGGCGGCGTCAGCGCGGCGACGAAGCGCGACGCGTTCGCGGAGTCGATCCGGTATGGCTGGGTCGCGTCGTAGATCACCCATTCCCCCGGATTGACGATCGACGTCGTGTTGCGCTGCGTGATGCGGCTTTGCCCGGCGATCTGGAACAGGATCTTGTAGCAGTCGCTTTCCGTGCGCGCGGCCAGCGCGCGATCGCGGTCCACCCGGACGGCCGTGGTGTCCACCTCCGCCATGCGCAGCCCGCCCACCGACGCAACGCGCACCGACATCTGGAAAAGAGGGCCGGTGTCGTGAAAAACCAGCGGCAGGAAACTGTCTGCGACGAGCTCTCGCAGGTTTGCGCTGCCGCTGGTGGCGCTGACGACGAGTTCATGTGCCATGGCCGGGAGAGGGAAGGTTCCTGGAACGCACCAAGGTTAATGCAAATGAAACAAGCCGGTACGGTCGCCGCGCCGTTCTGCACGCTGAAGCCAAAAGTGTGCACGCAACGCCGAGGTACGCCGGTGGCGCGCTTCTAGAATCGAAACGCGGTCGACAAGTCATTGGCTCGCATCGGGTTTTCGCCGCGGCGATTCCCGCGGCGGCGGGACGAACCGCACAGGCTGGCTCGCGCCTTCAAGAACAACCACCGATTTTCAAGGAGACTCCGCCGAAGGCCAGGCGACGCACGCGGCGGCAGCACGCGCCGGCGAGCGTTGCGCGGACGACGGCGGCGCATACCAGGATGTCCGATAGAACTTTCGACTACATCGTCATTGGCGCCGGGTCGGCGGGCTGCACCATTGCGACCCATCTCGTCGAGCGCCGCAAGGGCACCGTCCTGCTGCTGGAAGCGGGCGGGCACGACAAGGACCTGTTCATCCACATGCCGGGCGGGATCGCCAAGGCCATTCCGCGCTACACGTGGCCGTATGCGGCCGAGCCGTCGGACGACGTGAAGGGCCGGTCGATCGCGGTGCCGCAGGGGCGCGTGCTCGGCGGCTCGAGTTCGGTCAACGGGATGCTTTACGTGCGCGGGCACCGCAACGACTACGACCGTTGGGAGAACGAATTCGGCTGCAAGGGCTGGGGTGCCGACGACATGCTGCGCTACTTCGCGAAGGCGGAGAACAACGAGTCGCTGACGGCGCCTTATCACGGCAACGGCGGGCATCTGCAAGTCACCGAGATCCGCTACCGGCATCCGCTTTCGCAGGCGTTCGTGCGGGCCGGCCAGCAGATGGGTCTCGATTACCTGGTCGACTACAACGGCGAGCGGCAGGAGGGCGTCGGGTTCTATCAGGCGACGATCTTCAACGGCGAGCGCGGCTCGACGGCCGCGACCTATCTGAAGGCGGTCAGGCACCGCCAGGAACTGCAACTCGAAGTCGATGCGCTGGTGGAGCGCATCGAGGTCGAAGGCGGCCGCGCAACGGGCGTCACGTATCGCCAGGGCAACCGCAAGGTGACGGCCCGGGCGCGCGCGGAAGTCATTCTGACGGCCGGCGCGATCGGTTCGCCGAAGATCCTGCAGCTTTCCGGCATCGGGCCGCGCGGCGTGCTCGACGATGCGGGCGTGCCGGTCAAGCACGTGCTGCCGGTCGGCGAGAACTTCCACGATCACCTGCACATGTCGGTCAACGCGACCATCAAGGCCCCGATCTCGCTCTACGGCGAGGATCGCGGCTGGCGCGCGCTCAAGCACGGCATCCAGTGGAAGTGCTTCCGCTCGGGCGTCCTGACGTCGCCGGTGCTCGAAGGGTTCGCGTTCGTCGACACCTGCGGGCAGGGGCAACCGGACGTCCAGTTCCACTTCCTGCCGACGATCGACTCGTTCGACGATCCGGTCGGCGTCACGCGGGGCCGCACGCACGGCATCACGATCAAGACGGGGCATCTGCAACCGCGTTCGCGCGGCCGCGTGACGATCCGCTCGTCGAACCCGGACGACCTGCCGCGCATCGACGGCCGCTATCTGTCCGACCGCCGGGACGTCGACGGCCAGATCCGCGCGACGAAGCTCGCGCTGAAGCTGTTGCGCCAGCCCGCGCTCGCCGAGCTCGTCGACGAAGTCTTCTCGCCGGACTGCCCGCCCGACGACGAAGCGGCGATCGAGGACTGGGTGCGCGGCGCCGCGAAGACGGTCTATCACCCGGTGGGCACGTGCCGGATGGGCATGGACTCGGCGTCGTCCGTCGTCGATCCGCAACTGCGTGTGCACGGCATCGCGGGGCTGCGCGTGGCCGACAGCTCGACGATGCCGAGCATCCCGAGCGGCAACACGAACGCGCCGACGATCGCGCTCGCCGAAAAGGCGTCGGATCTGATCGCGAACGCGGCCTGACCGATTTTTCATCCCAATCGATTTCCGGAGGTAAAACAAATGGCGTTGGTGCAGATGCTTGGCGAAGTCAAAGCGTTTCTCGCGCGCGAGCATGGTCAGTACATCGACGGCCGGGCGGTGGCCGGCCGCGGCGGCGAACGGATCGAAGTCGTGAATCCGGCGACGCGCGCGGTCGTCGGTTCCGTCGCGCAGGCGACCGACGACGAGATCGAGGCCGCGATCGCGTCGTCCGATCGTGCGTTTCGCGGCGAGTGGGCGCGCGTGACCCCGGCCGATCGCGAGCGCATCCTGCTGCGTTTCGCGGATCTTATCGACGCGCACGGCGAGGAGATCGCGCAGATCGAAACCGCGCAGTCGGGCAAGCTGATCGGTGTGTCGCGCATGATCGAGGTGGCGTGGTCGGCGCGCTGGCTGCGCTACTACGCGGGCTGGGCCACCAAGATCGCGGGCGAAACGCTGGCGCCGTCGTTTCCGAGCATGAATGGCGAGCGGTACACGTCGTTTACGCTGCGCGAGCCGCTGGGCGTTGTCTTCGGCATCATCCCGTGGAACTTCCCGGTGATGATTCCGGTGTGGAAATTCGGTGCGGCGCTCGCGACCGGCAACACGGTGCTGATCAAGTCGTCGGAGTTCACGCCGCTGACGATGCTGCGCATCGCCGAGCTCGGCACCGAAGCCGGGTTGCCGCCCGGGACGCTGAACGTCGTCAACGGCGCGGGCAAGGTCGGCGGAAAGGTCATCCGGGATCCGCGCGTCGCGAAGGTCTCGTTCACGGGCTCGGTGCCGACCGGCCGCATCATCGGCGAGGAAGCCGTCAACGCGAACTTCACGCGCTTCACGCTCGAACTGGGCGGCAAGAACGCGGCCGCGTTCCTTCCGGATACGCCGGTCGAGAAGATTCTCGACGGCGTGGTCGAGGCCGGGTTCCTGCACAGCGGGCAGATCTGCGCGTCGGCGGAGCGCTTTTTCGTGCATCGTTCGCAGTTCGATGAAGTCGTCGGAAAACTGAAAGCGCGCCTCGACAGCTTCGAGCCGTCCGATCCGATGGACGACGCGGGCATGATCGGTCCGGTCTGCAACGAACCGCAGTTCCGCAAGTGCCTCGATGCGTTCGCGCTGGCGAAGGCGGAGGGCGACGACATCGTCGCGGGCGGCGGCGCGTATGCGCGCGACGGTTTCTACGTGAAGCCGACCCTCGTCGTGCCGAAGTCGCTGCAGTCGAGCGTGTACCGCAACGAAATCTTCGGGCCGGTCGGCGCGTTCGTGCCGTTCGACGACGAGGAGGAACTGATCGCGATGGTGAACGACACGCCGTTCGGGCTGACGGCAAGCCTCTGGACGAACGACTTGTCGAAGGCGCTGCGCTACGTACCGCGCATCCAGGCGGGCACCGTGTGGGTGAACATGCATACGCTGGTCGATCCGGCCGTGCCGTTCGGCGGCGCGAAAGGGTCCGGCATCGGCCGCGAATACGGGTCGGCGTTCATCGATGCGTATACCGAGCCGAAATCGGTGACGATCCGCTTCTGACGACGTAAAGGGCATGGCCGGACGGGATGAGGCGGGGCCAGCCATGCGGGTTCGCGCGGCCGGCCGCCGCGCGTGTCAGAACCGCGTACTGAACCCGATCCGCGCGATCGACTGCAGCGCGCCGCTCGACGCGCCGTTCGCATCCATCACGCCGTTGATCTGCGCGTGGCTGCCGCGGCTCGCGCGCTGGTGAACGCCTGCCACGTACACCATCGTGCGCTTCGACAGCCAGTACTGGACGGCGGCGAGGAGTTGGTGCGTATGCGCGTTGTCGAGCGTGTCGTTGCCCTTCATGTACGTGTAGCTCGCGCCGACCACCCACGCAGGCGACGGATGCCACGCCGCACCGGCTTCCGCCGACCACACGCCCGCGCCGTTCTGCGCGTTGCGCACGGTCGTGAAGAGTGCCTTCCCCGTGACCGTGCCGAGCGTGTAGTGCGCGCCCGCGCCCCAGTTGCGCACGCTGGTCGGCGGCAGCCCCGCCGACGCGCCGTATTTCTGGTTCGTATAGGCCGCGCCCGCGCCGAACGGGCCGTTGTCGTAGCTCGCGCCGACGCTGACCGTGTTGTTCGCGCCGACCGACCCCGCGACGTTGCCGAAACCGTACAGCGCGCCGAAGGTCAGGCCCGACAGCGACGGGCTCGTGTATTTGACGGAATTCGCGACGCGATTGCTGCCCGCGACGCGATCCCAGTCGAACGCACCGGTCGGGTTGTTCGGCAGCGCGAGCTTGTCGAACGGCCCGTTGCGGAAGCCGTACAGGCCGACGAGATCCTGCGCGATCTCGTTGCCGCCGGCGGCGAGTGCATCGACCATGAACTCGTACTGGTTGCCGAGCGTCAGCTTCCCGTAACGGTCGTTTTCCAGCCCGACGTAGGCCTGCCGCGCGAACAATCCGCCGCCGATGATCGAGCCGTTGCCGAGCGAATACTGGTTCACGAGCCGGAAGATCGCACGCGTGCCTGCGCCGAGATCCTCCTTGCCTTCGAAACCGAGCAGGTTCGGAAAGAAGATGTTGTCGTCGAATTTCGCGTTTCCGTGGCCGCCTTCGTTGCTGACGTAACTGAGGCCGGCGTCCATCAATCCGAACATCGTCACGCTGCTCTGCGCGAACGCCGCCGCCGGAATCGCGCAGGCCGCGAGTGCCAGAATGGTCTTTTTCGTCATCTCCAAATGCTCCTCACATGTTTCCGATCGGGTCGGATATTTTTTGATTGGACTACTGATTGATATGAAAAAACCTGAACCGGAATGATCCGGATTCAGGTGCAACCGAAAGGGACCGGGTCGCGCACGGCGCATCGAGAGCGGCTGCCCGCCCGCCGACACGCCGCGCGCTGTGCGCTAGACCGTCGAATACCCGCCGTCCACCGGCACGACCGCACCGGTCACGAACGACGCGCCGGGCGAGCACAGGAACAGGATCACTTCCGCGACCTCGTCGGTCGTGCCCCAGCGCCCGAGCGGCGTGCGATCGATGATCTGCCGCGACGCCTGCGTGTCGGCCATCAGGCCGGTGCTGAGCGGCGTGTCGATCCAGCCGGGCGCGACCGCGTTCACGCGGATGCCGCGATCGGCCCACGCCTGCGCGAGCGAACGCGTGAGCTGCGCGATGCCGCCCTTGCTCGCGCTGTACGCGGGCCGGTCCTTGCTGCCGAAGTACGTGTACATCGACGCGACATTGACGATGCTGCCGCCGCGCGCCGACAGCGCCGGCCGCGCGGCGTCGGATGCGCGCATCACCGACGTCAGGTTCACGTTCAGCACGAGTTCGAACTGGTCCATCCGGTATTCGTCCGCGTGCCGGCTGATGCCAACGCCGTTGACGAGCACGTCGAGCCGCGGCAGCGCGGCGATCGTGCCCGTCAGCGCATCGCTGTCGATCACGTTCAGTTCGATGCACCGGATGCGCTCGTGCACGGGCGCATGCGGGCCGGCGGCGTCGAGCCCGAGCGCGACGACCGATGCACCGGCTTCCGCGAACCGCCATGCGGTGCACGCGCCGATGCCCGACGTGCCGCCCGTCACGACGACAGTCTTGCCTTCAAACGCCGACGGACGACGCATGTTCGATGCTCCCGACAGTGTGTGCGCGGCGGGCGGACCGCTGCGCGGGGGAAACCAGGATCTTGATCTGCGTGCGATCGGCGAGCAGCGCGTCGAAACCGTCGGAGACGGCATCTTCGAGCGACACGGTACGCGTGACGATCGACGTGAGGTCGAGCGCGCCCGACGCGACGATGCGCAGCAGGTCTTCGTATGCGTGCCGGTAGCCGACGCTTGCCGTGAAGGTCAGCTCGTCGTTGACCGCGCGGAACGCATCGAAGCCCGCATGCGGCATCAGGCCGACCATCACGACGCGGCCGCCTTTGCGCAGCGCCTGCATCGCCGCTTCGAACGTGGCGGGCAAACCGGCCGCCTCGAAGCTCGCATCGACGCCGAGCCCGCCCGACGCTTCGCGGATCGCGTCGCGCAGCACGGACGCGTCGAGCGTGCGCGCGTTGAACGTGTGCGTCGCGCCGAAGCGCGCGGCGGCCGCGAGGCGCTCGGGCGACACATCGACCGCCACTATGGTCGTCGCGCCCTGCAGCTTCGCGAGCATGATCAGCAACAGGCCGATAGGCCCGAGCCCGAATACCGCGCAGGTGTCGCCGAGCCGGAGCTCGGCGCGGCGCAACGCATGCAGCGCGACGGCTGCGGGTTCCATCACGGCGGCCTGTTCGAGACTGACGCCGTCGGGCAGCCGATGCAGCATGTAGGCCGGCACGACCGCGAAGTCGGCCATCCCGCCGTCGCCCATCAGCCCGGCGAAGCCCATCGACACGCACAGGTTGTACGACCCCGAGCGGCAGTACGCGCATTGGTGGCAGCGATATTCGGGCTCGACGGCGACGCAGTCGCCCGGGTTCAGCGTCGTCACGCCGGCGCCGACTTCGACGACGGTGCCGCAGAACTCGTGGCCGAGCGTCAGCGGCGCGGTGCGCCGCGACAGCGGATGCGGCGCGTCGACCGGAATCGCGTGCGGGCCGTCCGCGTATTCGTGCAGGTCGCTGCCGCATATGCCGCAATAGGCAACCGCGATGCGCACCTCGCCTGGTCCGACGCGCGGCGTGTCGATTTCCACGAGACGGACGTCGCGCGGGCCATGCCATTGAAGTGCACGCATGTCAGCGTCCTCCGAGGTTCTGCGTATCGAGACGGTTCGCGGCGGCGCCGGCGAGCGCGCGCTTGCGCAGCACGGCGGGCGCGGTTTCGACGAGGCCGAACGACAGCACGCACGCGAGGATCGCGCCGGTTGCCGACGTCCACATCGCGAACTGCAGGCCGTACTTGTCGGCCGCGAAGCCGGCGACGGTCGGCGCGACGAAGCCGCCGATCAGTTCGCCGGCGCCCATGATCAGCCCGAGCGCGCTGGCGATCGAGCGGGGCGGCACCGTTTCGGCCGGGATCGTCGCCATGAACAGCGTGAAGCAGCCAAGGCCTGTGTAGGTCGCGAGCACGAGCGCGCAGAGCGCCCATAGCGAATTCGCGTGAATCATCGCGACGGGGCACGCGGCGGCGACCAGCGCGAACACGATCATCGTCGGCTTGCGGCCGATCCGGTCGGAGATCGCCGGCACCGCGAAGCCCCAGAACACCCATGCGGCGCCGAGGCAGGTCATCACGACGCCCATGTCGGCGGGGGACAGGTGGCGGCTGTCGACGAGGAAAACCGGCGCGAACGAGATGATCACGATGAACCACGTGAGGAAGAAGCAGCTGATCAGCACGCACAGCAGGATGTTGCGTTCCTTCAGCAGTGCCCAGCGGCTGATCGGCACGCCGCCCGCCGCCGGCGTGCCGACGGTGTCAGCCTGCGCATGCCGCGCACCGCCGGGCGGCACTTCGCGCACCCAGCGCCAGATGCAGAACGCGATCAGGAAACCCGGAATGCACGACACGTAGAACGCGTGGCGCCAGCCGTATGCGGTCGCGATGCCGATCACGACCGGCGGGCCGATCATCGCGCCGAGCAGGCCGGCGGCCGAGCCCTGCAGCAGACCCATGTTCAGCCCGCGGCGGCTCGGCGTCGAACTCTCGACCATCAGCGACTGCGACAGCGGCAGCACGGGGCCCTCGGCGATACCCATCAGCGCGCGGAACGCGATCAGGCTTGCGAAGCCGCCGACGAGCCCTGACAGCGCCGAGCACACGGAAAAGCCGACCACGGCCGCGATCAGCAGCGGCTTGCGCGTGCCGCGCGCGTCGGACCACGCGCCGGTCGCGGCGCCGGACAGCGCCCACGTGAGCGCGAGCGCGGACGACACCATGCCGAGCTGCGCATTCGTCAGGTGCAGTTCGGCGGACATGAACGGGAACAGGAACGACAGCGCGAGGCGGTCGAAGAACACGAAGCCGAACGTCATGAACAGGATCAGCAGCAGCCTGTTCTCATACGTCCATGCAAGCTTGGGGGAAGGGCGGGATGTCATGGCGGGCCTCGTCGCGCGTCAGCGGAACAGCTTCTCGATCGCCTGCGCGCCGAGGCCGACCTTCTCGTAATGCGCGTTGCACATCGCGATGTACGAATGCACGTCGAAATAGCCGTCGGGGTTGCCGTCTTCGTCGAGCCAGATCAGCGGCCCCTTGACGATGAAGAACGCGCGCATCGGCTCGGGGTGATCGAACGCGACGAGCGTGTGGCCTTCGCCCGGCGTCTCGTACACGAAATCGCCCTTCGTCGCGGTCCATTCGTGTTCCAGGTAGCCCCATTTGCCGGACAGCGTGTACGCGAACACCTCGTGCGGGTGATAGTGCCGGTTCACGAGCCCCGCTTCCTTCGCCATCAGGATGTCGCACCATTTGTTCTGCGACGGCGAGATCCACAGCGGCCGCGACGAAACCGTTTCGGTGAACGGAACGTAATAGCGCTCGTCTTCGGTGGCCGCGTTCGCGATGTAGGCTTCGGGCAGCGCATCGGGCTTGAACGGATTGGCAATCGGCGGGATGTTTTGCCAGAATTCGGCTACGGCTTTGTCGACCACGGTTTGTCTCCTTGTGTTTGGGTGTCGTGGGCTCGACTTTAGCCAGCCGGTGCGCGCCGCTCTTGACTGGGCTGGACGAATTGCTTGATCGGGCCGGACATCGCACCGCACGACGTTTAAACGATCCATCCCCCAATTCCGCGATGCATGCCGCCCCGTACGACGGGCGCCAGCAGGAGGCGACGTGACGAATTCGACCGTTTTTTCACGCACGCGAGGCTCGACGGCCGACGTGCCGGTGCGCGACCGGATGGCGTACTGGGATGCGTTCAACGCCGCGACGCTGGTCGGCCTGCGCTGCTCGTCGCTGTCGCCGGCGGGGCTCGAAGTCGAGAAGACCGACATTGCGCTGCCGGGCCTCGGCATCGCGGACATCAGCGGCCAGGATCACGTGATCGAGCGCAGTCCCGCGTTGGTGCGCCAACTGCCGAAGGAATCGCTGTTCGCGTGCCAGATCCTGAGCGGGCGCGCGTATTTCATCCAGCGCGACCGGTGCCTGCTTGCGGAAGCCGGCGATGTCGTCGTCTACGACACGCGCGTGCCTTATCTGTTCGGATTCCTGACGCCGATGCGGCAACTGCTGATCGATATTCCGATCACGACGTTCGACGACCGGCTCGATGCGGAGCTGGCGGCGCTGCCGCTGCGGATCGCGCCGAAGCCGGGCGCGGGCGCGATGCTCGGTGCGACGCTGCGCGCGAGCGTCGAGCGCTTCATGAAGGATCCGGTCGAGCGCGATGCCGCGCGCTTTGCCGAGCACACGCGCACGCTGATCGCGGAACTCATCGACGCGGAAGTGAACGGCGCGGGCGCATCGCGCGCGTCGTTGTCGTACCTGCTGACCGCGAAGCAGTACATCGCGACGCATCTCGGCGAGCCGGAGCTCGGGCCGCAGGCTGTTGCCGACGCGGTCGGGTTGTCGC
Source organism: Burkholderia sp. BKH01 (assembly GCF_025685725.1). NCBI lineage: Bacteria > Pseudomonadati > Pseudomonadota > Betaproteobacteria > Burkholderiales > Burkholderiaceae > Burkholderia > Burkholderia sp. BKH01. The sequence continues at coordinate 85,231 of NZ_JAOTQT010000016.1, read as the reverse complement.
TGCGCCATCTGGGCCGGCTTTTTGCGGCCGAAGGCGAGTCGATCACGCAGCATATCTGGTCGGAACGGCTGATGCACGCGCATCGCGAGCTGACGGATGCGCGGCTGCGCAAGACGAGCGTCGGCGAGATCGCGTTCCGCTGGGGGTTCTCGAGCCAGGCGCACTTCAGCCGCGCGATTCGCGAGCGCTACGGCGCGTCGCCGATCGCGCTGCGCGATGCGGCGCGCGCGGCTGAATTCTGATCCCGGCAGTCGATGTGGCGACGGCGCGTATGTCACGCGCCGTTTTTGTTTTCGGTACGATGCAGCGCGGCGCACACGTGCCGCGTCACTCCGCCGGCATGAACTCCGCGCAACGCTCCGCGATCATGATCGTCGGCGCGTTCGTGTTGCCTGACACGATGCGCGGCATCACCGACGCGTCGCAGATCCGCAATCCGTCGATGTCTTGCACCGCGAGGCGCGGCGTGACGACCGCGTGCGCGTCGTTGCCCATGCGGCAGGTGCCGGCCGGGTGGTAGACGGTCTTCGCGCGGCGCCGCACGTAGTCGGCAAGTGCTGCATCGGTCAGCGTCTCGGCTTCGCGAACGATGCGCGCGAGCGACGGCGCGCGGATGATCCGCCGGGCGAGCGCGACGCCGCGCACGAGGCCGTCGACGTCGGCCGGGTCGGACAGCGCGCCGCTGTCGAACAGGATCGGCGCGGCCGGATCGCTGCCGCGCAGTCTCGGGCACGTCGAATGCCGCGGTCAATCCGTGAAAGACCGGGGCCGGCGCGCGACGCACGTGCAGCGTGGCGTTGCGGCCGGATGCGCGATCGATGTCCGGCTGGGTCAACGGAAGCGGCCGTGCGAGTCAAAACGCAAGTGCGATTTTCGACTACGTAGCGCGCGTATCGCTACGCGCTGCCGACAGGTGCGACCGGCCTACTTGGACGAAGACGACGGCAGTCCGAGCGAAACGTCTTTGTCGTATCCCATCGTGTTGTCGAGGAATTCGACGCTCACGTGGCCGGCCCGCTTTGGGTCGTAGACGTTCGCGTAGATTCCCGATCGTTCCCGCATCCGCATCCGCATCCGCATCTGCGACTGCGACTGCGACTTCGGCGATAGCGGAGCACAGATGACGCAGGCCGGTCGCGGAACCGCATGACCGCGCGATTCCATTGAGCGGCCTGCCGCCGCCGACTTCAGGTCGCGCTGGCCTCGTCGATCTGCCGGATGTCGTCCTGATCGAGTTGAAGGCGGATCGCTTCGCCGAGCAATTCGAGCTGCGCGAGCGACGTCGCGCTCGCGATCGGCGCGGTGATCGTCGGCCGCGCGATCTGCCACGCGAGCGCGATTGCCGCCGGCTGCGTGCCGTGCTTCGCCGACACGGCGTCGAGCGCCGCGAGAATGCGCAGGCCGCGCTCGTCGAGATAACCGGCGACGCGATCGCCGCGCACGCTCTTCTTCAGGTCGGCCTCGCTGCGGTACTTGCCCGACAGGAAACCGCTCGCGAGCGCGTAATAGTTGACGACGCCGAGCTTCAGGTCGCGCACGACCGGCTCGAGATCGCGTTCGTAGTCGGCGCGGTCGATCAGGTTGTACTCGGGCTGGATGACCTGGTACGCGGGCAGGCCGTCGCGCTTGCTGATGTCGGCGGCTTCGCGCAGGCGCGCGCCGCTGTAGTTCGATGCGCCGATGATGCGCACCTTGCCCGCGTCGATCAGCGTCTGGTACGCGCCGAGCGTTTCCTCGAGCGGGGCCGTATCGGCGAGGTCGCGGTGCGAGAAATACAGGTCGATGTAGTCGGTCTGCAGGCGGCGCAGCGAATCGTCGGCGGCCTTCAGGATGTTGTCTTTCGTCAGGCCCGCGCGTGTCGAAAGCAGGCCGACCTTGGTCGCGATCACGACCTGCTCGCGCTTGCCGGAACGCTTGAGCCACTTGCCGATGATCGTTTCCGATTCGCCGCCGCTGTTGCCGGGCGCCCAGGCCGAATAGACGTCGGCCGTGTCGATGAAGTTGATGCCGGTGTCGGCGAGCGCGTCGAGCAGCGAAAACGATCCGTTCTCGTCGACGGTCCAGCCGAAGACGTTGCCGCCGAAGGCGAGCGGCGAAACCTGGATGTTCGATGTGCCGAGAGTGCGTAGTGCCATGTTCTGCTCCGATATCGGTGGGGTGACGGAATTGAACTGCGCGATTGGCCAGATCGAGCGAGACGAGTCGACGGGGTGCGCGAAGCAGTTGCGCCGTTGTCGCAGGACAGCGGACATTCTCGCCGAACGATCGGATTCGTGCAGGCGGCGCGTCGCCGCGATGATGGACGGCCTGCGACAGATGACGGAAGCATCGTCCGTCACGTTGGTGGTCCGTACGACTGCGTTGGATCTGGAGCTGAATTTCGTGGCGGCGATGCGCTGCGGGAAGCGGGATGCCGTGTCGGCGGAAGCGGATGGGAGGGACGGATGCCCCGGCGTTGCACCGGAGCAGATCGGCAGACAGGCGGCAAGCAGCCGCCCGTGCGTCGGCGAGTCGGTCAGCGCAACTGCACCGCCGCGAGAAACAGCACCATGCTGCCGATCGCGCCGTCCAGCACGCGCCACGCAACGGCCTTGCGGAACCACGGCGCCAGCAATCGCGCACCGTAACCGAGCCCGAGAAACCACACGACGCTGACCGCCATCGCGCCGATCGCGAACGCGAGCCGCGCGCCTTCCGGCTCGCGCGCGCCGGCCGTGCCGATCAGCAGGAACGTGTCGAGATATACGTGCGGGTTGAGCCACGTGAACGCGAGCGTCATCAGCACGATCGCGAGCCCGCTCTGCGGCGGCGGCGCGACCGCGTCGCCGCGCACGTCGAGCGTTGCGTGGCCCGGCTTGAACGCACGGCGCAGCGCGTTGATGCCGAACCATGCGAGATACGCGAGGCCGACATACAGCACCGCGTGGACGAAAGTCGGATACCGCTCGACGAGTACCGATGCGCCGCCGACACCGGCGCCGATCAGGATCATGTCGGACAGCGCGCACAGCAGCACGATCTTGCCGACATGCGAGCGCATGATGCCTTGGCGGAGCACGAACGCGTTCTGCGCGCCGATGGTGACGATGAGCGATGCGCACAGTGCGGCGCCGTGGGAAAAAGCGAGCCAGTTCATGGTGGTGACAGCAGTGGAAGCAGTAGACGGATGAATCGGATGGCGCTAGTCTGCGGTCAGCATGAAAATAAGAGAAGCTAATTCACCTAATGCGGATTAAGGAAATCTAATGCTCGACTACGCCCTGCTCGATGCGCTCGCGGCCGTGATCCGGTATGGCTCGTTCGAGCGCGCGGCCAAGGAGCTGAACGTCACGCCGTCGGCCGTATCGCAGCGCGTGAAACTGCTGGAGGAGCGCGTCGGCAGCGTGCTCGTCAAGCGCGGGCAGCCGTGCGTCGCGACGACGTCGGGCGCGCTGCTGTGCCGGCACACCGAGCGCGTGCAACTGCTCGAGGCCGAACTGGGCGGCCGGATGCCGGCGTTGCCGGGCCAGATCGCGAGCGCATGGCCGATGTTGCGCGTGGCCGTCAACGACGACAGCGTCGCGACGTGGTTCATCGACGCGGTCGGGCCGTTCTGCACGGAGCGCGAGACGTTGCTCGACCTCGTGATCGACGACCAGGATTACACGGCCGCGCGCATCCGAGACGGCAGCGTGCAGGGCGCAGTGACCGCGCAGGCCGAGCCGATCCAGGGATGCCGGTCGGAGCGGCTCGGGCGTATCCGCTATCGCGCGGTGTGCTCGCCGGCGTTTTACGAACGCTATTTCAGCGCGGGCATCACGCGCGATGCGTTGCGCCGCGCGCCGTGCGTGATGTTCAATCCGAAGGACGGGTTGCAGGCGCGTTTCATCCGGCGCGTGACGCGAGCGGATCTCGATCCGCCGCAGCACTGGATACCGCACGTCGCGGGCTATCTGCGCGCATGCGAAACGGGATTGGGATGGGGGATGTGCCCGGACCGGATGGTCGACCGGCAGCTGGCGGCGGGCGAACTGGTCGACATGTCGCGCGGGCGGACCGTCGACATCGATCTTTACTGGCAGAGCTGGCGTTTGTCGATCGGCTGGCTCGACGATTTCAGCGCGGCGCTGAAGGCGCGCGCCGCGCTGTTTCTCGATTGATCGGTAACGTCACGCGGGTGGCGCGCGAGATGCGCGCGCCGTGCGGGGTCAGACGTGATGCAGGCCGTCGAAGTCGATGATCTGCACGTGGCGGCCCTGCATTTCGATCAGGCCGCGCTTCTGGAATTTGGACAGCGTGCGGCTGACCGTTTCGAGCGTCATGCCGAGGTAGCTGCCGATGTCTTCGCGCGTCATCCGCAGATTGAATTCCGACGGCGAGTAACCGCGCTTCAGGTAGCGCGACGATACGTCGAGCAGGAAAGCGGCGACACGTTCTTCGGCATTCAGCGAACCGAGCAGCATCGTCTGCGACGTTTCGCGCACGATCTGTTCGCTCATCAGCTTGTGCATGCGCAACTGCATCGAGCCGGCTTCCGAGCACAGCGCCTTCAGCGCGCTGTACGGAATCACGCAGACGGAGCTGTCTTCGAGCGCGACCGCGGTGCGCGGATGCGTGTCGTCGCAGATGCCGTCGAGGCCGAGCGCTTCGCCCGCGAGATGCAGGCCTGTGACCTGTTCGCGGCCGTCATGGCGCGTGGCGACGGTTTTCAGCGAACCCGAGCGCACAGCGTACAGGTTGTCGAATGCGTCGCCTTCGCGGAACAGCGCTTCGCCGCGCTTGACGGGGCGCGCCGCGCAGATGACCGACTCGAGCCGGCTGAGCGCTTCGGGCGCCAGGCCCTGCGGCATGCACAGGTGCCGCATTGCGCACGTCGAGCAGTGCGCGGCCTGGCGAGGAGCCCAGCTGCCGGCGTGAGACGTGGCGGCGGTGCGTGTGGCGACGGGCGTCAGCATGATCGTTTACTCCGGCGTTGAATCGACTGAATCATTGTCCCACCGCAAGTTGTCGCTGTCGGGTGACAAAACGTCGCGACCGGCCGCGGATGTCGAACACCGTTCACGCGGCCTGCTCGTCCGTGTTGGCGGCCGCCGGAATCAGCAGCACGGGCAGCGTCGCGTGCCGCACGCATTGTTCGGCGATGCTGCCGAGCACGAGACGGCGGAACCCGCGGCGGCCGTGCGTGCCCAGCACGAGCAGATCGGCGCCGAACGCCTTCGCGCCCTCGAGGATCAGCGACGACACATCGACGAGCGACGTCGCTTCGGTCAGCCGCGTGTCGCCTTTCACGCCCGCTGCCTGCATCTGCTTCGTGAAATCCTTCGCGAGCTCGTTGCCTTGCGCGACGAGCTGATCGCGCAGCACCGACGGATCGTAGCCCGGCACGTTGTAGTAGATCGCGGCGTTCTCGACGACGTAGAACGGTTGCAGCTCGGCGCCGTGCGCTTTCGCGAGCGCCAGCGCGGCATCGAACGCATGGCGGGACGTGTCGCTGCCGTCGACGGCAACCAGAATACGCTTGTACATAGTGTCTCCGAGTGGCGGGTTGAAACGAACTCGGCCGGATGGCCGATCTGTCTGAGCAATGCTGCGAGGCAGAGTAAACCAATGGCGGGGACTTTGCAGTGCGGTGCCTGTCCTGCCGCGCTACAGCAGCGCCTCCGGCGCCGCGGCGCACGGCCATGCACGCAATGCATGCCGCGCTGCGCGACGCGTGTCGCATGGCTGCGTCGCATCCGTGGTTCGCGTGGTTCGCGACAGCCGGCTCCGGAGCGCTGGTGGATGAAGACCGCATCGTCGCGGGGAACGGATACGCGGGCATCGGAATCGCGCGTTGCACCGGTGCACGCATTGCGGCGCGTGCATGCCGCACCGACACGGTGCAACAGCCGCGCCGATGAACTGCAAGCATCGTCATTCAATCGCAACCGCGCCGTTTCGACATGACTTCGATCAACGCATGTGCTCGGTGCGATTCGCGGGATGCATGAAACCGCCGATGCCGATGCGCGGAATCGTTCGCTTGCGCAACCGTCGCGTGCACCAATCCGCCGGCATCGACTGTCGACCGACGTCGATCCGCAAACGAACGATCGATTCAAACGCCGCGCCGGCTACCTCGGCACGGCCGTCAGTTCGATCACTCGTTCCGGCCGCCGTCCGTGGCCGGGCCAGTACGCGCTGCCGTACATCCGGTGGACGGGGCCGAACTGCGCATCGTCAGCGGGCGACGGCGCGGCGAAGCCTTTCTCGATCACTACGTAGCCCGCGCGCAGCGCGAACGCCGGATGGTTGCCGCCGGTGCGGCTGTCGAAACCGGCAAGGCCGTCGCCGGCTTCCGGCATCGCATTGACGAGCGACGCGTTGCTGCCCGTGATCTGGTCGGGCGAGATCGGCCCGCCACCGGCGAGCAGCCACGCCTCGCGGTTCTTGCCGTCGGTGTCGACCGTGCTGTCGTGGGTGTCGTCGTTGTCGAGCTCGACGCTGTGCGGATGCAAATGACCTGTTTGACCGGATGATTCCATCACGGCTCTCCTGGCGGCGAAGCGTTCCGGATCGAAGCAAGTCCCGTTCCGGGTAAGACGGGGAAGAGGCGCGCGGACGATCGCCGCGGTCGCGCGACGCGCACTGATTTGTCGTGATTTATTTCAGCTAGAAGACGCGTTTTCTACAGAGTATGATTCTTTTCCTGCGAAGCGGCGACAGGGGATGCGATCTCGCCGCCTCTGCCCGCGCCGGGGCGCCGCAGCACCCTTAAAGACGGGTAGTGAACAACAAAGCAAGGGACTAGAGGTGGCGGATTCATGCAAGCGACTACTGCCTTCACGCACCGCGGTTATCTGTTGAATTGCGCGCCCGCGCGCGCCAGTGACGGTTCGTTCAAGCCCTACGTCGTGATCTCCCGATCGAGCGACGGGGAGTTGGTTGCGAACCGTTTTTTTCCGACCGAGCTCCAGTTCAACGACGAAGGCGCCGCGATCGCGCACGCGCGTGACTGGGCCGTGCGCTGGATCGACGCGAGCAGCATCGTGATCTGACGCCGTCGCGTTTCCGGCATCGTCGGCCGTCCGGTCGATCCCCGGTGTGCCGCTTCCGGACAAAAAACGCGGTAATCTTGTGGAACCCGTCACTTTATTAGCGGCCGTGCGACCGAGCGCGGCCGCGTGCATTTGCATATGTCGACATCACCCGTCCGTCAGTGGGGCCTCGAAGAAATCGTCGCCGGCTTGCGCGAGTCGCGCGAGGAGCTCCATCGCACGCGCCATCCGCGCGGCATCCGCGAACTGCCGTCCCGCGATGCGATCTGCAAGATTGTGACCGGCCTGCGCGCGTCGATGTTTCCGACGCATTACGGCGCGCCGGATCTCACCGACGAAAGCGTCGATTATTACGTCGGCCACACGCTCGAAAGCACGCTACGCGTGCTGTGCGAGCAGATTCGCCGCGCGCTGCCGTTCCTGCCCGAGCATGCGGACACGCCGTTCGCGGAACTCGACGAGCGCGCGTTCGAGATCGCGCGCGAGTTCGGCCGGCAGTTGCCGGCGGTCCGCGCGCTGCTCGTCAGCGACATCCAGGCCGCGTACGCGGGCGATCCGGCCGCGCAGCACATCACCGAGATCCTGCTGTGCTATCCGGGCGTGCTGGCGATGATGCACCACCGGCTTGCGCATGCGCTGCACCAGCTCGGCGTGCCGCTGCTCGCGCGCTTCATCAATGAAATCGCCCACTCGGCTACCGGCATCGACATCCACCCCGGCGCGCGGATCGGCCCGAGCTTCTTCATCGACCACGGCACCGGTGTCGTGATCGGCGAGACGGCGATCATCGGCGAGCGCGTGCGCCTGTACCAGGCCGTCACGCTCGGCGCGAAGAGCTTCCCTGCCGATGGCGAAGGTGCGCTGGTCAAGGGCAACGCACGGCACCCGATCGTCGAGGACGACGTGGTGATCTATGCGGGTGCGACGATTCTCGGCCGCGTGACGATCGGGCGCGGCTCGGTGATCGGCGGCAACGTGTGGCTTACGCACAGCGTGCCGCCCGGCACGAGCGTCGCGCAGACCAGGGCCCGCGAAGGCGGCAGCGCCGAGAAGCCGTAACGCGGCGCGGCCGCCGGCCGCCGGCCGCCGCCGCGCGTGCGTCAGTGCTTGCCGGCGGGCGAGCGGTGCTTGTACAGCACGTCCTGGTCCACACGGATCAGGTTCTGCCCCGCATCGACGACGAAATCCACGCCGTTGTAGGCGTTGCCCGTCAGCAGCAGGATCGCGCTCGCGACGTCGTCGGGGCCCGCGATGCGCGCGAGCGGCGTCGATGCGCGGCTCGCGTGTTCGAAGTCGGCCTGCGTCTGGTCGTCGCTCGGCAGCATCAGCCCCGGGAACACCGCGTTCACGCGCAGCACGGGCGCGCACGACAGCGCGAGCATCTGCGTGAGGTTGCCGAGCGCGGCCTTCGCGACCGTGTAGCTGAAATGGTCGCGGTGAAAGTTTTCCTTGATCTTCTGGTCGACCACATTCACGACGACACCCTGCGTGCCGGAGGCGCGCGCCCGTTCGTAGAATGCGCGCGTGAGCAGGATCGGCGCGCGGCAGTTGACGGCCCACGCCTGGTCGAATGCCGCGAGGTCGAAGCTCGGGAAGTGGTCCTGCCAGAACACCGACGCGTTGTTGACGAGCACGTCGAGGCGCCCGAAGCGCGCATACACCTGGTCGATCAGCGCGGTGATTTGCGCGGCATCCGACAGGTCGGCCTGCAGCGCGATCGAATCGTGCCCGCGTTCGGCGATCGCACGGGCCGCCGCGTTTGCGGCATCGGCCGAACGGTCGTAGTGCACCGCGGTGCGATAGCCGTGCGCGGCGAAATACTCGGCGAACGCGCGCCCGGCCCGGCGCGCGGCGCCGGTCACGAGCACGACGGGCGCATGCGCCGTTTGCTTCGTCGACTCCATTACGTATTCGTCAGGTTGACTGAAGAAGGATTGGCGACGATCGACAGGAATTCGCGCCGCGTCGACGGATCGGTGCGGAACGAGCCGAGCATGCGCGACGTGACCATCTCGACGCCCGGCTTGTGCACGCCGCGCGTCGAGATGCATTGGTGCGCGGCTTCGAGGATCACGCCGACACCCTTCGGCTGCAGCACGTCGAACAGCGTATCGGCGATCTGCACGGTCATCTTTTCCTGGATCTGCAGGCGCTTCGCGAACGCGTCGACGAGGCGCGCGAGCTTCGAGATGCCGACCACGCGATGGTTCGGCAGATACGCGACGTGCGCGCGGCCGATGATCGGCACCATGTGGTGCTCGCAGTAGCTCTCGAAGCGGATGTCCTTCAGCACGATCATCTCGTCGTAGCCGTCGACTTCGCTGAACGTGCGCGCGAGGATGTCGCGCGGCTCCACCGCATAACCGGCGAAGAACTGCTCGTACGCGCGCACGACGCGCGCGGGCGTGTCGACCAGGCCCTCGCGTGCGGGATCATCGCCGGCCCAGCGCAACAGCACGCGGACGGCGGCCTCGGCTTCTTCGCGGCTCGGCCGGGATGCGGCCGGCTCGGGCCGCGCGGATTTTTTACCCATGTAGTGGCTCCATCGAAGGCCGCCCGCGGCGGCCGATATCCGACAATTGTTTCATGCTTTCGCGGGTCGTGCGTACTAGCGCGAACAGGCCTTAGCGCTCACTTCGGCCATTCGTCCTGCTCGTCGTTGAACAGCGACGCGACGACGCCGCGCAGCCACGCGGTGCGCGGATCGTTGTGATACTTGCGGTGCCAGTGCTGCTTCAGGTCGAAGTGCGGCAGCGCGAGCGGCGGCTCGACGGGCACGATGAACGCATGCTCGGCCGCATACGCATAGCCGATCGCATGCGGCACCGTCGCGATCAGGTCGGTGCGGCTCAGGATGAACGGCAGGCTCATGAAGTGCGGCGTCTCGAGCACCGCGCGGCGCTGCATGCGCTGCTTCGCCAGGTATTTCTCGAGCACTTCCTGGCTGCGCCCTTCGGCGCGCACCACCGCGTGCCCGCACGCGAGGAACTGCTCGACCGTGAACGGCGGCGCCTGTTCGAGCGGATGGCCGCGCCGCATCAGGCACACGAACCGGTGCGTGAACAACCGTTGCTGGAAGAAGTTGTTGCCGTCCAGGTCGGGGAAGTAGCCGACCGCGAGATCGATCGACCCGGCTTCGAGGCCGCGGCCGACTTCGTCGTGCGCGAGCGAGACGGAACGCAGGTTCGCGTGCGGCGCGCGTGTCGCGAACGCCTGCAGCAGCTTCGGCAGGAACACGATCTCGCCGACGTCCGACAGCGCGATCGAGAACGTATGCGTGCTCGCGGCCGGATCGAAGTCGTGCGGCGCGACGAGGCCGCGCTCGATCTGCGCGAGCGCGTCGCGTGCGGCCGGCAGCAGCGCGAGCGCGCGCGGCGTCGGCTCCATCCCGCGCGACGTGCGCACGAACAGCGGATCGCCGAAATACTCGCGCAGCCGGCCGAGCGCCGTGCTCACGCGCGGCTGGCTCACGCCGAGCAGGTCGCCGGCGCGGCTCACGTTGCGCGTGTCGTCGAGCGCGACGAGGTAAGGAATGAGGTTCAGATCGAGCGAATCCATCACCGGGCCAATATCTCCAAAACGTATACAACATATCTCCTGAATCGCGTTGCCGCATAGTCGGGAAAGCGCTCAAATGTGTTCCATTACTCGAACCAATGTTCAGGAGGCGAACAATGCGCACCCAAGTCGCGGTCATCGGCGCCGGTCCGTCCGGCCTTCTGCTGTCCCATCTGCTGCGCCTGCAAGGCGTCGATTCCATCCTCGTCGAAGCGCGTTCGCGCGAATACTGCGAGAACCGCATCCGCGCCGGCGTGCTGGAGCAGGGCACGGTCGATACGCTGAACGACGCCGGCCTCGGCGACCGGATGCGCCGAGAAGGGCTCGAGCATCACGGCATCGAACTGCTGTTCTCCGGGCAGCGCCATCGCATCGACCTGTCCGAACTGACCGGCGGGCGCGCGATCACCGTCTACAGCCAGCATGAAGTCGTGCGCGACCTGATCGCGGCCGGTGTCGAGCATGGCCACCAGATGCATTTCGAAGTCAGCGACGTCGCGCTGCACGACGTCGAAGGCGAACACCCGTTCGTCACGTTCAAGCATGCGGACGGCCGCGTGGACCGCATCGACTGCGACTACATCGCCGGCTGCGACGGCTTCCACGGCATCGCGCGCCAGACGATCCCGGCCGAGCGGCTGAACACGTTCGAGCGCGTCTACCCGTTCGCGTGGCTCGGCATCCTCGCCGACGCGGCGCCGTCGCTCGACGAGCTCGTGTACGCGCATCACGACAACGGCTTCGCGCTGTTCTCGATGCGCTCGCCGACGGTCACGCGCCTGTACCTGCAATGCAAGCCCGACGAAAACCTCGCCGAATGGTCCGATGCGCGGATCTGGGACGAGCTGCACACGCGCTTCTCGAACGACACGGGCTGGACGCCGACCGAGGGTCGGATCACGCAGAAGAGCGTGACGCCGATGCGCAGCTTCGTGTCGGAGACGATGCAGCACGGCCGGCTGTTCCTCGCCGGCGACGCCGCGCACATCGTGCCGCCGACCGGCGCGAAGGGGATGAACCTCGCGGTGGCCGACGTCCGCGCGCTGTCCCGCGCGCTCGGCGCACGTTACCGGACGGGCGACGCGACGCCGCTCGACACGTATACGGCGACCTGCCTCGAGCGCGTGTGGCGCGCCGAGCACTTCTCGTACTTCATGACGAACATGCTGCATTCGTCGCCGGAGGATTCGCCGTTCGTCAATCGCCTGAAGTTTGCCGAGCTGAAATACGTGACGCGCTCGCGGGCCGCCGCGCAGTCGCTCGCCGAAAACTACGTCGGGCTGCCGTTCGACGACGCAGCGACCCCCGAGGCAACCCGCCTTGACAACGCGCTGTGCACGACTCTATGATCGGCCCATCGTTCGCTAATCGAATCTAGGTTCGAATAGCGAACAAATACCGGAGTCGAAATCGGCCCCGGCGCGGCACGCGGCACGCGCGTGTCCCCTCGACAGGCCGCGCATCGTGCCGCGGGTTCGTATCAGGAAGAGACATGGTCAACAAGATTTTCGAATCGCTTCAGTCGGCGGTTGCCGACGTCCACGATGGCGCGACAATCATGATCGGCGGCTTCGGCACGGCCGGCATGCCGTCCGAGCTGATCGACGCGCTGATCGAACAGGGCGCGCGCGACCTGACGATCGTCAACAACAACGCGGGCAACGGCGAGACGGGCCTCGCGGCGCTGCTCAAGGCGAAACAGGTGCGCAAGATCATCTGCTCGTTCCCGCGCCAGAGCGACTCGCAGGTGTTCGACGGGCTGTACCGCGCGGGCGAGATCGAGCTGGAACTCGTGCCGCAGGGCAACCTCGCGGAGCGCATCCGCGCGGCGGGCGCCGGCATCGGCGGCTTCTTCACGCCGACGGGCTTTGGCACCAAGCTCGCGGAAGGCAAGGAAACGCGCGTGATCGACGGCAAGCAGTATGTGTTCGAGACGCCGATCCACGCCGATTTCGCGTTCGTGAAGGCATACAAGGGCGATCGCTGGGGCAATCTCGTGTATCGCAAGACCGCGCGCAACTTCGGGCCGATCATGGCCAGCGCCGCGAAGGTCGCGATCGTGCAGGTGTCGGAAGTCGTGCCGCTCGGTGCGCTGAACCCGGAACACATCGTGACGCCGGGCATTTTCGTTCAGCGCATCGTCGAGGTGCCGCAGGCCGCTCATGCGGCCGAGCTGGCCGCCGAACACGCTGCATCGCAAGCCGCTTGAGGGAGATATCCAGATGAAACGACTGACCCGCGATGAAATGGCCAAGCGCGTCGCGCAGGACATCCCCGAAGGCGCGTACGTGAACCTCGGCATCGGCGTGCCGACGCTGGTGGCGAACCACCTCGACCCGAGCAAGGAAATCTTCCTGCACAGCGAGAACGGCCTGCTCGGCATGGGCCCCGCGCCCGCGCCGGGCGAGGAAGACGACGAACTGATCAACGCCGGCAAGCAGCACGTGACGCTGCTCACCGGCGGCGCGTATTTCCACCATGCGGATTCGTTCGCGATGATGCGCGGCGGCCACCTCGACTACTGTGTGCTCGGCGCGTTCCAGGTGTCCGCGAACGGCGATCTTGCGAACTGGCATACGGGCGCGCCCGATGCGATTCCGGCGGTCGGCGGCGCGATGGATCTCGCGATCGGCGCGAAGCAGGTGTTCGTGATGATGGAGCACCTGACGAAGCAGGGCGAAAGCAAGATCGTCGCGCAGTGTTCGTATCCGGTCACCGGCGTGCAATGCGTGAGCCGTATCTATACGGATCTCGCCGTGCTCGACGTGACGGCCGACGGCCTCGCGGTGAGCGAGATCTTCACCGACCTGTCGTTCGACGAACTGCAGAAGCTGACCGGCGTGCCGTTGATCGACGCGACGCAAAAGGCCGCTGCCTGAACCGCAGGCGTGCCGGCGCGCGCGATCGAGCGCACGCCGGCGCGCTTGGGTGGACAATAGGCGCACGCCGTTTCCCCAATCTGATGCCATGCTCGAAGACAGCGCCCGCCTGACCTCCCTCATCTGCGGCACCGAGCCGCTCAACCGGATCTGGTCGCCGCGTGCGACGATCCAGCGGATGCTCGACGTCGAGGCCGCGCTCGCGCGCGCGCTCGCCGCGCGGCAGGTGATTCCCGCCGCCGCGGTCGCGCCGATCGAACGCGCATGCGACGCAAGCCGGCTCGACGCCGACGCGCTCGCGCACGGCGCGGCGCTCGGCGGCAATCTCGCGATTCCGCTCGTCAAGCAGCTCACCGCGCAAGTGAAGGCCGACGACCCCGAGGCCGCGAAGTTCGTGCACTGGGGCGCGACGAGCCAGGACATCATCGATACCGCCACCGTGCTGCAGCTGCGCGACACGCTCGACGTGCTCGATCCGATGCTCGACGAAGCGTGTGCATCGCTCGCGGCGCTCGCGCGCACGCATCGCGCGACGCCGATGATCGGTCGCACCTGGCTGCAGCAGGCGCTGCCGATCACGCTCGGCCTGAAATTCGCCCAATGGCTCGATGCGCTGCTTCGCCATCGCGCGCGCTTCGCCGAATTGCGCGAGCGCGTACTGGTGCTGCAGTTCGGCGGCGCGGCCGGCACGCTCGCGAGCCTGCGCGAGCACGCGCGCGACGTCACGGCCGCGCTCGCGGCCGACCTGAAGCTCGCCGTGCCGGCCGTGCCGTGGCATACGCAGCGCGACCGCATCGCGGAAGCCGCGTCGTGCTTCGGGATGCTGACGGGTACGCTCGGCAAGATCGCGCGCGACGTGTCGCTGCAGATGCAAACCGAAGTCGGCGAGCTCGGCGAACCGACTGCCGCCGGCAAGGGCGGCTCGTCGACGATGCCGCACAAGCGCAACCCGGTCGGCTGCGCGGCCGTGCTGACCGCCGCCGTACGCGCGCCGAACCTCGTCGCGACCGTGTTCGCGGGCATGGTCCAGGAGCACGAGCGCGCGCTCGGCGGCTGGCAGGCCGAATGGGATGCGCTGCCCGACCTCGCGCGGCTGACGGGCGGCGCGCTCGCGCAGATCGCGCAGATCGTCGCGGGCCTCGACGTGAACACCGAACGCCTTGCCGCGAACCTCGACCTGACGCACGGGCTGATCCTCGGCGAAGCCGTGATGCTCGCGCTCGGCGACCGGATCGGCCGGCTCGATGCGCATCACGTCGTCGAGCACGCGTCGAAGGAAGCAGTGCGCACCGGCGCGACGCTGTTCGACGTGCTCGCCGCCGATGCAACCGTGTCCGCCCACCTGTCGCGCGACGCGCTCGCGCGGCTGCTCGATCCCGCACATTACGTCGGCGAGGCGCAGGCCTATGTCGACGCCGTGCTCGCGCTGCATGCGGGCACGACCCAACCAGGAGAACATTGATGCCTTTCGCCACAGTCAACGGCGTGAAACTGCATTACCGGATCGACCGTGCCGCGCGCGACGATGCGCCGTGGCTCGTCTTCTCGAACTCGCTCGGCGCCGACCTGCAGATGTGGGCGCCGCAGATCCGTCCGCTCACGCAGCACTTCAACATCCTGCGCTACGACACGCGCGGCCACGGCCATTCCGACGCGCCGGCCGGTTCGTACACGATCGACCAGCTCGCCGGCGACGTGATCGGCCTGCTCGACCATGTCGGCATCGCGCGCGCGCATTTCTGCGGGATCTCGATGGGCGGGCTGACGGGCGCCGCGCTGGCCGCGCGCTACCCGTCGCGCATCGTTCGCGCGGTGCTGTCGAACACCGCCGCGAAGATCGGCTCGCCGGAAGTGTGGGTGCCGCGCGCGCAGAAGGCACGCGCCGAAGGGATGGCCGCGCTCGCGGACGCCGTGCTGCCGCGCTGGTTCACCGATGCGTTCGTCGAGCGCGAGCCGCGCCTGTTCGACGCGATCCGCGACACCTTCGTGCATACCGACAAGGACGGCTATGCGGCGAACTGCGACGCGCTGAACGCGGCCGACCTGCGCGAAGAGGTGAAAGGCATCGCGCTGCCGGTGCTCGTCGTGACCGGCGCGAAGGACATGTCGACGCCGCCCGACCAGGGCCGCGCGCTGGCTGCCGCGATTCCCGGCGCGCGTCACGTCGAATTCGACGCCGCGCATATTTCGAACATCGAGTGCACCGACGGCTTCAACCGCGCGCTGCTCGATTTCCTGACCGCGTGAGGCACCGGCAATGGATGACCAGGAACGTTACGAAGCAGGGATGAAGGTGCGTCGCGCGGTGCTCGGCGATGCACACGTCGACCGTTCGCTCGAGAACCGCACCGAGGTGACCGACGAATTCCAGAACCTGATCACGCGCTATGCGTGGGGCGAGATCTGGACGCGCGACGGCCTGCCGCGCCACACGCGCAGCCTGCTGACCATCGCGATGATGGTGGCGCTGAACCGCGGCGAGGAACTGGCACTGCATCTGCGCGCCGCGCGCAACAACGGCGTGACGCGCGACGAGATCAAGGAAGTGCTGCTGCAGACCGCGATCTATTGCGGCGTGCCGGCCGCGAATTCCGCGTTCCATCTCGCGGACAAGATCTTCAAGGAACAGGACGGGGCCGCCTAGGGCGGCCGCGTAAGACGGCAGGTCAGGAGCGGTCGGCTGAGGGCGACCGCAATCGATCGCGTGGCCCGCTGTCGCAAGCGGGCCGTCGACGACGGGAGCGATGAACGCGCCGGCAGAGTATCGGCGCGCGGCACACCGGATGGCCGGTGGGCGCACAAAGGAAGGGCGCGGCAACCATGCCGTATTGCTCATACATATATTAGCGTTGCATGGGACCGGAGTAAGCGCTGAAGCGCCAACGCCGGTCGACACAGGAGACTCGCGATGAATCGCGCAACCGTGGTCGATGTCCAGACCTTCATCAACGAGCAGCCGTTCGGCGGCTTTCAGTGGCTCGTGTTCCTCATGTGTTTCGTGATCGTGCTGCTCGACGGCTTCGATACGGCCGCGATCGGTTTCATCGCGCCGTCGCTGCTCGGCGAATGGAACCTGACCAAACCCGATCTCGCGCCGGTGCTGAGCGCCGCGCTGTTCGGCCTCGCGTGCGGCGCGCTCGTGTCGGGCCCGCTGTCCGACCGGCTCGGGCGCCGCTCGCTGCTGCTCGGCTCGGTATTCCTGTTCGGCGTCGCGTGTTTCGTGTCCGCGTTCTCGACGACCATCGGACACCTGACGATCCTGCGTTTCGTCACGGGCGTCGGGCTCGGCGCGGCGATGCCGAACGCGGTCACGATGATGGGCGAATTCTGTCCGGACAAGCGCCGCGCGACCGTGATCAACCTGATGTTCTGCGGCTTCCCGCTCGGTGCCGCGTTCGGTGGTTTCCTGGCCGCGTGGATGATTCCGCATTTCGGCTGGCGCAGCGTGCTGATGCTCGGCGGCGTGACGCCGCTGCTGCTCGGCGTGCTGTTGCTGCTGAAGATGCCCGAATCGGTGCGCTTCATGGTCGCGAGCGGCCAGGCCGTCGACAAGATCCGCGCAACGCTTGCGCGCATCTCGCGCGACGCGCTGAATGCCGGCTCGTTCGCGATGACCGAGGCCGCGCCTCAGACGGGCGGCAAGGGCCTCGGTGTCGTGCTGTCGCGTTCGTACATCGTCGGCTCCGTGATGCTGTGGATCGCGTACTTCATGGGCCTCGTGATCTTCTATGCCTCGATCAACTGGATGCCGATCCTGCTGAAGGATGCCGGCCTGACGCCGAAGAGCGCGACGCTGATCTCGGCGCTGTTCCCGCTCGGCGGCGTGGGCGCCGTGCTGTGCGGCGTGCTGATGGACCGCTTCAACGCGAACCGCGTGATCGCCGTGTGCTATGCGCTGACGGCGGTGAGCGTGTATGCGATCGGGCAGGCGGCCGGCAACGTCGGGCTGCTCGTGCTGGTCGTGTTCGTGGCCGGCGTGCTGATGAACACCGCGCAATCGTCGATGCCGGCGCTTGCCGCCGCGTTCTATCCGACCGAGGGGCGCGGCACCGGTGTCGCGTGGATGCTCGGCGTCGGCCGCTTCGGCGGGATCGCCGGGTCGTTCCTCGTCGCCGAACTGACGCGCCGGCACTTCACGTTCGCGGGCGTGTTCGCGACGATCGCCGTCGCGGGCGTGCTCGCGTGCATCGCGCTGCTGATCAAGCAGATGGCGCGGCCGCATGGCGTCGCGCAGCCGGCAGGCAAGATCGAATCGCTCGGGCATTGAGCGCAGCGCGGGCCGGTGCGATGCGCCGGCCCTTTGCGAACGGCGCCTTCCGCGCCGCTATTCCTCCGCGTCGTGTTCCTTGACGAAGTTGCGCAGATACGCGCGCAGCGCGGCCTCCCGGCCGCGATGATCGGCGAGGTTCGCGGCGCCCATCTCTTCCTCTTCGCCGAACAGCGTGGGCGGCGCACAGTAAATGCCGACTTCGATGTTCTCGCGCAGCACGCGGATGTCGTGCGTGAGCGGGCGATACTCGGCGATCCAGTGCATTCCCTCGATGTGCTCGCCCGTCCTCAGCATGGGTTTCATCGGCTTTCTCCCGGCAGCAGCGGCGCGACCGCGAAGCGGCTGCGCGCGCCCGTACCGAAAGGGTACGCCTGCATCACATGAATCTCAACGGGCGCGCTGTGAGCGCTCACTGCGGCAGCAAGTGCGCGATGAGCGGATACAGCGACAGGATCAGCAGCACGGCCATCGTCACGTTGAAGATGCGCAACGCGCGGCGGTTCGACAGGAAGCGGCGCAGGCCGAGGCCGAACGCGGCCCACAGGCTGATGCACGGAAAGCCGATCAGGATGAACACGACGGCCATCCACGCGGCGTTCATTCCGTAGTCGGCGGACAGGCGGATCGTCGTCGCGGCGGTCAGCACCATCATCCACGCTTTCGGGTTGACCCACTGGAACGCGGCGGCTTCGATGAACGTCATCGGCCGCGGCTTGCCGCCGTTCGCCTTCACTTCGCCCGACGTGCCGATGCGCCACGCGAGGTAGAGCAGGTACGCGACGCTCGCGGCTTCGAGGATCGTGTACAGCAGCGGCATGCGCTTGAACGCTTCGCCGAGGCCGAAACCGACGCAGAGCATCAGGATCGCGACGCCGACGCTGATGCCGAACAGGTGCGGCATCGTGCGGCGGAAACCGAAATTCACGCCGGATGCGAGCAGCATCGTGTTGTTCGGGCCGGGCGTGATCGACGTGACGAGCGCGAACAGCATGCCGGCAGGCAGCGCGCTCAGGGTGAGGAATTCCATCGCGGATTCTCCATTCGGTTCGAGACTGGGATGGAAGTCAGTTTAGCGACGGTTGACGGTACAGTACCGGTACAGTTGGATTGACGATTGCCGGTACGGGGCGGGTGGGATGGTTTTTCAGGCGGCGGTTTTTTTGTTGTCTCTCAGAAAAGATGTCCGCAGTCTCAATAAGTTGTCTTTGAATAATTGGCTACCTTTCATGCGTTGGGCATGTAATCCGTATGGATAGGCAGAAAATGATCGGAGAATATTTGGCAGTGACGGCCTACGACGCAATGTTTAGTCGATGGTGTCAGATCGATGTCGCCGCATTGACGACGCTCAATCGCCGTTTCACGTCTGGGGCGTGTCTCCTCAAGCCAATGGGGAGGTCGATGCTTAGTTTAAGGCGCAAGCCATCTGCCGAAGCTACTCGGCTCGTTCGGCTAACCCTCCCCGTACAGGTCGATGTGGCACTTGAGCGCATCGCCAAGATTGGCTTCTACGGCCGCTCCGAGTCGAAGGTTGTCGTGATCTTGCTTTAGCGAGAACTTGATCGAATCGCCGGGGATGGCTTTGTCGATCGTCTTGATGACCTGACGAAGTAGACCTAGAGGCTCTGTGCAGCCTTTCTGCGGCACACGCTTCAAATTGTCATACCAATCGTGGCGATGTGAGCCATGGCTATTTGTGTTGCTTTGCAACCCGGCCCACACTTGTCTTGGGAGTGTAACTTTCGCGCAACGGATGCTTATCGGCCGGCCGGCACCGTTCATCCGTCACCGCAAATCTGCGCGTCGTTTGAACACCTATGGATTAATTTTCGTCGATTTCCTTGCGTATGCCGTTCAGAAGTTTGACGAATGAATCGACCCTATTCGAGAAACATACGAGCCGACACTTGTACAAAAAGGGAAATTATTTTCTTCTCCTTTTCAGCGTTTCCATAACGCGTGCCTCTATTTTTTGACTAACACGAGGGTTCTTCTGCCTTTGCTGTCGCCTGGAAGAAGAAAAAATTTACTTGTCCGCCGGCTGGGTCACCACATACATTGAGAGATAGGACATGTGTAGGTGCAAGGCGATGACTCCATTCTCAAACGCATTGGTGCACTACCGAAAGCGAGCCGGCCTCAGTCAGACGAATGTGGCCAGGCAGCTTGGGGTCGCGATTCAATATGTCTGGAAGTTGGAACGCGCGGTTAAGCCGCCACCATCGACCGAACAAATCGAGCGGATTGCTGCGGTACTCGGCATGAGCAACGCCGATGTCGCTTCATTGCTTGAAGCCGCTCTGGACTCGCAAAGGAAATTGCGGTTACCTGACGACCTGCACTCAGATACGTTGCGCCTGATCAATCGCCTGGTGCGAGCGTCGACGCGTCTAAGCGGTGACGAAGTCACCTTGCTTGATGAGCTGGTGGCGAGGCTGGATCGGTAACGTCATCCTGAAAATGCCTTTCCCCATCAACCTATTGAATTAGGAGTACTGCCTATTCGACAGAAAAGAAAAAACCAACCCTTTACGACGGATTGGTTCTTTCGACCCGACTGAGCGGGAGCACAACTGAAACCTAAGCGACTTCAGTATAGCTCCCCCCTCATCGGCGTCAAGGCCCAACTCGTCTCCTCGTTGCGTGGAAATGACATCCGCGCGGCCAGCGCTCGTCCATTCGGACTGGCGCCCCCCACATCCACGCGCCCGAAAGGGCGCAGGAGACATCATCATGCCTTCGTACGATACCCGCAGTGGCGGAAATTTTCGAGGTTTCACGCCCTCTGTCAAAAACGCTTGCTCGATGCCTTGGTATTCCCTGGCGGAAGAGGCGACGACCCTCTTGCTCGAGTTCAGCCCTGAGGTACTGCGCTTTCGTAGCGCTCAAGATAGAACATTTGTTCTCCGTGAGGCCGGCCAGCTTTTTCGGTACACGCCGGATTATGAGATTGTGCGGCGCGACAGTTCGACTGTCTTCGTCGAAGCCAAGCCTGCAAAGGATCTGCAGAAGCCTTCAGTGCAGGCCCGCATGGCGCGTGCGAGAGCCGTCCTTGCGGAGCATGGACACGCCCTCTTCATTTGGGATGAACGTACCTACATCTCCGGCACCCGTCACGAGACTCTGCGGCTCTTGCGGCCGTGGCTGGGGCGAATTTCGTCCGAACGGATCCGGGAAGCACAGTGGCTCGTTGAAAAGAAGTATCCGAAAACTTTCCGAAACCTCGTGCATCTGGCCCGTTCGCGCGACGTTGCGTTGACCTGGATCGCCAATGGCGCCGCGGGTATCGATCTCGATGTGCCGCTGACCTCCGACGCAGCCATTTACGTCGCTCCTTCGGAGGTGCGTCATGCAAAAATTTTTGCTTAAGCGTGGCGTCGAGTTCCGTGAGGGCGAGTATGTCTGGCGCGTTCAGACTGCGCTGCCCGATGGTCGAATCGAGCTCAGCTCCGACTACAGCTCGCCAATACGCCTGCACGAAACTGAAATATGGGCACGCCACGGTAATGGGACATGGTCCGTCAGTATCGAATCGCTACGTGAGACGGCTGCATCACCGATTGTTGTTGCTCGACGTGATGTCACCACCTTCAAAGAAGAAGATCTTGTCGTGATGCGTGCGCGACTCGTCTACCTAAGAGCCGTCGAGGAGGCGAAGTGCTCGCGCGTGCGCGAAGTCGAGACCGTCATCAACCGGGTGGCGTGTGAGGTTGGTGCAACGATACCGCCAACCTATCGATCCTTCTGTCGGTGGAGAAAACGCTACCAACCGTCACGTGATGCCATGGACGTGGTGCCGCGCCATGAAAACAAGGGGCGACGCGAAATCCTCGATGGTCCACTGCTCACGCTGGTGGAAGATGTCATCGAAACGCACTATCTCAATGGCCAGAAACTCAACGTGACGAGATTGTACGATCAAGTAGAGGATGCCATTGACGCCCATAACGAACGTGACCTGGAAAATCCGTTACCCACAATTAGTAGAGCGACGCTTTATCGTCATGTCGGGAAACTGAACAGCTATCTCGTCACCGCGGCCCGGGAGGGCCGCACCGAAGCACTGAAGCAGTATCGACCGGTGTTCCGTCGGCTCAAGACAAAACGACTCAACGAGCGGTGGGAGATTGACCACACACCGGTGAACTTGCTGTGCGTTTGCGAGCGCACCCGTATGGTCATCGTCCGTCCCGTACTGACGCTCATCATTGACGCGCACACACGCATGGTGATGGGGTTTCATATCGGGGCGCGCTCACCTGGCCAGGAGGAGGTCGGATGGGCAATGCAAATGGCCATGCTCAGCAAGCGCGATCTACTGAACCGATTAGGCCTGGGGCATCTTGAATGGTTGGCGCGAGGTGTAGCCGAGATGATCTTCGGTGACAACGCGTGGGAATTCCACGGCGGCGCCACACGAGCTGGCTGCGACGAGCTGGGGATTTCACTCGTGTACTGCCCGAGCCGTGCACCATGGTTCAAAGGCCGTGTGGAGCGGTTCATGCGCACGATAGCGGAACAACTCTTCCATTTGATTCCGGGGACGACTTGGTCGAATACCAAGGATCGTGGAGAGTACCCGTCCGAGAAGCTTGCGTGTGTGACCCTCGAACAGCTAACGGTGTTTGTCGTGCGCTGGATTGTGGAGTGTTACCAGCACGCGCCACATCGTGGCTTGAAGGGCAAGACACCGTTTCAGGCATGGCAGGAAAGTGCACGGCTGACCCCTATCTACATGCCAGCCGATCCCGATCAGCTTTCCGTCGCGTTCTCGGACACCATTATGCGTCCGATCACGAACAGTGGCGTGACGTTTGATCACCTGTCGTACAACTCCAGTGCGTTGCAACTGCTTCGTCACAGCATCTCGGACGACGAAAAAGTCAAGGTTCGGTATTTCAACGAGCAGACCAGCTTTGTCTACGTCTACGACCCAAGGCAGAAGGAATACCTTCGCGTTGATTGCACCGACCCAGATTACACGAAGGATTTGACCAGATGGATGCACAACGAAGTCACCGGCACCATGCGAGACAGCAGCATCGATATCAACTCTGTCTCGCTTCGAAAAGCGCGTATCCGTCTCGCAGACGACATTGCCAAGGCAGAGCTTGATCAGAAACTCAAGAAGCGCAAATGGGTTGCGCAGATCAAGGGGAAGTCGAGCAAGGATCTTTTGTTGGGAGCCGCTGGCGGGAACGCCGTGGACGATTCCGCCCAGTCCGATCAAGTGGACTCCATGGTCGTTAGATTCGATAGTGTTCCTGAATTTTCTGTTACGAAGCGCAATGAACGGTAAGGAGCTGATCATGAAGCGATTTAATGTCCGTAAAAGCATTGTCGAACATCCCGATTTCGTTACTGCGCTCAAGAGTATCGAGGAGATCCATCAATGGCTGCGGGAATCCGGTGAAGCAGGGTGTCTGGCGACGATCGGGGCGTCCGGAGCCGGAAAATCGACCGTGCTCGAATGCTATCGTGCCCAATTCCCGGTGCGAGAGGAGGTGTTGCGCCGGCACGTGCCGGTCCTCTATGTCATCGTGCCTGCAGTACCGACTGTCAGATCGCTGGCTGAAGCTATGTTGATTGCCTTGGGTGAAATCGCGCAAGCTGGGCAATCGAGTGCGCGCCTGACAGAGCAGATTGTCAAACTGGTACACGGCTGTGGCGTGGAGATCATCATGCTCGACGAGTTTCAGCACTTCGTCGAGGGCGATCGCCGTTCGCTGAGACAGGTTGCGAACTGGTTGAAGGTGCTGCTGGACCGGCTCCCAGCTGCTGTTGTGCTCGCGGGGCTGCCGTCGCTGTTGGGTGTGCTGCGAGTCAATGGGCAATTGCGGCGCCGATTTTCTCGCGTGACGGAGATGCGCCCGTTCAATGTGAACACCAACGAAGGCGCCAAAACGTTCATTGGCGTGATGCAGGCGCTCGCCAAAGATATGCCATTGCCGATGACGGATATTGTCGACAAGCGTGTCGTGATGAAGTTGTACTACGCAACTGCAGGACTGGTGGACTACATGTGCAAGCTGTTGAACGGTGCTTACCAGGTTGCCGAGAGACGCGGTGGGAAAAGTGTCACGCTGAACGATTTTGCCGCGGCGTTTCGCGTTCATATCTGGAAGGATGCACCGCCTTCTCGCGATCCCTTCGATTCGAAGTTTAATGGCGTTCCGCTTGACCAACCAGGTGAACCGTTTGCGGAGGACGTGCAATGACGACCCCTCTTCTTCTTGGCGTTGCTCCGCATCGCGGAGAGTCGCTCTCGTCGTTGCTGCATCGTGTTGCCGAGGTCAACGGGTTGAGTGGACCAGGGATGGTCCTGCGCCGCGCCGGCGTGGCTGCTGCTCGGCCGCGCTTTGCCTCGGAGGTCGATGCGCTTGCCCGCGTTTGCCGGCTCTCCCCGAAATTGGTCCGGGCGATGACACCGTTGACCGTGGGCGCGATCGACCGTAGCGGGACGAAGCACGCGAAGATCAGCTTGTACGGTCACTGGGTTGAACCCGATGCAATCCTTGTCGGCGCCAACGAGCGCATATGTCCGGTGTGTATCGCCGAGCACCGACATGTGCTGGGCGTGAATGCTTACGTATTCGCTACGTGCTGCGCTGTCCACGGCGTCCAGCTGCTCGACCGCTGTCCGAGCTGTCGACGCGATGTGTCGTCCATGCGGCCGGCCCTGGCGCGTTGTCAGTGCGGGATGGATCTCGGGTCAATTGCATGTCAACCCGCGAAGCCGGACGACCTGATGATCACTCGGCTCATCGATCGGCGCTGGCGCATGAGCTTTGAGCATGATGTGCCGGACTGTCCGCCAGGCGTCCCATCCGATTTCGCCGCGCTTGACCTTGGGGAACTGTTGCGTGTGCTTTCGTTCCTGTATCGCGTCAGTGGTGCAACAAGCGGATCTACAGATAAGGGGCTGCGCTCGAAGGCCATTCACGAACTTGCGACTCGCATGCAGAAAATCGGACGGATCATGTCGGACTGGCCGCGGGGATTCGAGGATCTGGTCAACGCGGAACGGCAATACCGACCTCGGTCGGGGTCGCTCCTGAGCTCGGCCCGAAGCGTTGAGCACATCTCTATGCGTTTGTTCGCGGAGTTGCCGGAGCCACCGTTCGCGTTCCTCCATCGTGCATTGGTCGACGCAATAGGCGGCCAAGTGGTGCAGGCCGTGTGACGCGGTGTTCTCAATAAGCCGTGGCGATCCGATTTGAATCGGATCGCCACGGGTTCCGACGTGGGACTTCGAATCTGGGTGAGGTGAATATCATAAAAACGTGTCGTTGCGGCACATGGCGATCCGAATGCATGGTCGAGCACGTGCCTGAATCGGTTTGGAACAGGCTCGTGAATCTTGTGCAGAAAATGGTTGACGAGTCAGGCGAGCCGGAAGGATTTGATGCGAAAAAGTGGTTGTGTACGTGGTTACACGAAGAGGTTCCGTCACTCGGATGGAAGAAGCCGGCCACATATCTCGATACCGTCGACGGAGAGGAACTGGTGGCCCGGACGCTGCTGAGCATGCAGACAGGTGCCTACCGCTATCGATAAGCGCTGCGTCGAACTGGAGTTCGATATGGAAAATCAAAGTTGGGTATCGTGTTCCGTCAGGCCGGCGAGTGCGATATTACGACTACCTCTTGCGCTGCGCGTCGAACCTTATCCCGACGAGTCGTTGTCGTCGGTGCTCATGCGCCTGGTGGATGCCAACGGCCTGAGAAGCGTTGGTGCGTTGCTGCGTGACGCCGGTTGCGTTGCGTTCGGTCCACTGGTTTCCGCCGAGATTGCGGAATTGTCTCGTGTTTGCCGGATCGGGCAATCGACGATGAGATTGATGTGTCCGGTCGAAGTTGGTGGACGAGCACGAGGGACCGCCTTCAGTTACGCGGTGGGGCGTCACATGATTGAAGCGAGGCATTTGCTTGTTCGAGAGCGCGAGCGGATTTGTCCGCTGTGCCTTCTAGACGGCGGCATCATGCTTGCGTCACATCGTCTTACGTGGATGACGGCATGTCCCGTGCATGCTGTTCAACTGCTTGACGTTTGTCCACAGTGCGAGAAGCCGATCATGGTGACTCGGCCGAGCATGGTGCGGTGTCGATGTGGTTTGGTTTTCTCGCACATTTCTCCTGTGGCGTACGTCCCCGAGGAGATTGAGAGTGCACGCTGTCTGTACCAGTGCTGGCGTATGTCGGCGGCTACAGGATCCGGATTATCCGAAGGTCTGGCCGCAGTAGAGGAGCGAATAGGCCGCCAACACGCCGTTGAAATGAGGCCGGGCGGTGGCGGGGTCGACCTGCGACGCGTTCCATTGCGTCAGATACGGTATTCGTTGGGTTTTATCTGACTCCGCAAGGAGCGACCGCATTGGGTGCGCATGTCGATAATTTCCAGTCGATGCAGCCACTGTTTCGTGCCAAGCAAGTGAAGCTGCCACTCGTGATCTGATGGCAGTGACAACTGCTTCACTTCGTTCCGGTTGCGCAAGGCCAGGACGTTGCAGGGAGGACGAGCATTCGGGAGATTCAGCCCATAATAAGTCGCGAAATAGCCGATCAGGCAGTACGTGATGCCGTTGGCTATTGATGACGCCCCGGTGCGGTATCGAAACTAAGGCTGATCCTATTGTGATAAGCGGCCGACCATATCGGTCGATCGCAGGGTTCGGCAAGTAGTCAGTCGCGGCTATCTGGTTGTTGACGTAAGATTGACGATGACTAGTCACACTACGACGTCATCGAACGATTCAAATGAAGCTGATGTACTGAGGAGCCAGTGTTTAAGACAGTTTGATATCGGGGAGAGATCGCATGCGTCTGTGTCGCTTCGAGGTCAGAAATTTTAAGTGCGTCGAGTATGCCAGCTTGGAGTGGGAGGACATGTTGGTACTAATCGGTGAGAACAACACCGGCAAGTCAACCATCCTGTCCGCCATTGCTACGTTCCTGAGCGGTAGCGCCATTAAGGACCCTTCGCTGTTCCGGCGACACCTGACCGATGTGGCGAACGCGATCGAGCTCATTGGACATTTCGACGGTCTCAGCGACGAAGAGACAACTCAGGTAGCAGTTCGTGGTCGCATGAACGGCGACCGCTGGGTCCTGAAGAAGCGCTACTGGTTCGAGGCCGGCGAGGACGGCGAATCGGGCGGGTGGAAAGAGGCGCTGTATTCCTTCTCTGGCGCGGAGCGATTTGAAGGCTGGCCAGAGGCTGACGCGACCTGGAATGCATTTCCAGAGGAATATCAACCACTCATTGCGGCGCTGCCAAATCGCGGAGTTCGCCCAACGAACACAGCGAGAGAGACGCTGCGCGAGGCGGTGCGACAGCAGCGGCCTGACCTCGTGGCTTTCGACGCGCCCAATTGGGTGCCTAACCCCGGTGGCGGCGGAAATTGGAAAAGCAACGCCAACTCCATCCTGCCACGCCCCATACTGGTACGGGCGGTGCAAGAAGCTAGCGACGAAACCAACGCGAAGGATGCATCGACCTACGGCAAGCTGGTGAACCTCATTGTCGAGCGAAGCTTGGCACAGCGCCCGGAAATGGTTCGGTTGCAAGAGGCGTTGGACGAGGTGTTGGCCTTGTTCCGCCCTGACGAGGCCAATCCTCAACGCCAAGCCCAGGAGGTTCGGGACCTACAGGACCGGATCAACCGGAGCCTTAACGAAGTAGTAGGAGGTCAGGCGCTGATTCGTACGGAAGCGCCGGAGATTCGATCGATGGTGTTGCCATCAACGTCTCTGGTCATCCGCGACGTGGAAGCAGGCATCGATACTGACGTTGGACACCAAGGACACGGCCTTCAGAGAACATTGATCATCACCTTGCTGCAATCACTGGCCGATGCACAGGCACAGGTTGTACCCGGCGCGGCCCTTGCACCGGTAAGAGCCAACATCCTGCTGATCGAAGAGCCGGAGCTATATCTTCATCCACAAATGGAACGGTTGATGCGTGACGTTCTGTATCGTTTGACTGAGCAAGCTTCTACCCAAGTGGCGTGCTGCACTCATTCACCAGTGTTCCTTGATATCGCCACCAAGTATCGAGCCATCGTTAGGATGTTCAAGACGCCACATGGTGACGCGGCTGCGCATCAGGTGACCCAAGATCTCTTTCCCGGGCAACCTCTTCAAGCCGACAGGCAGCGACTGAATACTGTGGCACGCTTCGATCCTACCGTGAACGAGCTTTTCTTCGCCAAACGGGTCGTGCTTATGGAGGAATTTAGCACTATTGCAGCCTTCGAGCGAGGCGCCGAGCTAATGGGACTGTTCGAACGACATCTACGGCTTCGGCGCGAAGTGTCGCTTGTGGATTGCAACGGCAAATCGAACATCACAGCGTTTCAGCGCGTGCTGAATGCATTCAACATCCCCTATCGCGTACTGCACGACGAAGATCCTGACAATCCGGCCGAGCAGGCAAACAATCAGAATATTCTCGCCCTTTTAGTCGCTGGTGCCAATCAACGGCATTTGGTTGCGCCAGATCTGGAGGGCCTCTTGGGATATCAAGCGCCTCGCAAAAACAAGCCTTTTCTAGCTGTCAGAACCGTGGAAGATCTCCACGCCCAAGGCCAGCTACCAGCCGCGTTTCGGGAAGCCGTTTGCATGGCCTACTTTGGTCAAACTGTCGAACCGCTGCCGCCTCCCTGATCGCTGAACTCCCCAAATCAAGTTTGCAGGCAAGCTAACGAGTGATGTGTTGGGCGGGTGAAGTTGAAGGGAACAAATGTGTATGGAAGACTTTAAATCGATTCCTCAGGCACCGAATGTGTTTCTCGCGTTAAACACGCTGGGCTGGAAGGCCTTTCAAGATCTTTGCGCCCAAGTATGTGAGGTAGCGTTCAACCGTACCGTTTCAGTTTATCGCGAAGCGCAGGATGGTGGGCAGGATGCTGTCTTCATGCTTCCGGCAAGGGACGGGCGTGACCAATCCACTGAAGCAACTGTCCAATGCAAATTCAGCAGTCGGGCAGACGGCAGGCTGAGATCATCCGATATATCCGACGAATTGGATACTGTCAGAAACCTTGTTTCCGCCGGCAAAGCATCTGTCTACTACTTCATTACCAACCTTGGCATAGATGCTCCCGTAGCGTCGGAGATTCGAGACGCGCTGACTGAAGCCGGGGTTCTTGAGCCTCACGTTCTCGGGCGCGAGTGGCTCACGCTTCAAATTAAAAGCAGCTCGCGACTACGGGCGTTAGTGCCACGCGTCTACGGCTTGGGTGATCTATCAACTATTGTCGATGAAAGATGTGCAGCGCAAACGGAAGTCCTTCTCGGACACTTATTACCAAGCTTGAAAGTTTATGTGCCCACCGGGGCGCACAGGACTGCCGTCCGAGCGCTCGGCGAACACAAGTTCGTTTTGCTATTGGGTTCTCCCGCCGCGGGCAAGTCAATGCTGGCGGCAATTCTGGCAACCACCGCGATAGACAGCGAACATCACCAAACTTTCAAGTGTGAAGGCCCTCTTGAGCTACGATCGCGTTGGAATCCGCATGAGCGAAATCGCTTGTTCTGGATAGACGATGCCTTCGGTCCGAATCAGCTGAGATATGACTATGTCGACGCTTGGATCGAATTTATGCCGAAAATGAAGGCAGCGATTGAATTGGGCAATCACTTTATCCTCACGTCCCGTACACACATTTGGAATGCGGCAAAGCACAAGCTCGGCACCAGAAATCACCCCCTTTTTGCGGATGGTCGGGCGGTCGTGGACGTAGGTTGGCTCAGTCCTGAGGAGCGGCAGCAGATCTTGTACAACCACATAAAGGCCGGAATCCAGACGAAGACCTGGAAGCAGGCGGTGAAGCCTCACCTGCAAAGCTTAGCCGAACAGCCCTACTTGCTTCCAGAAATCGCGCGAAGATTAGGGGATTCGAGCTACACAACCGGAGTGAAGTCGCTGCCCGACGATCTATTTCGTTTTGTGCATGAGCCTCAGGAATTCCTAAAGGAAACGATTCTCGAACTCACAGCCGCGCAGCAAGCGGCGATGACGTCCGTTTTTCTTGCTCGCTCCATGCTCCCTGATCACTCGGCCGGCGATTCGGAGTGTAAGGTAGCCGCAGACAAATTTGGAGTGCCGGTTGCGTCCGTCATCGAAGCACTTGGTCAGCTTCAAGGCGTTTTCTTGCTAAAACGCTTGGAAAGCGGGCAAATGTGTTGGGGATTCGTTCATCCTACGTTCGCAGACGCGATAAGCAGCATCCTGAGTGTTAGGTCAGATTTGGTGGGCCTATACGTTCGCGGCACACGCCTTGAAAACCTGCTCAGCGAAGCCGTCTGCGAAGGAGCACCAAGCGTGCGCGACGCTGTAGTAGTGCCTGCTACGAGCTTCGACAATCTAATCGGACGCTTAGTCGATGCGCCGGATGCGGCGGGACTTAATGAGAAATTGTTTCTATTTTTGGTGGGGCGATGTCCGGAGTCTGTGGCCAACAAGGTCCTCGAACTCGACCCCTCCATTCTAAGAAGGCACGGCGACGAACGTTCCTGGCATAAGGTCGGGTGGAACAATCGTATTCGACTCCACGGGCTTGCTCATCGACTTGGAGTTCTGGAGGACAGTGTGCGTTTGGCAACGAGCGACGAGCTCCAAGAAGCAGCACTTCGCAATCTCGACCTGTCTTTCCTCCAGGACGACGACTTGCTCCGGCTTATTCCTCCTCTAGAACTGATGCGCCTTACCGGGAAACTACTCGGGTTGCTGGACGAGGATATTGGCGACCGTATATCGAGCCTCGCTGATAGCGCAGATCCAGACAGCGATCTCGACGATCATTTTGATCCAGTCTCTAGTTTCCTTCGCGACATCGAAGATCTGATTCCTGACGACTTGCAGAGCAGAATCCAAGAGTTACAAGATGAGTTGGCAGACGCTAAGAGATCGGTCAAATCAACGGAGTCGGAGGACAGTTCAGCTAGCTTTTGGGAGAAAGTTGCACCTGCGAAAGTAAGAGACGTTACGGCAGGACGGTCTATCTTTTCCGACGTCGATGATTAACATGAACGAGTCGGGATCTGAACTATCACTCTGAGTTAGATCAAGTCGCAGGTACGAGTACCGGACTCGATCGCGTTGGTCGTATAGATAGTCTTCCGGGTGGCTTGCCGACATCAACAGCGATTCGGGCCCAATGGGAATATCGCTGATACTGCCAGTGGGAGGTGGCTGTCATCTTTGACAGCTGCAGAATTTAGAGACTGTTTGCGACAATCGGACGTGAATCTCGCCTGGATGGCAGCACGGCCTCGGCCCCACTCGTTCCAATTGTCGGCCAATGTGGTGTGCTGATGGCCATCCCTACTAAATCAGCCATGCCGCAGTGACATAAAGGCTCCCCTCTTATCCACTATCATCGGTATCCGACCAGCCTGCTAGGGCCTCACCTCCCTTCTCCACACACAAGCTTGATTAAATTAGCTAAAGCAGTAGATGATATGGGGAAGTTGGAGCTCTCCAGGCGGATGATGAGTGTTGGTGCAGTGTGTGAGAGACGATAAGAGTAGCGCCGAGGGGCCGTCGTAGACCAGACGGTTTGAAGAAAACGACCAAGACGTGTGTTCTTGGCAAAAAATCGAATTGTATGCTGCCTTCTTCCACGAAGCAGAACTATAAGTCCGCCGAGGCGGGTGTTGCGTACTTGGGGCTTTGTGTCGCTGACGAAGCCGATTGCATCGATTGGTTGAAGGGCCCAGTTCGCAACCGCGCGTATGACGCGGAGGAAGTTGCCGCCCTGAACGATTTCATGCGAGTCGAGGGGTTCGACGATACAGCGCTACACGCGGCGCTCATGGCTCCAGATGAGCAACTCTCGGAGAATGACATCGGCGAAGCAATGGCGGAACTCGCCTTGCAGTCACAGTTGCAAGCCATCTGGCCGACAAACCGTAGGCGAGACATGCGGTCAGTCCGCGCGAGCCTTCCGGGCGCTGACATAGTGGGTTTTATACCGTCGGATGACGGTGGCTACCGGTTCCTGTTTGCCGAGGTGAAGACGTCATCGGACTTGAAAGTTCCCCCGGCGGTCATGTACGGGAACAAAGGGTTAGAATACCAACTTTATACGCTTGCCACCGACTGGCGAGTGCTCAGGCGCCTTTTGTCGTACACATACAGCCGGGTTCGCGAGACGTCGCTTATGCCCGTCTGGCGGGAAGCTTTCAAGCGTCTTGCGAACGAATTTCCGACGGGGGCAGAACTCGTCGGTGTCCTCGTTCGAGACACTACCCCGCAGGCGAAAGATGTTGCTCATCACGCCGGGGCGTTGTCGGGCAAGTTGCCGAACGTAGATTGCGTTTCGCTTCTCGCTCTGTATATCTGCGTTCCAGCCAAAAATTGGTCGCTACATTGCACACCGCTTTGATAGGTACAGCATCGTGGCTACTTCTGAAACCCTGCGAAGCGTCGAACGTGCACATGCCGAGGCGCAAAAGCGGCGTATCTATGAGACGTTTGGCCTATCGCTTCGCGATGAGGTTAGGGACGAACTCGCCTCAGTCATTGCAGAGCTTGCAGTTCTTGATGCCATGGGGCCGAATCAGCTTGCCCCCGAGCTTCGCAACCGAGCAGCAAAATCGTATCTCCTGCTTAAAGATGAGCGTCCCGACGATGAGCCACCAGAAGACCATCTGACTTGGCTGTTGCGGACAGCTACGCTCGCCATCATTGCTGACCGCCCGGCTGAAGCCCGCAGATTTCTGCGGACCGAGATGGCATCCATTTCTGCACCTCGAGAGCATTGGCTGCCATATGTGCGTCAGTCTGTTGCGTTTGCCTGGGTTGGCTTGTTGCGCAAGGACGGCCGCGACGACATTGATGCCACGGTCTCAATAATTGCGAGTCTGAGGGCGCAGCAAAAGACATACGAGAGTCGATGGCTCCAAGGACGGGGCACGCGGGAACAGAAATCTGCCGCCCTTGAGCTTGTGGGGCTCTACAATCTCGCCAGTGCGGCTGACCGGATGGCGTCCTACACGATAACTGGACGCAGTGAGGGTGCATCAGATATTGGCGCGCAAACCGACATGCAGTTCGAGCGTGCAATCGAGGCGTTTGAGCGCGCTCGCTCGTTAGATTTGCTCGACGTTGGGATTCTGTTGCATGCTGCCGCGAAGCAGTTGATAGCTAACTCGGTTCGCACCGCGGTTCGAGGTGCAAATTCTCTAACGCAGCGATTTGCTAATTACCTTGTAAATCGACCACACAATCCAATCTTCGAACTGCTTCCGCCTCAGCGGGCTGCCTTGGCTGAGGAAGGGCTCATTTCAACAGCCCGCCGCTCGATAGTCGTAAATTTACCGACATCTAGTGGAAAGACGCTTATTGCAGAATTCTCAATACTGCAAGCGATAAATGACCTGGGCAGCTCTAAAGGTTTTGTTGCTTACATTGCACCAACGCGTGCTCTAGTCAATCAAATCTCGGCGAAGCTACGTCACGATTTCGGAGAGTTAGGTTTACGCGTTGAACGCCTATCTCCGGCATTGGAATTCGATTCTGTCGAAGCAGCTATTTTGGACGCTGAGTCTGCTGAGAATTCCGAACCACCGGTCAATGTGCTTGTTTGCACACCCGAGAAATTTGATTTACTGATGCGTCGCGATGACATACGCGACAAGCTCGGCGTGCTTGCATTGGTCGTTGTCGATGAAGCGCACAATGTAGGTGGCTCAGACGACCGTGCCATCAAACTTGAATTGCTGTTGGCGATGCTGAATCGAGAGCATCGAGACGCGCGCTTTCTACTTCTGACGCCGTTTATTAAGAACGCGAAGGAAGTCGCGACGTGGCTCGACCAGGTAAATTATCAGGATTACTCCATTGCGGCGGATTGGGTGCCGAATGATAGAGTCGTCGGTCTCGCCCTGCCCCCTCGCGATAAGGCGAAGCGTGGGAAACTGCTAGAGGATATTCAATTTCGCACGCTGCATACGCCGAGGCGGACACTTTTCGTCGATGAAGTGGTGACGCTTCCCGGCGTGAGCCCATTGCTTGGACTTACGGAATCCGTATCCAAGACTGCGGTAAATAAGCTTGCTGTTGCTACTACTCAGGTTTTGAGTACGCGTGGCCCTACAGTTTTGTTGTGCGGTCGCGTTGACGCGACATGGGATGCTGCGAAAACGCTGGCGATGTATTTTGACAATCTTGGCGAACAGTCAAATACAAGGCGGGCTCTTGCTGCACGCTTTGTTGAATATGAGTTGGGAAAGGACTTTCCATTGGCCGACTATATAAACGTCGGTGTTGCGGTCCACCATTCAGGATTGCCTGAGGAGGTTGCCCAATTCATCGAGTTGCTTTTTTCCGAACGACAGCTTCACACTCTTTGCTCAACCACCACACTTGCGCAAGGGGTGAATTTCCCGATTTCGAACTTGGTGTTGGCGACGATTTCCCAACCGTATAAGTCGAAGATGGATTACTCCGAGTTCTGGAATATTGCTGGACGCGTGGGGCGTGTTGACCAGGAAGCAGTCGGTGTTGTCGCACTCGCTAGCAGCACGCAAGAGCAGCAAACCAAGCATGAGAAATTTGTAAGTGAAGCTCTCGAGAATCTCGCGTCGAGGCTACTTGCAATGGCACAAAAGCTGTATGACGAGCGCGCCCTAAAAGGGCTAAGGGATTTCGTGTGGCAACCGGAATGGTCAGCCTTCGCTCAGTTCATTACTCACACGTTCCGGCGTGTCGGCCCCGTGAAATTTGCAGATGAGTTGGAGCTTATCTTGCGCGGGACATTGGGCTACAAAGCTCTCCGTGAGAACAATACGGTGCTGGCGCGACACCTGCTGATTCAAACGCAGCAATACGCACAAGGCTTTGCCTCGGACATGGGGGCGGTCAAGTTAGTCGATTCGACAGGATTTTCTATAGAAAGTGTTCGTCGTGCGTTGAGTGACTTGGCACAAGTTCATGCGCCTGAATCACTCTTGAGCGGAAGTCTACTGTTTAATGGAAAAAATAGGACTTTGAAGGAAGTCATGGGAATTTTGCTCAAGATTCCGGAAATTCGCGAGAATCTGGAATTTGGCAAGGGCTCGGATGGTAGCAAGTTAGCGTTCATGGTTGCAGATTGGGTGAACGGCCGCCCCATTCCTGACATTGCGAAGGAGTACTTCGAGGGTGAAACAGACGTAGAGAAAATTACGGAATGTATGAGAAACGTGAAGAAGATATCTACGTCCGCATCATGGGGGCTTGCTTCATTGATATCGATGAAGTTCGGTACGAGCCTTGAGTCAATGAGTGACGAACAGCGCCGCGAGGCGGCTAATGTTCCATCTATGGCCTTGTATGGTGTCAATCGCGACTCCGCGATCGCTTTGCGTAGTGCCGGGGTGCCACGCAATGCTGCGTTGGGCCTTGCTGCTAGGTCGTCACTTGGACAGGGCGGAAGCGTTTATCGATTGCGCGAAGAATTAAAAGGCAGTCGTGAAACGTGGGCGAGTGCCCTTGGGAAGCAGCGTGGCGCAGACTATCACCAAGTATGGTCTATGTTAGAAGGTGTTTGACGAGCGTAGGTTAATTATTTGTGCGCAGTCTTTTGCTGTATGCGCTTTAAATGTATTTGTTATGAATCTGGCCGTTATGTCCTATTCCCTGTCGGGGTGGGAAAATCGAATATTGCTTATTTGAATTTAATGGCGAAAAACTCCGCCTGACCATTTGGCTCAGTGGCCTGTCGGGAATCGGTCAGTTCCTCTTCGGGCGTCCGCGATATTCCGCAGGCGGCGACTTTGCCTCCTTTGCGGCCGATGTATTGTCGGTCGACTTGAACAGAGAGGCATCGATCTCAAAGACGCTGACTGGTCTGAGGCATAATGATCCACATTGAGCGAAGCGGCTGGGAATTGATTTACTTGAAAACTTTTTGGTCGACATCGTAACCCCTAATAGGTGAGCATTATGCCTTTGCCGGATGTGGCAGGAGCACTCAAGTCATTTCAACAAGCCCTTGCTGCAAATGCGATAACAGTGCAGTGCGGCGACCTTGACCGAAGCTTGCTGGTCCACATGGATCGGCCCAACGGCGAAACTAGGCTGAGCTATGCCCAAATGGCTGGGCGTTCCGTTGTGGCTCTCGTGCAGTTCATTCCATGTGACCCGGTCGAGGGCGAGCCTTGTTTCAGCGTGGGTTGGGCGGTCGCCGAGGCTTATCGGGGGCAGGGGAAGGCCCGTGGGGCTGTTGTTGCCGCCATCAAGGAGATGTGGAACGGCTTCAGCCGAGCAGGAATGACGGCCTTCTGGATTGAGGCCATCGTTGGTGAGGACAATGTTGCCTCGCAACGGCTGGCTGAGAAGGTGTTGTCTGAGCCGATTAAGAAAGGGGCGGATAGCTACAGCGGAGACCCCATCATTCAGTACCTGCGTCGGATCGATGCTCAATCCGAGTTGTGAAATGAGCGAATTGAAATTGAGACCTAGGGCATTCGTCGTCGGCCTCATCCAGCCCGGCGATATTGTCCTGACGACCACGCTCGAGCCAATGAGCCAAACGATCCGTAGGGTCACCGGTGCGGACATCTCTCATGCCATGATTTGTGTGGGTAAGTCGAGTGTGATCGACTCCACTGGCGACGGTGTTCACGCACGCAATCTTGAGCGACTTATTCTTGATCCAGGCTGCGCTGGTCATGTACTTCGACCGGTGAAGCCGCTGACGACTGACCAATTGCACTCCGTCATTTCTTTCGCCAGAGCAGCGGTTGGTACCCGATACTCCATGACCGGCGCCGCCAAGAGCGTGTTAGCAGGTTTCGCCGCTGGCCGGAGACAGTACTGTTCGCGGTTGGTCGCGCAGGCCTATCGCAATGCCGGCGTGGACCTCGTGTCGGATGCTGATTTTTGTCATCCCGGGGAGTTCCTAAAGAGCTCTACGCTTGTTGAAGTGTCTAATGTGCTCAGAAATCTCAGCGCGGAAGAAGAGGCTGACTGGCTTGACGATATTGACAACGTGCAGGCCATGCGCGATTCAACCAACGCCTTGCTTCGGGAGGCCCGCAAGTTATCCTCTGAGATTGAGTCACTCAACGACATTGATGCCTACCTGATAGAGCATCCGGAGTGCGACGCTTTCCTAGTGCAAGCCCTGCGATCTTCTAGGTACCTGGAACTGTGGCGCGATGAGTTTGAAAGGAATGCCTGGCAGTACCACGTCGCCTTGATGGAGAGGCACACTGGCTCAGCGGAACGCAAGCAGAGGTACTGCGAAGAGCTGCTGGCAGACGAGGAGTTGTGTCAAAACCGTTTTGTCCTGAACCACGCGGGCTACGTGACTGTGAACACGTTGCACCCTCGCCAATACTTTGCGCTGAAGGTAGAGCTGTACGATATCCTGACGCAGTTTCATGCTCGGCGCATTAGAGCGGCAACTCAGTGGCTCGAGCGTAAGGGACTGCGCGAGCCCGCACCTCCCAGGTTGCTCCGTCCGCACACACCTGAGTGGTTTGCTTCGTTGCGCGAATGGAATCCCAAGCAGGCCGCAATGACGGAAGCGGCCATTAGAGCAACGGGAAGTATGGATGTATGCAGTGTCTGTGCGGATGATCCAGCCTGCGATTATGTCTTCGTGAGTATTCCGGCGGCTGGGCCGGGAACGCTTCGACTCTGCGACGACTGTTTTCACATCCGTTCGATCGACGAACCAATGAAGCCTTTCTAACCGCGCAGTCCATCGTCATCAACGGCAGTCTGGCTGACTGATGCTGTATTCCGCTTCAGCGTCGTGTGATTATGGTTGGGACGTCACACGGCTTTGAGTCGGACTGAGGGCTGGTTGTAGTCGACAGACGGGCAATGAAATCGCCTGCTTTAAGTCATCATCGCATTGCGGCCATGAGAAATTTGACTACTCTGTCTTGATCCAATCGAAAACCCCTGCAGCAAGCGGAGATGCGTGTATGGAAATATATAACTACGAGAAGTGCCTTCAAGTTGCGACTAAAAACTTTAAGCGAGACTGGGATAAAATGGAAGTAAGCGGTCGGTAAAGGACGCCTATCTCCTCCATCTGCGTCACACTCGGTTAAGATCGACTTGCCATGAGCGGCGAGTTTGCTCAGCGGCAGATCCTCGCCTCTACCCAGCGGACTCTTCGCTCATGCCATCAACTGATTTCGAAGCACACCTCGTTTCCCTTGCGCGAGAGTCTTCATGGTTTTGGCCCGTACTGGTTGCAGTCCGGTCCCTGAATCTACCTTCCTGGTGCATCGGTGCTGGTGCCGTCCGGAACCTCGTCTGGGACTCTTTGCATGGGTTGGAATCATCATCAGCATTGCCTGACGTCGATGTCGCGTACTTCGATGGTGCCGATCTTTCTGCAGAGCGCGACGCAACGTTTCAGTCTCATCTAAGCAGGATGCACCCCCAATTGCCATGGGAGGTCACCAATCAAGCCGCCGTTCACACCTGGTTCGAGGCGGCTTTTGGTTACGCCGTGCCACCATTGAAGTCGCTAGAGGCCGCCGTCGCGTCGTGGCCGGAGTATGCAACCGCAGTCGGGTTGACTCTGCTTCCTGACGACACGATCAGGGTTCTTGCACCGTATGGGCTGGATGATTTATTTGCCATGGTGGTTCGTCGGAATCCCGAGCGAGTCAGTGTCGCGACGTATCGGCAGCGGTTAGAAGAGAAGCAGTATCGCAATCGCTGGCCTCGCGTGACCATCGTTCCGTGCTAAGAGCCTGTATGTTGCGCCCAACATCTCGGAAGCGACCTACTACAACTGGAAAGCGAAGTTCGGCGGGATGACGGTCTCCGAAGCACAGCGCCTGAAGGAACTGGAGCAGGAGAACAGCAAGCTCAAGCGCCTGTTGGCTGAATCTATGCTCGACAACGCCGCGTTGAAGGACCTGCTGGCTCGAAAGTAGCAAGCCCGCAGGCCAAGCGCGAAGCGGTCCGGATATTGATGACCGAACGCGCCATGGGTGTTACCCGGGCCTGCGGGCTGGTAGGGATTTCGCGCTCGCTGTTCTACTACGAATCACGCCGCCGAGTTGACGACGAAGCGCTGACTGGCCGGATGATGGCCATCACCGCGCAGAAGCGCCGATACGGCTATCGCCGGATTCACGTGCTGTTGCAGCGGGATGGCTGCTTCGCCAACAGGTGAAGTGTCTGACGGCGACTACCTTTATGCTGTACGAGTTGGTCGCGCTGTAGGTTGCTAACTATCGAACAAGCTTCTCCGATATGCGAATCTCATGGCGCGTATGAATCGAATTGCGAATCCTGAAGAGCTGGTTGGTAGCTAGCGGAGATCGGAGGATGCCACCTACGATTGCCGTGTAGGTGGGGAATCTGCGAGAGAGAAAAGCAGCGCCGCGTGCGTATGGACCTTAATCAACACGGCGCGCCGGGGCGGCTTATTTCTTTGGTTTGGACTTGTTCGATGCGGGACCCTTGCGCTGTGCTAGGTCAGATGCTGCGACCTCCTTTTCCTTCTTTGTCGACTTCGGATCACGCAAGATCTTGCCCGCGTCCGATGCGGCTTTCTTTCCCGTTGCCATGGTCACCTCTCGTTGTGGTGGAACCCCGAGTATCAGGGCAAAATAATCGTATTAACTTGCGTGGCAAACTTCAAGGGGTATATCTTCCACCTCGTCTAGGACCATTTGAAATGAGTAACGATGCTTCGTATTGGCAGAATTTTGCAGGCCCGGTTGCGGCAGCACTTATCACCTCTACGCTGACGTTGGGGGGGATAGGTTGGCAACTGAGTCGTCAGGAAGCGCATGCTGAGCGCGTGCGTTTTATCGATGGTGCACAGGCTACCGCGCAGGAGACAAGTCGATTGTTGAACGATGGCTACAATGAACTAGCCAAAATGACCATTGCCTCACACAACAAGGGCTGGAAGGAGTTTTCGGCGTCGTCTTGGGCAGACTATATGGCATTCCACCGGCGCTGGCGTGAACAACTGATCGTTGAACACTTCAAGCTGGTCCGATATTTCGGGAAGCATATGGCTGACGACCTGATTCACGTCGATGAGATTGATCTTCATCCGGTGAGCAACCTTTCATCTCCTAATCCATGTATGCCTTCTGGTGGAAAAGGTGATCTCGACATTGCCAAACTGGCGTATGTCACCGAGTGCACGACACGCATGGCAGCTGTCACGCAAGATGTTATCGATGACGGAATTACGCACAAGACCGACGATGGCATCATGAGTTCCATTCAAGAGCATAGCAGACAAGAGAACTTTGAATCTCAGCTCCTAGAGGACTACGAAAAATCGACTGTGCGGTACCTTCGGGTGCTTGACGACACGTTGACGCAGCTTGGCGATCCTCAGGTCACGGTAGTGACACGGGGCTCTGGGGCTTGATTCATTGAAATAATTTTGTCTGAAGAGAGATGCATGAGCTCCTGTAGCATGGCGTCCTTCGCAAAGGAGCAGCAAGGTATCCGACGCTGCCGTGGCACGCGGCTCTACACGGACGTGGCCCACATCGACTTGTCGAACGTAAATGCAAGTGGACGTGTGGGGCCCCATTCGCGTTTCGCAAGCCCTAGATCGATCGGTCCGAGGAAAAGTGCAAGGTTCCAACCACCGCGATGGACGGTACTCCTGTATGCAATTCCGTCCAGCGCTCCGGCTTTAAACGAATGATCACGCATGAACTCAGTAACAACCTGTGATGGCAGGTAGTCAATATGAACCTGCTCGTCCCGCGCGACCGGCTTCATGATGTCGTCGGCAAAGTTATGTAGGAATTTGAGCGTCAGGGCTGGTGCGCGTGCGGAATCGGAAAACACACCAGGCACGGGTGGTAGGCAGCGAAGATCTAGAATCCGTATCGAGCGCGCCGTGCGCCAGCGTCCTACCTTTGCTTGTTCCGTGCGAGTTTCTTTTAGAGCGGTCACCTGCGACGATGCGAGATATAGCATCGGGATACCGGCAGGATTCATGCGATTGCTTTGACGAGCGAGGTGGGCTGGAGGTGGCCCAAAATTTGATGCCCCGACGCGCTGCCCCTTCTGAAGATCTGGCCGAGCACGCCAAAATCCCAATCCGGGAGGAATCTCCGTTATCAAACCGAGGGCTTCACTCGCATGAGCGATGCTATTCAATAGTGATGCAGGGGTGAGCGAGTCTTGGTCGTCCCTACCACTGGCGTGAAAAAAGAACCTCCGTTCGTGCTTTACTGTCGAGCAAAACGATTCCCAACTGCTCCACAACGCATGGTCAAGGTCAAGTGCGCCGACATCGAAGTCGCACCAAGGTTCATCAGTCATGGCGCCCGCAATAGCCGAGTTCAGCCTGCCGCTATAGTCTCGAGGAAAATCCAACCCGACCTTGGCGAGCATGTCCCACGAATCCCAGTGCTCCCCTAAATATCCCCCTTCCGCTGAACAATATCCAAGTTGATCGACTGCTCTGCCATAGTAACGCCTAAGGCATTCCTCGATGCGATTCACAATTTTGTGGAACTCCCCTGTTGGGGAGTCAAATTTGTTGCAGACGCAGCAGCCACGGGGACCATCTTGGTTCCGAACCCAAGCACGCAAGTCATGATCAGAGAAGCAAGAGGAGCAAACGCGATCCAGGCTCATGGGTAGATTGATAAATGCGGAATGACTGATCGGAAGTTTTGCAGGGGCAGTACGCCGTCATCGTATCTCACGATGCCACGAGTACCTAGCTGACCTAGGCAATCGAGGACGTCGTGGGGGTAGAGACTTGCACAATCGCCCAATTACAGAGGCAACTGATTGACGCTGATAGGCTGTCTGTACGGGGACGGCTCAAAGGAGGAGCCGTCTCCGGGAGTGGCCATTCGCGACATGTACCCAAGTAGCCGCTTGCGGCTGGCACCTGCCGGTCGCGACTGGCGGAAACTGCCCCCGGAGCAGAGACTACATGTTTTCGGTGCGTCGACAGATTAAAATGAATTTCGGCATTTGTCTTCTCTGAAACGACAGAGGTTCTAAGCTCATGGTTAGCGAACGGGATTACCAGCGGACGGTGGAAGTCGGCCAGCGCAACCAGGAAGTTAAGGTTCTTATCCAGAACTGGTGCGGTCACGCGAGGATCGAAAAAAACGGCGGCACGGGGATGATTGAAGCCGCTACCGGCTTTCCGATCGGCCATCACTCAATGGCCTGTGACCACGCCCCTGCTGGCGGAATCGCAACGTGGTATCTCGAGGAGGCGGCGCTTGCGTTCTACGATCGAAACTGCGTAAGTTGCACCGTTAGGCAACCATTGCGTTTCCCCAATCTTGTGGAACTCGTGGGCCGCCGAGATCAGATGGTGGCTGCCATGGCGGCCGATCAAGAGCGGCAAGAAAGAAAGCTGCGCAATGAATTCGATGCCCGCCAGAAAGTGCGCGTTGCACTTCAGACTAATGCGGCAGTACCCGTTGTTTCCTTGATTGAAGATCTGCAGGCACTGGATCAAACTCGTACGGAGTCAGCGTCCGAGAAGATCATTGCGACGGCTCGTCTCGCGCCCGAGGTGTTTGCCGACGACGTCGTCGACTACCTCTTCCATCTGATTGAATCGAACGAGTCGTGGGCGATCGAAACGGCACTGAGCTGTCTCCAGATAGTATCCCAGGACCACAAGCGGCTCGTTGCTTGCGCGATGCAATGTCTTTCGAGGGAGCGCAATATCGCGATTGCTGCACAAGTCTTGCTGGCACACCTTGATTTGGTTGATGCTTCCCAAGTGGAAGCGGCCGTTAAGAGCTTGTGCTTGCTGGCTGCGCCGCCACGTCACGACTTCGATTTTTCCGAACCCGAGAAACGCCCCGAGGCGCTGCAAGCTTTAGCGTCTAGATTTCCCGCAGCTGTGGAAAAGGCGCTAGATGGTCTGGTTGCTAGTCACTCGGGTTTTATGGTTCAGGTCGCGGCGAGAGCGATTCCGCTCGCATATGGTTGCAATGCCTATCCATTAAGTTTGGTTCGCAGCCTTGCTGCAAAACTCGCTCGAGTCGATTCTTTGATCGATATCGACTCAGACTCGGAAATGCGCGAAGTCGTGCACGCGCTGGAGCGCGCGCTTGTCTATGCCATGCTGGCAGACGATCAACAGGTCGACGCATTGCTCGTAAACTACTATCAAGGAGCTTCTTCTGCCGGAGAAGAGCGGATCGCCGGCGTTTACTCCACGTTGTTGAGATTGCCGGGCAATCGCTTTGAATCTGTCGATGTGATTCCCGATCTCAGGCCTTACGGGATAGCGCTACGCCGCCTCTTGACGTGGGTTACAACGACGCAGAATTCCGATGTGTTGCAGGAGACTCACGAAGCCTTGCGACACTTTCCGGAGCAGCTAACTCAGGTCGCATGCGATCAAATGGAACTCCTGCTGGGGACGGCTGCGTTGTTGGATCAGGCGCTCGCGGACGTCACCAATTCTCCGGTGCAGGTGTCTTCTGGCGAAGCGAGCGCTTTCCTCGCGCAGATGGACCGCCGCAACAGACGACAGCAATTGGCTTGTCTGCGTTCGGCCATTCTGGAATGGGCGAGTAGCGCGGCGGCCGAAAGTACAGTTGTCGCGGCGAAATTCATCGGCTTTATCGCTAGTGACGTACAGTGGCCGGAGCAGTTCCGTAGCGCACTCATACGGGCCTTGCCGCCGTTGATGCATACAGCGGCATCGACGAATGCTGTGCTCCCGTTCCTGTATGGCGCAATGGTCGGGGAGTCTGCGTTGGTGAGAATGGCAGCCGCGCAGACATTGCGGGAGCTACGTCACTTGAGCATGACCGACCTTCCGTCCCTTGTGCACGATGCATTTTTGTTGCTGTTGTCCGACCCGATCATCGGTGTTCATCAGTCTGCCGCTGAGGCACTTGAGCGCATTTCCTTTCCAGAGGAATACGAAGATCGAATTACCGAGCAGGTCATGGCGATTTTCATGGCGTATGCTCAGGGTGACCGCGAACATGATTCGTTTCTTGTGACTTGTATCGAGCTCCTAGTCGGCCGCTTGCATGAGAAGCCACGCTTCGCTGGGGTATGGGGACCCGTCTTTGTTGCAACCTTGATGAAGGTCGACGTAGCGATCGTGCTACGACGCGGTCACTCGTGGATGTTGACGCGACTAGTACCGATAAAGGGCTTTCCTGATCTCCTTCTCAAGCTCTTGCGGTCGGAGGAGCGTT
The DNA here is from genome assembly GCF_025685725.1 of Burkholderia sp. BKH01. Lineage (NCBI taxonomy): Bacteria > Pseudomonadati > Pseudomonadota > Betaproteobacteria > Burkholderiales > Burkholderiaceae > Burkholderia > Burkholderia sp. BKH01. The sequence continues at coordinate 41,361 of NZ_JAOTQT010000016.1, read as the reverse complement.
ACGACACCTATGACGATCAATTGGTTTCGTTACTGCGTGAACTGCCCAAAGACCATTTGCTCGGCATGCAGGCGGCCCTAGTAACCTTGTGCGAGCAGCGCTCCGACGATTGGGTATTGGCCGCGGCCTGTATCGAGGTTTTTAGCGTAGTCGGTGCTTGGGATATTGCCGCGAAGATTGCAGGCCACTCCCATGACATATTGCCTGATTCAACGCGGATGCTGATACGTAAACAATACGCGCAGTTATCGATGCTTGGGATCGAGTTCGAGCGACACCTTGCGACAGGAAACCATGCAGATGCTCTCGAATGCGCTAGCCAATGGCGGCAGACGTTTGAGGGCGTGAAGCGCAACAGAGGCGAAGAATGAGGCCAAATTTGACCCGCCCCGACGTGCGTTCGCCACGCTTGAACGCGGCGGAAGCGTTGCTGCGGTTCCCAGAGAATGCAAAGACGGAAGATTTGAGTGCACTGGCCGGCGAGCTAGACTCGATTTCGGCGTCTTTTGCCAATCCAGCCGCTGCTGTCGCATACGCGGCGTTTGCGGGGTTGTTGCGCATTTCGGCAAGCATAGTCCAATGGCACGATGCTGTTTTGACGGCGCTACCAGACGCTGACCGCTTCTTACGAAGCGCGAAGGCACGCTACCCACTTTGGCTGAAGGAATATGAGAGCCAGGTGGCGGCTGCTAGTCTGGTCCAAGCCAGCAAAGCGCTGCTTGACGTATCTAGTTTGGATGATGCCGTGAAGCTTCTCAACGCAGTCGGTGCTATACCTCTGCCGCTAGGCATGTTTGCCCAAGACATCCGCTTTACAGGGAAGATGCGCGACCCGCACTTCGATAAGCGGCCGGAGGCCGAGCCGCTCACGGTAGCATTTCTGAAGTTTCAGATTGACTTGATCGACGCGCAGCACACCCATCAGCTTACGCCTGGAGAAGTTCACGATCTGGAGTTGGAAGTCCGCGTCACGCGGTGGCCAGAGGAGCATAGTGAACTGCAACTTACACCGGTTTCTGTGGAGCCCGCCTCAACGTACGAATTCCCAAGTTTTCGTTTTTCCCGTCCGCCGGGTGATCCGCCATACGTCTTACGTCAGCGAGGTCGCGCCATTTTGAAGGTGTCGCAAGGTCTCCATGCGAGGCCGTTCGAATTCAAGTACGCAGCGGAGTTTTTGCCACCGAAGTCGGAGCAGCCGGTTGCGATTGTGGGACACCGTACGCTGCTTATTGATGGCACAGATCCGTCGCGTTCCATGTGCGGATACCCTGCAATGGACCGGCGTCTCGTCGAGTTTCGCGAAGCGTTACGTAGAGTGCCGGGCATTGCGCAGCCGGAGTTGCTTGACCTGCTAACTATCCTCGCGGCGCTGTTCAATCTTGCCGGCAGTGCGGTTCAAGACGCGCTGTTCCCCGGCATGCGGTCTGAGGCTGAGTTCCAACAGGATGTTCGTGCCGCATTGCGACGCAGCGCATCCATTGGGATCGAACTGGACGAACATGCCAACGCAGCGGGTGGTGCCACTGATTTGTCGTTCCGCGGAATCCCTATCGAGTTGAAGGTTGAGAGATCGGCGCTTTTCGCTCTAGAGGATGGCCGACGCTTTACTAGTCAGACAGCATCCTATGCAGTGGCGAAGGGAAAAAAGACTGCGGTGCTCTGTGTGCTGGATTGCAGCCCAAAGAACGGGCCGCCACGTGACCCTGCGCAGTTGGTGGACCTTCAATCTGTGGAAAATGGTGTTCAGGTCTGCGTACTGATCATCCAGGGAAATTTGCAGAAACCGAGCGCGCTCTCACGCGGTCCGAGGTGCCAATAATATGCAAAGTCAGAAAGCACTCGAGGATACCGTTCACGGCGCTGGGGTCCGAAATACACAATTTCTGGGCGGACGCTCAGTCGGGTCGGCACGAAAAACAAATGCCCGCTCAACAAGCGGGCATTTGAAGAGGTGGGGCAGGCAGCATACCGCGGAACGACGTCCAGCCCAGTATGCCCCGCTCCCTGTTTGCTGCTGCTGAACCTAGGTCAGCTATGGCATTAGAGTAGTCGCTATTTTTCAGGACCGCAACGCAGGCGTTTCATCTCATCCGGCCGCGCCTGCGTCGAGCGAAACGACGTAGCGAAGTACGTCGTCCACGCGTCCTTCCGACACTAACTCTTCAGCCGTTTTGTAGTCGAAGGTCGGCAACGGCTCATTGCGATACCAGAAGAGCGTGCTTTGTATGTCCCCAGAAATATCGTTTGCAGCGCGGATGATCCGGATCGCTTCCCGAAGATACTTTTGCACACTTTCGGAGCCAGCCAAACGGCCCACCGTATTGCGGTGCACATGGGCCAGCCTTGCGAGTGTTTGCATATCGATATGCAGGGCGGCCGCGAAGCGTCGCGCCGAGACGATCGGCGCGACGCTTTCCGAGTCCCTCAAAGATGCCATGAACTGGTCGAAATCGAGGGGTGGCGTTGAATTTTCGGCTAGATCGTGGTTCATAACGGATTACCGGAAGCACACTATCTGCACATTTATAGCACAAAGGTTACCGACTGCACCGGTCGCCGAAACCCTTAACCATGGCGCTTTGGGTCGCCGAGGTCGGTCGAGATACCTTCGCAGGGCCGCGACATTCCCAAGGACGACTATTCTGAGAATCCCCGGGGCCACGGACATCTTTTCTGAGACGAGAGGCATGTAGATTTCTCAAAAAAGATGTCCAAGTCCTTGATCTGTCTAGGGGCCCAAAGACACCTTTTCTGAGAGCCCACATTTTTGTTGGTTCTCGGAAAAGATGTCCGCAGTCTCGATATGTTGTCTTCGAATAAAAGACTACATCCCCTGAATACAGGATGTGACCTGCATCGATCTGTAACAAGTAGTCGGAGAATATCTGTCTGCGGGGACTTCTAGCACAATGTTCGATCGACAACGCCGCGTCGTTCGACGCGTAGTTGGCGGACTCTCTCCTACAATAAGACTCGTACGGATGTCCGAGCCGGATCGGATAGGTGCGCGACGGCCGCGCTTGTTGAGGCTCGCTGCCGTATTCCGCCGCCAAACATCTGTGGAAGGAGGACAACATGACGCGACTCATCGCTCTGTTTCTGATCGCTGGTACCGCTCTCCTCGCGGGCTGCAACACAGTTGCGGGTGCGGGCGAAGACATTTCGAAGGGCGGTCAGGCCATCCATAACACGGCTGAACAAGCCAAATAGCCGACGCGGGCGCTACGGGTGAACCGTCCAACATGGTCCACTGCGTCGTCTGACTCGGGATCGAAATCCGATTCCATCACTCGTCGCGATGAACTGAATTCATCGGATGACATCGGCAAGCGGACGCGACGTTCGGGTGGCGACACTGCTGGAACCGGGGGTTTTCGTGCAACGAACGATCGAATATCGCGGATTCGAGATTCACGTCGATTTGCAGTCCACATCAAAGGACATGTTTGACGTCTGGTTTCGAATTGAAGGGCCAATCAAACTTCCCGGCGTAGCAGCGCTGGGTGAACGTATCAAGATACGAGGCGGCCCGTTTTCTCGTCGTTGGGCGTATTTGGTCGCGGAGATCGCCGGCCAAGCCGCTATCGATGTGATTCATGGTCCCGCTGAGTAGGCTCAGACCTCGGGGTGCTCTTTGCTGTTTATGGCCTTGGTACGGAACCGCGCGCGGAATGCCATTGACGCTGCCATCAGTATCGCCCTTCGGTCCAACCAGGCTCGTCAGGTTCGACGTTCACCGCGTACTCGAATGAACCGGCAGCGCCGTGGGCCTGGCGGAACTTGCAGCAGCAACAATTGAACGCCTACCCTTCCGAACAAGGCCCCGCGCATGGCGCGATGTGGCCTTGGCGCAGGAGCTCGCTGGCTCGAGCGGCCCCCACCGCTTCGCTGAAACGGAAGCCTTGCGCACTCGTCGCCCGATTCGTCGCAGCCAGCAGCGCACGTTGTTGCTCGGTCTCCACGCCTTGGGCAATGACTCCGATCCCGATACTGTGCGCAAAGGTGACGATGGCACGGATCGTCGCCGCACTCTCGGGATCTCTGGTAGACCGGCGGATGAGGGATTGCGCGATCTTGAGATGGTTCACACGATAAGCCTTGACATAGTCAAACGACGCATACTCGCTACCGAAATCATCGATGGCAATCTTCGCGCCGAGCTCATGTAGCTGTGGGAGTATGTCGCTTTGTGCCCACGACAGCCTGGCGAGAGTCGCCTCAGTCACGTCGAATTCCAAATCGGAGAGGGGGAGACGCCACTTCGCGACGGCTTCAGTAACATCGTGGACAAACATTTGAGCACTCCTGAGCTCGAACAGAGACAGATTGATCGCGATCATCAGCGGGGCCACCCCCTCGTCGCGCCATGCTCTCATTTGCCGGCACGCCTGATCTAGCACCCAGTGCCCAAGCGCTGCCATGGTGCCGTCCCTCTCGGCGATCGGAATAAACACACCGGGGGCAATGAGACCCCGCGTCGGGTGATGCCAGCGAACCAGCCCTTCCATCCCTAGAATGTTTCCGGAGGACAACTCGACCTCGGGTTGGTACTGGAGTTCCAGCTCGCCGCGATCAATCGCTCCTCTCAAGTCGTCGGCGAGTGCGACACGTTCGCGTACTTCCTGGTCGAGTTCGTCAGAATGAAAGTGGTACTGGTTGCCGCCCTGATGCTTCGCGCGGTGGAGCGCCAAATCGGTCTGCGTCAGCATCGCGTCTGCTCCGCTGTCGCCCTGAACGTACGCACGGACGCCAATGCTCACCGAGATACGCACATCGTTGCCATCAAGCAGATAGGGACCCGCCAGCGCCGCCTGGAGCTTCGCAGCCAGTGCCCCGGCGTCCGCCGGCTCGACCATCTCGCCCTGCAGCACGGCAAACGCATCGTCGCCCAACCGTGCAACCAAGTCGCTTTCGTGAACGCAATTCCTGAGACGCTCTGCCACCTCCCGAAGCAACAGGTCGCCGATCGGGTAACCCAGTCTGTCATTGACCAGCTTGAAGTGGTCGAGAGCGACAAAGAAGATCGCAAACGGCATGGTGCCATGTTGGGCTGCAGCGAAAGCCTGGTGCACCCGCGCGAGGAAGCCGGCCCGATTCGCCAATCCCGTGAGCGCATCGGTGTGAGCGAGCCGCGCGATCTTTTCCTCCGCTGCCTTGCGCTCGGCAATGTCGATGATGATCCCTTCAACTTCGATTAGCCGTCCATCCTTGTCGCGGACCGGAACATAGCGATTCTCGACACAACGGTAAGCGCCGTCGCCAGTGCGCAAGCGGAACTCGATCGAAACGCCTTCGGTGTCCTTGTCCAGTACTCGCGCCAGCGCCGCATCGACTTTGGCCTGGTCGTCCGGAGCGACAAGCTCGTTGGCCCAGACTGGCGAAGCGAGCAAGGTAGCGCGGTCGTGGCCGAACCTGGTGATGTCATGCGATATGTAGATGAGCGGAAACGACGGCACGCCGCGCAGACGGTAAAGGATGACCGGACTGTTCTGGACGATGATGTTGGCTTCAGCAAGCGCATTGATTCTTTCCTCGACGACCTCTTCCAGGTCGCTCGTCTTGAAGGCCGCCTCTTTCGTCATCTGCCACTTCGTGGTCAGCACGCTGGCCGTCTGACGGACCTCGATGTTGTTCAATGGCTTCTTGAGAATGAGCAGCCGGTCATCTCCGCCCAGGCGCCTGGCCAGGGCGCCCCAAGGGGGATCAGAATGCGGGCTGCATAGGGCAAACTGCAACTTCGGGTCCACTTGCCAGAGTCGCTCGATGGTCTGAAGGCAGTCCCAACCGTGCAGCATGTGCGTGTCGACAAAGGCCATCGCATAGGGTTTGTTCTCCGCCAGCGCACGCACGACCCGCTCCAGCGCTTCCCGGCCCTGATAGGCGGAATCGATCTGAAACGCCGCGCGACCGGCTGGAACCTCGCGGAAAAAGGACGCCTGGGTTGCGGCCGGCGCAGTTTCGCCGTCCAGTGGGCGGGCGAGAATCTTGCGGAAATTCTGGTGCGCCGCAACGTTGTCGTTGATCACGAGCACGCGCCGATTGACCGGATCGCTCTGCGCGCTCACGCAGGGCCCTTGACGGTGCCAGTGGTGGGGCCAGGGCAACGATCCCGCCTTTGCAGGCGTCGTCGCACCGTGTCTGCCGGAGCGCACGCCCCTGGGCAGCCAGTGCGGTTCCATGTAAGCCCCGGCATGAGGCCAAGACCGCGCCTCCCCCTGTCCGTGGTGAAGCCTAGATTGAAAACGCATGCCAGGTTCTCCCCGCAATCCCGCTAACGGTTGCAGCTGAATCGAACCGATCTCAAGTGTTGCGCCGACAAAAAGTGCGCCGAACACGCGTATAGGGACGCTTCGATCCCGCCTAGCGCGATCGCATTCGTATCGCGCCGATCGGCGGCGTGGGGTCGGTCGAAGCCTCCACGGTGACGGGTCGGTCCGCAGATACACGATTGCTTAGGACAGTTGGACGATTCCGGCCGCTCCACGCTTGCAGCGATTTTGGTTCAATGCGTCAACGTCGATTCACCGCGCTACCCTGTATGTCGGGCCGCGCATGCGTTGGGTCAAACTCAGCCCCAAAGATTGGCCCAATTTCGTCAGACGATGAAAGTATAGTCGCGTGCATCCATCTAACAAACTTCAGTGACTGGGAATCTCATTCGCGCTTGACGGCGAATCGAGGGTCGGACGCGGTATGGTCCGGTTTCGGGGTAGTTGCGCCCACTCGGATTCGCCATAAGCCGACATTCGAAGTCGTTAGCTTCGTCGACTACCTGAACGGCGGTTTTGGAGCAGCCCCAATTATCCGGGTCACTTCCAATATCCCCGTGCTGCTTCGTGCAATCCCAGTCTCCGTCGAGGGCTACGATAACCATTGGGCGAGGGGGGAGCAATGAACCTGGACGGATTCAAGCCATATCGCGGCTACTTCTACCGAGTCTCTGCAAATTTCAGCGAGGATGGCCAGTGGCGCGGCACGATTGATGTTCTTCGGCGTCATTGGAGCGGCACCACCGAAACCGTGATTTCGGAGATGAACGTGCCTGGCACGTTCATCTCCGAGGACTTGGCGCTCGACGCTTCTGACGCCTACTGTCACATGCTCATCGACGAAGGAAATTTCGGGGATAAGTAGTCTCAAGATACCCTCGTTGTTGATGTTCACTCGAAACTGCCCCCTACTTTTTTCATCTAGAACTGCCCCTTCAAACATCAGAAACGCTAGTTTGGTGGCGAGCCAATCGCTCAGATTGCCCACCGCGCTTTCGGCAACCCCGCCTATGAGTGTCCGATCTCGCGTCGAGCAAGGCAGACGCCGGGCAACATCGGGAGCTAAAAGGTTATTCCGCGCAGCAAGAGCGTCGCGGCCAGCGCCGCTTCGACAGACACGCCGATCAAACTCAGCATGCCCACGGATGCGCCTTCGAAAGTTTCCAGGCCAATCGGAATCGGGCCAATCGTTGTGACCATCGACGCAATCGCGAAGCTGACGAAATCCACCCAGAGTTCCGGCACTTCACCGAGCGCATTGAACGCAAGCCAAAGCGTCAGTGCATCGCGCGTGAATATCGCAAGTTGGAGGCCCGCCGTCTGCATCAGTAAGCGAGGGTTACGCAGGAGATCCGTCGGCGCATCGATCAGCTCCCTAGGAGATCTGTCGCGCCAAGCCATTTGCTGACCCACGCAATCGGCGGGCGCTCGCCCCATCTGCTCAGACCAAGGATGGTAGTCGGGATTGCTACCGTGACGACCGCGAATATCGTGACGCCGATCAGTAACGGGATGTTGATGCGATGGTGCGCCCAAAGAATACTGGCGCTGGTGAGCACGACGATCAGATAGGCGGCGTCGTACGAGAGCAAGCCGATCACCATCGCTGCCATGGCAATCTCGGCGGGAATGTGTCGCCGAATCAGTCCGCGCACGACCAGCAGCGTGCCGCTAACGCCGTCACTTGGCAGCACCTGATCGGTGAAAACTTTCGCGATACCAAGAGTCGCGATACCAAGAGGAACGAGGGTCCGCAGTGGCAGCGAGCGCCTGGCGCGTGCTACCTGGCGCGAACGGGGACGCTGTGCGTCGTCGACGGTGCGGCCAGACAATTCGGGCGGCGCCGTTGTTTTTCCGAGGGACAGTCGGAACCGCACCGGCGCTTGATAAAAGTCAACGCTGCGGATTCCGAAGCTTCGAAGATGAAGGCATGGCTTTGTTCGCCATGTTCGATGGTTTCGTGTGGCGATCAGCGTGGGCAGGTGCATGATCCGACCTGCCGTCCCGCGGGCCGCCGCGGTATCCGGCACGCGGTGCCGGGTAGCGTGGCCGAACGGTTCCTGCTCGTGGCCGACTGCCCGGTGCTGATGATTTCTGCCTCCCGGGCTACCGATGCGGATGCCTGAAACGTCGCACTCGTCATCCCTTTCAAGGAGAGTGGCATGTTTCCCAACGTGTTTCGCCAGTGTTTTGCCAACGTCGCAATCTTCGCGTCGCAAGTCGGGCTCATCGCAACGGTGCACGCCATGCTGGTCGACGACGGCTCGGCGCTTTATGTTGGTATGCTGTCCTGTTGTTCGGGCGTCGCGGGATTGATCGCGATGCGGCGGCGAACGATCCCGCGAACCGCGCGGGTCTGGCACGATCGCCTGTAACAGGATGCCTGATGGCAACCCGGTTCTGCGTGTCGCCGAAGCTTCAGTTGTCCGACCCGCGCACCGAGCGGTCGATGTGCGGGTGTTGCCGGTCAATTTCCGCGCCGCACTGCCGGCCGGCTGGATGGTCGGTGCCGATTTCACGAGACCGGCGCCGGTTGGCGGACAGCGTGCGGCGATGTCCGTCGCTTGACTCACATCAACGAGGCAGGGCCGTCGCCGCGGAAGATGGATGCCCGAAATCGGGTATTGCGAGCGCACCACACTGATGAACCGGCTTTCGCCGTCAATCGGCGCGATCAACAGGAGCGGAACATGGGAATCGGGATGCGGATCGCGTACTTCGGCTTCGCCGGGGCGGCTCAGTTGGAGGCGGAAGCGAGCATCCAGCTGATGCGCCTCGAGCCGTTCTGTACGCAACTGGCCGGCTGCAATCTCGCGATCGAGGCCATGGGCGCGTCGACCCGCGAGCCGATGTATGACGTACGACTCGATCTGATCACACGCAAGGGGGAATTCTGTCCCGTTCCGCATACGACGGGCGTGGATCCCATGGGCGCGCTGGAGCGGGCATTCGACATTGCCGAGCGGCAACTCGCCCGGTCCGTGGCCGCTGAAACCTACGCGAACCCTCGCTGACACGTCCCGCGCGTCGGGCGCGATTCGCCATGGCCCGATGCGCCGGCCCGCGGCGGTTCACAACGGTTCGCCGCGCGTGTGTCGATCCGCCGCGGCGACGGAGCCGGCGCGGTCGGCAGCCCTGGTCCGGCTAGCTTTCTTCGTCGCCCGTGAATACCTCGTGTTCCGGCATCTCCGCCGTCTCGTCGACCCACTGCACCCGCCATGCGCCATGCGCCATGCGCCAGGCACTGGCGCATGGCGGGCGTCGTGCAGACAGCGCGCGCAGCCAGCCTGACCTTCGAACGGCCCGGGCGGTGCGTCGAGATCGAAATCGTCGAGCCGGCATAGGGTGCCCGCGTTGTCCGGCCCCGTCATCAGGGTGGCGCTGCCTTTGTGGACGAGTGTCCCCCACGCGGGCAGGTCCATCCTCGCATGACCTTCGCGCGACCACCGTCGTATGGCTGTGTCGATCCAGAGAATGGCATAGGCCGAAGGGTTGTCGCAGGCGAAAGTATCGAGATGCAGTGTGATCCGCACGATGGGCTCCGAATCGACGAAGGAGGTTGGCCGCCGGCACGGGCGGTCGAGGCTTTTACTGGCTCATGATTCAGCGAATCAGCGTATGCGCGTCCTCGGAGGACAGCGAGCCGCCACGCTCGGCGGGCAGAGGCATAGCGGTGTCGCCTCGGCGCGCGCGGCCGCCTGGTCTCAGCTTGTCCGCGAGGATGTCTTCGGCATGCGGCGTGTCCCGATACCGATCCGCGATCTCGTGAAACGACGGCGCGAGGAACGACATGTCGATGGTGTGGCAGAACATGCAATGCTGCTGATCGACGAGCGTGGCGGGCTCCTGCACCTGGACGGACGCCGTCCCGCATGCGAGCCACGCGAGGGCGAGCAGCTATCACGCCATGCATTTCGTTGGATGCGGTCGTCGTCGCGCGCGGTGTTTGGCAAGTAGTCCGATCCAGTCCAAGCGTGGCTCCGAGCCGGCGATTGATGCAGGCCAAACGCCGGAACGCGCACCACCGGTCGGTTGAATCCGCGGCCGGGCCGCACATCAACGCGGGGCGCGTTGACTCATATCAAGCCGGTGGCGGCGCCGCGCGTTTCAATGGATTCGGCCAGGACTACCTTGGCCGAAGACCTTGTACTTGCGGGAGGGTGGTGATGAACCAGGATCGGTTGCTCACGTCGTTGGCGGCCTTGGCGCGCGACCTGTCGATTCCGGATGACGCGTTGCGGCGGATGCTCGACGACGAAATCGCGGCGCTGGCGAAAGGTGCCCGCGTGCATGATTACCTGCGGATCTTCGCGATCCGTCGCCTGAGCCGGCGCATGCGGTCGCTGCACGCTGCAGGCGGGCGTCCGGGGCGGCCGAAACCGGGGGGATAGGCGGTGCGCGCGAGGGTATTCGACGGAACCGGTTCGTGCCTGCGGGATACCTGGCACCGGACCCGAACCCGGCGGCTCGACGCTGCGCGGGCGGCCAGCGCTCAGACGCGGGCAAGCCCGGCCAGATCGATGATATGAATCTGCTTGCCGTGCGGGTCGATCAGGCCGTCGCGCTGGAATTTCGACAGCATCCGGCTGACCGTTTCGAGCTTGATCCCGAGATAGCAGCCGATCTCCTCGCGCGTCATGCGCAGGTTGAAATCCGCCGACGAATAGCCGCGCACCCTGAAGCGTTCGGACAGGTTCAGCAGGAACTCAGCGACTCGCTGTTCCGCCGACATCGTGCCAAGCAACAGCATCAGGCTCGACTCGCGCACGATCTCGCTGCTCATCATCTTGTGGAGATGGTGCTGCATCGACCTTACTTTGGCGCAAACCTTCTCCAGCTGGCCGAACGGGATGATGCAGACCGTGCTGTCCTCCAGCGCGATCGCATCGCCGTTGTGACGCCCGCTGCACACGCCGTCGAGACCGAGCGTTTCTCCGGCGATCTGGAATCCGGTCACTTGCTCCTGGCCGTCGCGATGCATGACGATCGTCTTGAACGAGCCGGTGCGAACCGAATAGAGGCTCTGGAACGTATCGTGCGCACGGAACAATGACTCGCCCCGCTTGACCGAGCGAGTCGTGCAGACTACCTCGTCGAGGACGGCCAGGTCGGCCGCGTCGAATTCCGCCGGCATGCACGCCGAACTGACCGAGCAGGTCGAACAGCGCGCGCCGGGGCGCTTCACCCGTTCGTCCCGATCGACGGGATGAAGCGCGATCGCCATCGCATGCGCGACGGCGGGGTAGGCATTTTCGCGGGCTTGGGCGGTCAGCATGATCTGCTCCTCGTCACTCGGTCGGGTGCGGCGCCACTGCATGGATGGTGCGTCATGCAGTGGCGCGGTCGAACTGGCCGAAAAATTCGTTCCTGGCCATTTGCAGGCCGTGCACAGCGCGGAACCTGGCGATTCAGTCAGCGCGACGGCGGCGATCCGGTACGCGGAACAGTGCTGCGCCATCGTCCGGCAACGCTGGCGACGGCATGATCGGCGCTCGGGCATCCATATAGAGCAGTATGGTTCGCGCGCGGCCGGACCGAAATCGGCAGGGATGGAAAGTCACGTAGGGTTTGGAGAACGGCTGTAGGAGGATGCTGACAACGGCTGCGGCCGGTGAAAACGCTCGTGGGCGGCGCCGGGGTGCTCCAGCAGCGGCACCACCTGATTCAAGTCAAGGACGCGCGCCGGTCGCGGTCGCTTGCCGATCCGCCCGGCGGGCGTCGCGCCCGCCGTCCTGCATGCCTTGTTCAGACATCGTGCAGCGTCGTGAATGTCCGGTACAGCACCCGTGGGTCGTGTTGTCTCATGTCGACCGCGGGCAGCCGTCGGTCGAGATCGAGCAGCGCCGCGACGGCCGTTTGCGCGCTGCGGATTGAGTATTCGACGGTAAACACGACGTCGTCCGGCAACTCGCAGAACTGTCCGACGAAAGCAAGATTGGCCGTGCCTTGCGGTACACCTGCTGCGGTCGCCGTCCCGGCGCGCCAGAAACTGGCTCGTGATGAACGGCATCATGCACGGGATGCAGGTGAACGACGCGAGGAGGGCCTCGGCCTGCTCGTCGAGTCGCAGATGTCCGAGCAATTCGGTCATGATCTCGCGCCCCGTGCAGGCCGCCATCGGCTTCTCGACGAAGTTGCCGGGCGCGTCGACAAACAGCCCGTATCCCCACAACACGCTGACGCCCTCGGGCTGGCTGAGGAAATGCGGCTGATGCGGCACGACGATCGACATCAGCCAGTTCGACTCCGCGAATGTGATCAGACCGGCTTCGCCGAGAACATTGCCGGTCAGGTCGCGAATCCGCTGGAGCATTCGCGAGCGCTCGCGCCACGATATCCGCGTTCCGGGCACGGCGATCGAGATGCGTCAACCGAGCCGGATGCGGCAGGCCATGCCGGTGCGTATCGCGCGCGGCTTGGCGCAGCTCAAGCAGATCCGCGGCGTTGTGCGCTGCAATTCGCGTGCGCGCGAGGTCCTGTAGAGCGGGTGCGGCGCCGGATGGGCTTGATGTGAGTCAAGGTGCTCGGTTGCCCGAGGGGCGAGATTGATTATGGGAGTGGCCGCGACGAAGCGCGGCCGCCACGACTGCGATCCGAGGAGAATCGATCATGGGAAACGACCTTCGAAGGGAGGCGGGAGCAGAAGAGTCGCAGCGCGTATTGAGTAGTGACGACGTCGGCCTTCGGCAGTATGTGCGACGCGTCTACAACTATATGGCCGGGGGCCTGGCGCTGACGGGCGCCATTGCCTACATCGGCGCGTCGACGGGGTTTTACCGCTCGATTGTCGGAACGCCCGTTTTCTGGGTCGTGCTGCTCGCACCGCTGGCGCTGGTCATGTTCCTGAGCTTCCGCATCGAGCACATCAGTTTCGGCGCGGCGCAGATCAGTTTCTGGGCCTACGCCGCGCTGGTCGGGCTCTCCCTTTCCGGCATCTTCCTCGTGTATACGGGCGAGAGCATTGCGCGCGTATTCTTCATCAGCGCAGCCACCTTCGGCGCGACGAGCCTCTATGGCTACTCGACACGGGCCGATCTCTCGCGCTTCGGCTCCTTTCTGTTCATGGGGCTGATCGGCATCATCATCGCAGGGGTCGTGAATCTCTTCCTGGCTTCCTCGGCGCTGCAGTTCGTCGTTTCAGTGATCGGCGTGCTCGTGTTCACGGGACTCACCGCATACGACACGCAACGCATCAAGCGCCTCTACATAGCGGGCGAAGAGGGCGAGATCGTCGGCAAGAAGGCGATCCTGGGAGCGCTTGCGCTCTATCTCGACTTTCTCAACCTCTTCCTGATGCTGATGCGGCTCCTCGGCAACCGCCGCAGCTAGGCGAACGGTTGCGGATCGGGACAGGGGGCCGTGCGGCAAGCCTCGGCGGGATCACCGCCGGAGCAAACAGGAGCCGGGATGAATCTGGCCCGGCCGCCCGACACCGGTCGCACATCACGTCGGTTTGGTTTGAACGTTGACGCCGCCCAACGCCTCGAGCGCGGCGAGTCGGGCATCCATCAGCTCTGCATGCAGCTTGATCGCCCGGATCAGAAATTGAACATCCGCGTTTTCGCTTTTCGAAGCAAGGTCATCAAATTCGGCCCACAGCTCCTTTATCCGTTCGGCATGCATGGCGACTCCTTTGGCGTGTGTGTGGATGACGTTGTACGGCAGGCTGGAACACCCTTGACGCCGTATGAACAGCATCGGCACGGGCCTGCCTTGCGTGCTGATCTGGATCAAGGGGACGCCACTTCGGGGTATCGCTCGATATTCGGCACCGGATTCGAAGGACCCTTGTCTCGCCGGAAGTGCGCGTGTCGTGGCGCTGGGCCCATGCCGCCGCACTTTGTACGGCAGCGTGCAGACGAGACGCCTTCCCGATCCCATGCTTTCAAATAAATCGGTGCCTGTAAATCGTCCGCCATTGCGGGTTCGTTCACTTACCGAATGAGTGGGTGTTTGTCATGATCCAAGTGGTGATTTCCGACGCGCATGCTGTCATGCGGGCGGGTGTGCGCAGCGTCCTCGCGGAGGTCGACGACGTCGATGTCGCCGGTGAAGCGACAGATGGGGCCGGCACGCTCGAACTCGTGCGCGCTGTGAAGCCGCGCGTGTTGTCACTCGGATTGACGATGTCCGGTATTCACGGGGTCGAACTCATCAGGCAAATCAAGAAGGAGCATCAGGATGTTCGGGTGCTCGTTCTGACGGCACATTCCGCGCAGACCCATGCGGTGCGGGCTTTCAGGGCGGGGGCTTCGGGATTTCTTCCAAAGACCTGCTCAAAGTCGGATCTGATCGATGCGGTTCGAAAGCTTGCCGATGGCGGGGTATACGTAAGCACGATGGTGGGCGATCTGCTAGCGCAAGTCACTAACGGCGACGGTGAGGCGTTCGCTCATCATCGTCTGACTGCTCGGGAGTTCGAGGTCTTGGTTGGTTTGGCATCCGGACAATCAATTGCGCAGATGGCAGGGAGCCTGGACATCAGCATCAAAACGGTCAGCACGTACAAGTCGCGCATTCTGGAAAAACTGGACCTGATTAATGATTCAGACATGATTCGCTTTGCGCTACGTCACCAGTTGCTGGATCTTGGTGACAACATTCTCGGGTAGCCATGGACCCGGTTTGCAAGCGATCAAGCAGGTCATGGACTGGACAAGAGTCGCGTCGGAAAGCGAACCTCCGCTGTCTCGGCACCAGGATGTCGGCAAATGCGCTCTCATGTGTCTTACGACAGTCTGCGGTTGATCAGCCGCGGGGCCAACAGGCGCCATCCGATCGCTTCGACGCCACCGATACCCAAGCGGATCGTTGGTCTCAGGCCGCTTGGGCGATAGGGGCGCATGCTCGATCGAATCCGAGATATCTGTCGCTATGCGTCAGGCGTCCTTGTCGAGCCACCACGGCTTCGCTGCCCGCTCGACCAGATAGTAGTCGAGCGACTTGCCAACGAGCCATTTCGGGCGCGGATCGTGGCCGGACCACGTCTTACCCGACGACGGGCCATGGTATTTCGCTGGCACTCGGGTCCTGCGCGTCGTGACATCCGGTATGAAAAAAATGCGCCAAAGGGCGCTGCCGGTGATGCCGTCACGCTGGAACACGTGCTCGCGTTGGAAAAATCGACGATCAAGCGAGAGCGACAACGCGGAAGCGCCGAGTCAAATCGGCGCGGCCCCTACGGCGCACCCGACATCGAGCTTGGACACCACGGTAAGCGTTGCAGCTTCGATGCGTTTCTCGACAAGCGCCAGATGGATGTCCCGGCGCTACTCAAGCTCGTCGAGATCGTGCGCGGTACCGATCTATTCAAAACTGTTGTTCGTAGTTGAGCAACACGTGCTCGGGATGCGTTTCTCCATTTTGGGTGATCAACAGTTCGATGTGGTAGGTCCCTTTCCAGCGCGCATCGAACACGTTCCCGTATGTGATCGCACCACCCTCCCGCGCTGGGTCCAGCTGTATCGTGACAGCCTTGGAATGCACCCGGCTGGCCTCGCTGCGAGGTCCTTTAACGACGGCAACGACGTGTGCATCTTCGATGCGCTTTCCTGTCGATTTGTCAAAGAGCGCGACCGTCAGCACGTATAGGTTCACGTTGTGTATTGCTTGCGGGCTGCTGCGGGTCGGCGCCGAGGCTTGGCTCGTCGGGACAACCCCGTAGTGGATCGAAAGATCGTGGGTCGTCACGCTGCGCGTGAGATCGTCCGCATAAGCAGCCGATACGTTGCCAAACAGCATAAGCAGCAAGACGAGCAGGATCGAGTTAATTCGCAGTCGCATCGGGATCTCCTCACTGACGCACAGCTCGCAAGTCCGTGAGCGGAGTGCCCAATCGCTAAGTTTTATGCTGGAGCAGAATGAAGATATAGGCTTGATGCAGATCAAGCCCCGTCGGCTATGCGCCGATTCGGTCGCAGCATCTACTGCATTTTCTTCTTCGATTGAACGTTGCTTGGGGAAATTGAGGAGCATTACCGCAGTCTATCGCTCACGCTTCGAATCATTCGGCTGACGAGCTTTGCTTTTCGGAACGTACGGGCAGGCGAATGACGTCGACATGTCCCGGTAGATCGCCGGCCACGTCGCTCTCGGCGTACGAGAAATACAACACGACGAGACGCTTTATATCGAGAATACGAATTACGTGTATCGATCGAAATACGGGGTCTACCGATTCGTCGAACACTTGTGCCTGTTGCGGCACATGCGCCGTAGCCGCGAGTGTTCCGACTTGATGGCAGGACACTGACGATTCGCCGTTGCCATGTTTGTCACGGAACCCGGGGCGTTGACCGCTTGTATGCGGTTCCGAAACGAAGCACGTCACCCCCTTGAGCAGCGGATCGTCGTACGCGGAAATTCCGATATGGATCCCGTAGCGCTGAGAGTGAGTAGGTATGCGCGCCAATTCTTCAGCAGTGGCAGTTGGCGCGGCGAGCATCGCAAAAGCCGTGGAAGCAATCCACATGGTTGTTCGTAGCGTGATCATCGCGGGAGTCCTAAACTAATCATCAAGCTCGTTTCGCCCGTTGTTTGCGGCGCTGAGGCCGATTTGATAACCAGATTAGGTTGCTGCGCGCGTCGATCGCTTGATTTGAGTCAAGGTCGAACTGGAGGGCGGCAGGATGCTTGTGGCGAGAGCAGCGAGATTCGTATGTGTAATCTCCGCGGCCTTCCCGCATAGCGCGTATCCGAGCGATAGCGGATGCAAAAGATGCCATGTGCAATCGGAGATGATCATGTGGACCAGAATCGTCGGTGCGCTGTGCACATCGATATGCCTTCTTGCCATGGCAACGAGTGCCTTTGCCGATTCGGTGTTGACGCCGGTCGAGCACGACGGGGTGACGTATGTGACGGGCGGCATCGGTGCTGACGAGGCAAGTGCGTTTCGCGAAGTGGCCTCCCGTTATAACTTGCGGATGACCTTTGCATCGAAGACAGGTGAGTACCTGTCCGACGTGGATGTCGAGATCTTGGAAGGAGCGCGGCATGTCCTCACGGTTCGGACGACGGGGCCATTCCTGTATGTGCGTCTGCCAGCGGGTCGCTACACGGTATCGGCACGCGATCGTCATCTTGACGAGACGAAGCAGGTCCGTATCGATTCTCATCGAGCCGTTGATGTCAAATTTTACTGGGAAGATCCTGATCGGCACGATGTCATGCGTCTTTGCACAGGGTGCGCAAAGACGGGCCGGCATATTGTGCGATGACGCTGGTCAGATCTGTTCTGACTGTCGTGGCTGGCAATAGCGCCTGGCGAACCCGATACCGGCTGCGTCGAGCCGTCGATGCGGCAATCGTCGGTCGGGTTCCTCCAAGTGTTCGAATCGATCGAGCAGGTTGCAGTACGACATCGCGCTGACCACCGGACGCCTGGACGTTAAGAATCCGGTAAGGAATCCGCCCGAACATGAACGCATCGCTCAGGAGAATCACGATGCGGATATCCCATTCATTTCGCGCGCTTTGCGACCCTTGCCTTTGGGTTGCGATGCTGGTTGCCGCCATTGCCAGCGCACATGCCGAAACGCCAGCGCAGTTGCTGAGCGGCTATACAGCGCAGGCAGGCGCGGGCGCAATGCCGTCGCGAGGTCAACAGTTCTTCACGTCTCGACATGGGCGCGACTGGAGTTGCGCGACCTGTCATGGCAGCACGCCGACCGGCCCCGGCCGGCACGTCGTCACTGGCAAGGCCATCGAGCCGCTCGCTCCCGCGTTCAATCCCGCCCGGTTCACTGACGGGGCCAGGACGGAAAAATGGTTCCGCAGAAACTGCAAGGACGTCGTTGGACGCGAATGCTCGGCGGCCGAAAAGGCTGACGTCCTCAGTTGGCTCATGAGCCTGAAACCCTGACGGTGAACGGCCATGAATAGCGTTGATTCGACGATCTCGGTGCGCAAATTCGTTTGCCTGAGCCTTGTCATGATGCTGCTGCTGCCGCGCGCGGCGCCGGCGGAAGAGGAGATGCGGGGTGCCGCGATTCCGTTGCTGCCCAAGTACAAGCAGGAGTGCGCGACCTGCCATATCGCCTATCCGCCCGGGGCGCTGCCTGCCGAGTCATGGCGCCGCATCCTGAACGGTCTCGATCGCCATTTCGGCACCGATGCGACGTTGGATGCGGCAACGGTCGGGCAACTGGAGACCTGGCTGACGGCACACGCGGCGACGGGCTCCGCGGCTCGCCGTCCGCCGGAAGACAGGATTACCCGATCGTCGTGGTTCATCGCCACCCACGATGAAGTCCCAGCGTCGTTGTGGCACCGCCCCGCAGTCAAACGGCCGTCGAACTGTGCCGCGTGTCATACACAAGCAGACAAAGGAAATTTCGATGAACGATTCATCCGCATCCCCGGTACAAGGTGAACCGGAGAAGTCGCGTCCCGCACGGATACTGGTTTGGGACGCACCGCTGCGCGTGTTCCACTGGCTTTTGGTCGTTGCCTTTGGCGGCGCATGGCTTACCGCCGAGAGCGAACAATGGCGGCTGATGCACGTCGCGTTCGGGTACACGATGCTGGGGCTCGTTGCGTTTCGCGTCGCGTGGGGCCTTGCCGGCACGCGTCATGCGCGGTTCTCTTCGTTCGTGCGTCCGCCGGCGACCGCTTTCCGCTACTTGCTGAGCCTTGCTAAAGGCAGGCCTGAACATTACGTCGGCCATAATCCGGCCGGCGCGGTTGCGATTGTCGCCATGCTGGCGATGACGGTTGTCACCGGGGCGACCGGCTGGGCGGCCTACACGGGCACCGGCGAATCGTTCGGTGATTTCCATGAGGGTGCGGCGAACATCATGCTCGCGCTCGTTGCGGTACATGTCGTCGCCGTTCTCGTCAGCAGCGCCGTTCATCGCGAGAATCTGGCCGGTGCGATGGTGACCGGCTACAAGCGCGGGGCGCCGATCGACGGCATCCGGCGTGCATGGTGGGGGATTGCAGCCATCATGACAGCAGCGGTGATCGGCTGGTGGTGGACACAATGGCGTGCGACACCGCAGCCCGTACCGGCGGACCGGCCCGTCGCGACGGACACCAACCGTCCCGCGAATGGGGCGGGCCGGGATGACGATTGACGGCCGCAGGCGGAGTGCATCATCGTGCGTATCCTGCTCGTGGAAGACGACGTCCTGCTCGGCGATGGAATCCGCGCCGGATTGCGCCAGCAAGGGTTCCAGGTCGACTGGGTGCGCGATGGCGACGCGGCTCAGCGCGAGCTGCGCGCGCATGTTCATGCCGCAGCGGTTCTTGATCTCGGTTTGCCGCTCGCGGATGGCATGGATGTCTTGCAACGCATTCGTAGCGACGGTATTGCCTTACCGATCCTGATTCTTACTGCGCGCGATGCCGTGCCCGACCGCATCAAGGCGCTCGATGTGGGGGCCGACGACTACGTGATCAAGCCCGTAGACTTATACGAGCTCGGTGCGCGCCTGAGAGCGCTGGTTCGGCGCTCCCATGGCAGACCGACGGAGCGGCTCCAGGCGCAGGACGTCGAACTGGAGCCCGCGTCGCGAACTGCGCGCCGCGCCGGCGTCGCCGTTGCGCTGTCGACGCGCGAGTTCGACCTGCTGCATATCCTGATGCTGAATGCCGGTCGGGTCCTGTCGCGCGAGCAGATCGAGCAGTATCTGTACAGCTGGGGGCAGGAGGTGGAGAGCAACGCCGTCGAGGTGCACATACATCGTCTGCGTACCAAGCTCGGCAGCGAGCTGATCCGGACCGTGCGTGGCGTGGGTTACATGCTGATGCGGGACGGCGAATGAAAGCCATGCTGCCCGCGCGCTCGTTGCATGGCCGGCTGCTGACGCTCGTGCCGGCCGTGGTCCTCGGCGTCTGGCTATCGACGCTGATGCTGACCTGGCTTGATGCTCGGCGCGAGATTGACCAGTTGCTCGACGGCCACCTCGCGCAGGCGGCGGCACTGCTCGTCGCGCAACAGGCGCGAGGGCCGGATGACGACGACAATGCGATTGACGCGCCGATCCTTCATCCGTACGGGCCCCGCGTGGCATTTCAGGTGTTCCATGACGGGCGGCTCGGCCTGCACTCCGAGAATGCGCCGTCGATGCCGATGGTGGCTTCCGAACTGATCGGGCGCGATCGCGCTTCCGGATTCTGGACCGTCGTGATCGACGGGGCTGCGTGGCGGGTCTTTGTGGTGCGCGGATTGCGCGACGATGTTCAGGTGTTCGTGGGCGAACGAATCGATTCACGCAAAGCGATCCTGGGCGCCGTCATGCGAAGTGCATTGTGGCCGATGGCGGCTGCCTTGCCGTTGCTGGTGCTGGCCATCGGCTGGGCGGTACGCCGCGGCACGGCGCCGCTGCGTGATTTTGGCCGAGCACTGGCGAAACGAAATCCGCAGGCGCTTGACACGATTCAACTGGATCGGACGCCGCTGGAGATGCGGCCGATGCTGGATGCACTGAACCGCCTGTTCGAACGGATTCGTACCGTACTGGACGCGGAACGCCGATTCACTGCCGATGCGGCTCACGAGTTGCGCACGCCGATTGCGGCCGTCAAGGCACAGGCGCAGGTTGCAATGGCAGAGCGAAACGACGAGCGGCGGCAGCATGCACTGCGGGGCGTTCTCGAAGGGTGTGATCGAGCGGCACGTCTGGTGGATCAACTCTTGTTGCTTTCGCGTCTCGATGCGGGCGCACTGGCGGATCGGGCGCCGGTCGATGTTTCGGTCCTGGCGAAGCGGGTGGTCGCGGAGGCAGCGCCACTGTCGATCGGGAAACAGCAGAAACTGGAACTCAATGCGCCATCGCCGTGTATCGTCGGCGGCAACGAAGCATTGCTCGCGTCGATGGTGCGCAATCTGGTCGACAACGCGATTCGCTATAGCCCGCCGCGGGCGCATATTGTCGTTTCGGTGTACCGACAACAGCGGCGCACCACGCTACGGGTCGAAGATGGCGGCCCGGGCATTGGCGACGTCGACCTGCGCAGACTGGGTGAACGGTTCTTTCGGCCGGCGGGAACCCGGCCGAGTGGGAGCGGCCTTGGATGGTCGATCGTGCGGAGAATCGCATCGGCGCATGATGCAGACATCCAGATCGATCGATCGCCCACGCTTGGCGGACTACGTGTGATCGTTTCATGGCCGGATGCTGACGAAATCGATACGGCACCAGGTTAGCCGATCGTGTAGGTCCAGCCAGGCAGGACGAGTTCTACGCGTTGCCGGAGATCTTGGGAGCGGCCAGAGCAGCAGTATCGGCGCGTTCGGCACCGGACGCGCCGAACCATGTGATCATTGGCTGGCCGCGCCGGTTCCGGGACCGCCAGGTTGGCCGTGCATGTAGCCCATGCCCATGCCTTGCCCCCGATGCATGCCTTTCATATGGGGGGGAACGTCCGGGAGCTTGATGCCACGTGCTTTTGCTCGCTTCTGCATTTCGGCGTGGTGTTCGTCACGTATTTTTTCGCGCTCGGCGTCCGACGCCGCCGCGAGCATACGAGTACGGTATTCATTCCGTTCGGCCGGCGTCATCAGCTGGCTGCCGTAAATCATGCCTCCTGCCTCACTTGCCGTACTGCGAGCGGGCTGACGTGGCTGGGCATCGGCAAAACTGGACGTCATCGCGACTGCAACGCCGAGCAGGCAAGCAACGGTGAACATATTCGTTCTGGACATGGAAGTCTCCAAACCATTTTCGTGTATTCAACCGTATAGAGAAGGGCGGGAGATCCTTTGTTTCAGATCAAGTGCCAGCGAGTGACCGTCAATACTATCGAACGCATGCCGGGGATCACGTTGTGGTCAAATGTGCGCCGAACCGTCGATGATGCATGCTGCTCGTGCGCTAATGGCGTTCGACGAAATTACGCTGTGAACGTTTGCGCCAGAACAGCATGCGTCCTTGCCCCGTGTTCTCGACTTGCTGACATGCCATGACCGGTAAGCACGCGCCGATCCGGTTCGCTCAATCCTTGGAATGTGACACGGATCGTGACATCAAAAAACAGCGATGAATTCCCGGAGATCGTTGCGGAAGCGACGCCAGCGGCGGCCGTGGCAGCCACTCGAAGCACCTGGGTGAGCGTCGCGGTGAATCTCGTGCTTAGCATCGGACAGGTGGCGATAGGCGTCCTGTCTCGATCGCAAGGGCTCGTTGCAGACGGTATTCATTCATTGTCCGATTTGCTCGCGGATTTCGTCGTCCTGGTGGCCAGTCACCATTGCAGGAAGCCCGTTGACGCAAAGCATCCGTACGGACATCAGCGCTTCGAGACCGGCGCATCGCTTGCACTTGCATTGATCCTGCTACTGGTCGGTGGCGGGATGCTCTGGTCCGCGATACAGAAACTGGAACATCCGGAAGCAATCCAGCGCGTCCACGCGGTTGCTCTATGGGTCGCGGTTATTGCGCTTATCGCGAAGGAAAGCTTGTTCCGTTACATGCTTGCGGTTGCAACGCGGGTGAAATCGAGCATGTTGGTCGCCAACGCATGGCATGCGCGCTCGGATGCCGCGTCCTCTCTGGTGGTCGCGTTCGGCATCGTCGGCAATTTGCTCGGTTACCCGCTCCTTGATCCCATTGCCGCGCTGATCGTCGGCGGGATGATCGTGAAAATGGGCGTTACTTTCGGTTGGGACGCACTGCACGACTTGATGGATCGATCGGCCGACGCCAAAGATGTGCAGGCGATCCTCGCGACGCTACGTACGACACCGGGCGTGCTCGACGCGCACGACCTGCGCACGCGAAAGACGGGCGATCTGATCCTCGTCGACGTGCATCTCGACATCGACGCCGATCTCACCGTTGCTCAAGGGCATGACATCGCTGTCGACGCGCGTGCTCGCGTGATGAGACATCATCGTGTTCTGAACGTGATGACGCACGTTGATCCCCGCAAGCGGGAAAGCGTCACCGAAATCGCGTCGGAAATGCGGGGTGCATAGACAAGAAGGGGCTGCCGGCACGTTCGTTCGGAATGCTGCCTCGGCGGTGGATCGGTGCAGCTTGGTTGCGCGTTTGCCCGCCACACGCTCCCGGCGCGCCCGCTCATATCACCCCGGGTTGCCCGGACGACGACCGCGTCGAAACGTCAATCGACGTTCGTTGACGAGTGCACGCCAATTGAGCTTCATCAACGCGAAGACCAAGCCGAGCAATACCAGTTGCGTGACGACGAAGTATCCGCCGAGGTAAGCGCCTTCGAGCTGAGATTCCACATCTAGCTGGGTCGACGCAAAGCGGCCGAGGAGCGCCCAGATCGCATAGGTCATCGTGCGGCCGATGAAGAACGCCGCAGCAATGATTTTGAGCGGCAACCCTGAGAGCCCATACGCGATGAAGAGATAGTTCGATGGAAGCGGGCTCAACGCATAGAAAAAGAATGCGCTGGCGGTCAGCGTCTTGTGTTTCCGCAGCCAGTGTGTGGCGATGTCGATATTCTCGCGATCCGATTCCCGTATCCAGCGGGACCGGACGAGCGACCTCGCGAAGGTAGCCAGAATGACGCGCCCCGTTGTCGCTGCACCAGCCGCGACGACAGCAAAGATCAACGGATTTCCGGCAGGCAGATTGAACCCGACCCACGACATCGCCATCCAGGTCGGAGGGGCGAACGCCGGTATGAGATTCAGCAGAAGAATCACCAGGAACAGCACGGCCAGCGTTAGCACGATATCGACTCCAGGCCATCCGGCATCACGATTCCATTTTGCTGACGAAAGGAGTCGACGGCTTGACTCACGTCAAGCAACGCGGCGTGCCCGCATTTCGCCGGAGGCGCGTCGTCCTGACCCAGGTCAAGCGTCGGACGGAGGCGTTTCCTAGACTGATGCAACGCCTTCCGCGACCGGATTCGGGTTCACCGAACACGTCCATGCACGGGGATCTGAAATATCGTCATGTCTCGAATTCCGTGGTCTATCGATTTCATGTTGCTGGTCTTTGCGGCCGTTACGCTCGCCGGAGGAGGCATGTGCGTTGCGTTCGGCCTGCCTTCACTCGCGCGAGTCGTCTGGTTGCTCGGAACGTTGCCGGTCTTGCTCGCGTTGACCGTATCCATCGCAAAGGCCGTCTTGAAGCGGCAGGCCGGCATCGATGTTCTCGCGTGGCTGGCGATCGGGCTGGCGATGGCGCTCGACGAGACGCTCACTGCCGCCGTCATTGCATTGATGCTGGCCAGCGGACGTACCCTCGAACAGTATGCGCAAGATCGCGCGCAACGCGAGATGACCGCGCTGCTCAGCCGTGCGCCCCGGCGGGCAATCCGATTCGAGAATGGTGAATGGCGTTCTGTCGCGCTGGAAACCATCCGCCCCGGCGACCGGCTGCTCGTGCGAAGCGGCGAATTCGTGCCGGTCGACGGCACGCTGACCGACAACGCGGAACTGGACGAATCCATGCTGACGGGCGAGTCGTCGACCCAGCGGCGAGGCTCCGGGGAGCTCGCATGCAGCGGCGTGGTAAACGCCGGCGCTCCGTTTGAAATGGTCGCCCGCGCGACGGTCGGCGACAGTACATTCGCCGGCATTGTCCGGATGGTCGAGAGTGCGCAACGCGAGCGCAGTCCGGCCGTCCGTCTTGCGGATCGCTATGCGGCATTCTTCGTGCTGGTTTCGCTGCTGATCGCGGGTATCTCCTGGCTGGTGACAGGCGAGGTTGCGCGCGCGCTTGCCGTGCTCGTCGTAGCCACGCCATGTCCGTTAATCCTCGCGGTGCCGGTAGCAATCGTTTCCGGCATGTCGCGCTGTTCGAAGCGAGGCGTTCTGGTCAAAGGCGGAGGCGCGCTGGAACGTCTTGCGCAAGCGACGATTCTCTTCTTCGACAAGACAGGGACGCTGACGGGAGGCCGGGCGCGCATCGTTTCGATCGAGTGCGGCCCGGATGTCGAAACGCACGATGTGCTGCGTTTCGCGGCATCCTTGGCGCAAGCTTCAGGGCATGTCATCTCGGATGCGTTGACGGTCGCGGCGCGCGAACGCCACGTCGACCTTTCTCCGCCGTCGGCCGTCAACGAAACGGCCGGCGAAGGCGTGACGGGCCAGGTCGACCATCGGACCGTCGCAATCGGCAAGTTCGAGTACGTATCCGCCCGTTCGGCCGTTGTGCCCTGGAGCGACGCCTTCCTTCGGCGGGTCGGCAGCCAGGGCGGGGCCGCTGTATTCGTCGGGGTCGATGGCGCGATGATCGGCGCAATTCAAATGGCCGACCAGGTGCGGCTGGAAACGCCGAGGGCATTGCGGCTGCTGAAACGCGAGGGCGTCAAGCGTCTCATCATGCTGACCGGCGACCGGCGGGACATTGCGGAAACCGTTGGCGAACTGTTGGGCGTAACCGATGTCCGCGCCGAGCAAACGCCAACGGACAAGCTTGCCGCAATTCGGGCAGCTCGCAAGGAGGGCGTAGTGATCATGGTGGGCGACGGCGTGAATGACGCGCCAGCGCTGGCGGCGGCCGACGTCGGTATTGCGATGGGTGCGCGCGGGGCGGCGGCGTCGTCGGAAGCGGCCGACGTGGTACTGCTGGTGGATCGGCTGGATCGACTCGTGGACGCGATGCGTATCGCCCGGCAGTCGCGCCGGATTGCGCTGCAGAGCGTGGTGATTGGCATGTCGTTGTCTGTCGCCGCCATGACGATTGCTGCGTTGGGATTCCTGCAGCCGATCGCCGGTGCGGTGATTCAGGAGGTCATCGACGTCGTCGTCATCATCAATGCGTTACGGGCGTCACTTGCGCGCCCGATGTTGACGGAGGCTCGCCGCGCCGACATCGACGTCGAAAAACTCAAGAGCGAGCATTCGGCATTGGCGCCGCTGATGGATCAGATCAGGGATCTGGCAGATCGCATACCGAAGCTATCCGGCGCAATCATGGCGAACGAACTCGCTCATGTAATCGACTCGCTGGACGAACGGCTCCTGCCTCACGAACAATCCGACGACCTCGACGTCTACCCGCGTCTCGCGCCACTTCTCGGTGGCGAGGACCCGCTCGCGGCGATGAGCAGCGCGCACCGGGAGATTTTCAAGATGGTCCGGTCGCTCAGGCAGATGGTCGCGGACATGTCGGATGACGGACCGGACGCGATGCAGATGCAGGCAGTACAACGCTTGCTGTACGGGCTGGAAGCAATCGTGCGCCTGCATTGTGCTCAGGAGGAGGAACTGTTCCACGCGGTCGGAACGGATGCGTGACAAAAAACGCGTCACGCACGAGGCGCATTCACGAGAAGGACAGGCGTCTTCGTGATCCGCGCGACGCGGCCGGCAACGCTACCGACAACCCAGCCCGCGACGCCTCGCCGCCCATGGGTGCCCATGACGATCATGTCCGCATTCCATTCGATGGCGTCGCGCACGATTACCTGGGAAACGTCCGCGCCGGTTCGATCCGTTTGAAGCAGTTGTGACTGTGAGTGCACGGTTACGCCATCGAGCATGGCCGTGGCTTCTTGCAGCGCCTGATTTCCTTCGTTGATCAATGCGCCCTCTATTGTCTCGACAGGTACGAAGTCGCCCAGCGATACGGCGCGATCCTGTACGTAGATCGCGCGTAACTCGGTGTCAGGTCTCGAGAACTGCAATCCGGCTCGCAATGCGTGGAGCGCCAGGGGACTTCCGTCAACGGCAAACAGGATCCGCTGCGGCAGATGCTTGGCAGTCGAGACGAAACTTTCCGGAACGATAAGCAGCGGGCAACGAACAAGTCTGGCCAGCGGACCCGAAACCGTTCCTTCAATCCATCTGCGCAAGCCATGGTGCTGATGTGCACCGACGATCAGAAGTTCGGCCTGGCGAACTTCCGTGCTCTCGATCAGCGCACGCACGATATCGCCGCCATGCTTGGACAGGTCGATTACTTCGGTGTCGATGTCGATATCGTCGCGCTGCATTTCGTTTTTGGCGCGTGACACGGAGTCGGATGCGTCTTTAAGCAACTCGTTGCGCGCGGCTTCGAGAAATGACGTGGCCTGCGATCCGAGCGGAACGAGCGTTCGCGGATTTTCCGCAATACTCACGATGTGTACCGACGCATTCGATGGAACGATGTGTCGTGCATAGGCGACTGCACGGTCGGATGCAACGGAGCCGTCGATTGCGATCAGCACCCTTTGGAGAGGAGCCCCTGCCTGGAAGGTTGAAGTGCTGGTGCCCATGAGTGTCTCCCGGTGGCAAACCAAGGTATTGCACGCGGTAATTTTTTGCGTGTGCGGCTTGTGGCAGCTTGATCGCCATCAAGTTTTCGGGAATTAGCCGGCGACGTTCCGGCCCCACTCGGATCACGCGCGTTGCGTATGGGCGTCCGCGTGTTTCGCGTGCTCGGTGTCGGCACGTATTTCCTGTTCCAGAAGCGCTTTTGCGGCTTGCCACGCCCGCCCTGCGGACGCCGAATCGTTGAACGCTCTCGCTTCTACTGTCGCACCGTCCAGCAGCATCATATAAACGGCCGCCAGCCGTTGTGCCGTTTCGGGCGAAACGAGATCCGCGAGCAGCTCGGCGATCCATTCGACCATCTTGCGGCGATAGCGGATCGCGACATCCGAGATGGGCGCATACGCCGTTCCGAATTCGGCCAATGCGCGCTCGAACAGGCAACCGGCGAATGCCGGCGTATTGAACCACGCTTCGTACCAGTCGAAAATCGTCTTGACCCGCTCGACCGGATTGGTGACGTGCTGCAGTTGGGCGTCGATACTGCCTACGATCAGGTCGTAACGCTGGACCAGCACTTCCCGGATCAGTTCGTCCTTGCTCGGAAAATGCCGATACAGCGTCATTCGGGCGACGCGAGAATCGTCGATGATCCAGTCGACGCCGACCGGATGAAAACCGTGCTTCGAGAACAGTTCGGTAGCTTTGTCTACCACCAACTGGCGTTTGCTGGCTCGCACGAACGGTTCCCTCCTTGATTCTTCCGACTGCGTAGATCGAACATTCTAGCATCGTACCGCTCGGTCACATCTGGTCTCGCCACCGACCTCCCGGACTTGGCGGGCCTGCCCTTGATACGCGTTCGCAAGTTGTCTTGACTATGATATAGACCGATATGTATCATTTGAAACTAGAAAATGACGGTCGATGATGCGTGCTTTGAAAAAACAGGAACGCCGGCCGTCGATTCACCGCTCGACGGTGCCGCAGCGGGCATCGTGGCGGAGTTGAAAGAATGCCGGAGCGGCGCCCTGTGCGCCTCGCCGGCTTCTGACGGTGCAGTGGTAATGCAAGACGAAAAGAGAACCTGAGAGAGCCTTGGCATATGTGCCGGCACTGGCGGATGGTATTCGCCGCGCCGCGCGCAAACCGGTGCACGCTCGCGGGGCGGGATCGCGCGAAGCAGTCGGCGCAAATAAAACTTGAGGAAAACATCAATGTACCGCCGTTTACTCGCATCGGGGCTGCTGTTGCTGTTGGCCGCGTGCGCGCAGGATCCGTCAGTGACGAGCAACACGGTGCGGATTTGCGACGACACTGGTTGTTCCTATCGTCCAAAAGATCAGGTCTCCTACCAAAAGAAGGACGATGCGGAAGATCGCGAAGACCCTCGCATCGTCGCGTTGAAGCAGGCCGCGAAAGCCCAGCCGAAGGCCGCCTACGACCTCGGCCTGCGTTATTTCCGCGGCGACGGCGTGCGCCAGGACAGCTACCAGGCACTCAAGTGGATGCGCGACGCAGCCGAGCGCGGCGACCTGCAGGCGCAGAAGGCGCTCGGCGGCTTCTACCTGTTCGGCCTCGAGGAAATGGGCTCCGATCCGCGCGAAGCGGACAAGTGGCTGTCGATCGCGGCCGGCCGCGGCGACAGAGAGTCGAAGAAGCTGCTCGAGCTCGCGCGGAAAGCGAAAAAGGAAGACGAAGAAGACTGGAAATGGCGCACGCAATGGCGTGACGTCTATTACGGCTACTGGTACTCGGGCTATCCGTACTACGGCGTCTGGAATCAGACGCACTGGTACTACTGACCGGGCCGGAAGCAACGGGGGCGGCAGCGGGGAGACCACCATCGCGCGCCACGCCGGGGGGCTTATCGACGTTCGTACGGACACGTAAGCCGAATAACGACTCTATCGAACGATAACGACATGAAGACCATCCTTTCCCATCGCCTCACCCAAGGTGCGCTGGTTGCAGCGCTTTGCACGTCCGTCGCGGGTTGCGGCGGCGTGGTGACGCCCGGCGGCCAGAACGCCGGCGTGACAGGTGCCGCGGCAGGCGGCACGAGCGCAGGCGCCGATTCGGGGCTGCAGCGCTGCACGTCGCCGCTCGGCACGATCGCCGTCGACGACGGCCGCAACGCCGACTGGTGGGGCCCGTTCGGCAGCGCGACCAAGATGACGACGATCGACCCGCTGCTGCGCCTGGCAGTCCAGCAGTCGAACTGCTTCGTGATCACGTCGATCGGCAACCAGAAGAGCGACGCGCGCCTGTCGCGCATCACGCAGTTGCAGCGCGGCTCCGGCGAATACCGCGCGGGCTCGAAGCAGCAGAAGGGCCAGCGTGTCGCGGCCGATTACTACATGGAACCGCAGATCGTCATCAACGATTCGCCGATCGGCGGCATCGGCAGCATGATCGGCGGACTGATCGGCAACGGCGCGATCGCGGCGGTGGCCGGCCACCTGCAGGCGAAGGCATCGGTCGTCACGCTGACGCTGTTCGACGTGCGCTCGGCCGTGCAGATCGCGGCGTCGGAAGGCAGCTCGACGGCGACCAACTACGGCGCGGCGCTGGGCGGTTTCGGCGGCGGCGTGGGCGGCGCGCTGGCCGGCTTCTCGTCGACGCCGGAAGGCAAGGCGACCGTCGTCGCATTCATCGATGCGTACAACAAGATGGTCGTCGCACTGCGCAGCTACAAGGCGCAGGACGTCAAGGGCGGCCTCGGCCGCGGCGGCCAGCTCCAGGTCAACTGACGTTCCCGGGCCGGCGGTGTGCCGCCGGCCGATTTCCGTACATGACCGTCCATGCGCGCGGTGCTGTCCGCGCGTACCGGATTCGTTCGTCCTTTCCGTTTCGAGGTGACTCCGATGAAAGCCGTTGCATTGATCGCATTGACCTGTCTGGCGCTGACCGCTTGCGGCGGCGACGACAATTCCTCGCCCGCATCGTCCGGCGCCGGATCGGGCACGAGCAATAACGGCGGAAGCGGCGGCACTGGCGGCACGGGTTCCGGCGGTACGGGAAGCGGTGGCAGCGGCGGTTCGGGCGGCAGCATGCTGACGCTGCGCTACGACGCCCAGCCGACCGCGGCGGATCAGGCGAGTTTCCTGACGCTGCTCAACAGCGAAGGCGCGAAGGGCTATCGTTATCTGGGCGACTATTTCTACAACGCGTCCAACGGCGGTTCGCGCTCGATCTTCGTGAGCGACGGCACCGTGCAGGCGTACACGTACCAGCTGCAATCGACGCCGGCCGACATGACGGGCTTCGTCAGCCAGGCCAACACGCAAGGCGCGAGCGGATACCGCTTCGAAGGGCCGCTCACGTACGGCTATCTCTATCGCAAGGACGGCGGCTCGTCGGCTACCTACACGTATACGACGACGGGCTTGCCGGCCGACACGAACGCGTTCCTCACGCAGGCGAACGGCCAGGGCCAGTCGGGCTACTGGTTCGTGGGCCCGATGATGGTCGGATCGGTGCAGGCGAACGTGTACATGAAGAACAATGCGTCGAACGCGACCTACACGTACGATGCACTGGTGCCGACGTCGAGCGTCAGCGACTTTATCGCGCAGGCCAACAGCGAAGGCGCGAAGGGTTATCGCGCGAAAGGCGGGATGCTGTTCGGCAGCACGATTTCGTCGGTCTACGTGAAGGACCAGACGCAGTCGCCGACCTTCGCGTACCAGTCGGCCGCGATCCAGGCGACCGGCGCCGGCTTCGTCCAGCAGTCGAACGATTTCGGCGCGCAGGGCTCCGCGTATCTGGGCGATCTCGCGTTCGGCACGACGACCCCGGTGATGGCGTCGTTCTATTTCAAGCCGGCGAATTGCACGGGCTTCCTGTGCACGACGCTGAATCCGCTCACGCAGAACTGAGCGGGTGCCTCCGGCGCAGCAGCGTCTCGCGGGTCATTGACTGCTGAATGACCGTCGCTCGCCGAATCGAGTGCCTCAGGTGCGCCACGTCATCCGTGGACGGACGCATCTTTTACCTCCGGCTTGCCGGCGGTATTTCGTTTTCGCGTACGGCAGATGCCCGCCGAACGCCGGCCCCTTTTTGTCCGGCGAACCAGAAAATCGGCCGGAACCGAAGCGAAGCCGCCCGCCTCCATCGACCGCCGGCCCGGGGGGGACGCTGATTCGTTTTTCTTAGGGACAGAAGCCGAGCCGGACGCTGGTTTCCGCGAGTGCATCACCTACAATGTAAAGATGGTCGCGACCTGTCAAGGAGGCTGCCATGACTCAGTCGATGATTAGCTTTGTAGTTGGCCTGGCGGTCGTGCTCGCCATCGTGGTCATGCTGGCGCTACGTTACCTGCGCGACCACAAGGGCGAAGGGATGGTTCAGTGGCTTGATGCACATCACATGAGCTGGATGCACCACAAGCACTGACGGCGTGGTCGACGATGCGGTGCCGATCCCGCTCTCCACGGCAGTGACGACGGTCGTGCGCGACGCCGAACAAGCCGCCGCGCACGCCGCGCGTTGCTTGGGCCGCGGGGCCGGGAAAAGCGCCGGCCGGCCGCCGCCGAGTCCGATTTGATGACAGTAGTGTGGCCTGGAGGAAATCGTGCCGTTCATGGCCCTGGCGCGAGATAGCGCTTGCATGGCCGTGATATAGGGCGCATTCTCATGAGGTTCGATGTGCGCTACCGGCGGTCTTGTTTCGACTCCTTACGCTTTCCCCTGTCCGCACGGCTCCGCAGAACGCTCACCACAACGACCCCGCGCGCGAACGTCGTAGCTGCGAACGTCGCGCGTCAACCTGGCCTCCCCGCGAGGCCCGATCCGGCAGTTCAGTGCGCAAGAGAGGCCGTCGGCGGCAAGCCCGCGGGTAGTCGTTCGTGCCTCCGGTGGGCAGACGACGACATTCGGTCACCGCGACGGTCCTGACATTTGTAATTCATTTTTCGGGAACCGGCATGCCCAAGCAAACCGAAGGAAAGTCCGCCACGTCCGTCAGGCAAAACGATTACGTCGACGCGCAAAAGTCTCGCGCCCTGGCACTGAAGCGCGCGGACATCGAGCGCGCCGAGAAGCGGCGCGAAAATGACGCCCGCCTCGATGTCAACGCGAGCAAGTGGCGATATATCTGCCAGGAGGGTTAGATGGGAAAAATCGACGCGGCACTCAACTTTCCCAACCCCAGCCGCACCTACGACATGTCCAGACACTGTGTGTGCTTCTGGGGCTACGACAATGCTCGCGAGATTACCTTCCTGGTCGACGATGCGATGCTGGCGAAACTGAACTCCGACATGGATTCCAGCGAGCCCGCGTTGCTTGCGGCCTTCGACCGCAACCGCGACCGGATTCTGGGGCTCGCCAGAGACCTTTACAAGGGCGGTCCCCAGAACAGGTACATGATCTCGTGAGAGGGGGCCGGTTTGCGCATGCACCCGGCGGGCGCGTTCCTTTTGACCCGCACGGGCCGTGAGTAGTCGTCTGCGAGCATCGGGGCCGCCAATCGTTCGGGCGGAGCGCCCGGTCGGCTCGGTCAGGCGAGGCCGCCGCTGTTTCCTGGCGCTCGCATACTGAAGCCCTCGCGGAAAACAAGCATTCGCACCTCGGCGAGTTCGACGTTGAAGGAAGGCGCGCACCGAATTCCGCGACGTGATGATGGCCGCGCTCAAGCGTCGGGTCATCCGGTTTTGTACAGTGCGCGTGCGGGTATTCCGGGTCTGAGATGGACATGGATCGGTTAAGGCATGCGCTGCTGGATTATCACGAACGCAGCAAGCACCGTCTCGACTTCTACGCTCCCGGCCCCGGGAGGCTCGACTGGACCACCCAGCCGGACCCGTTCCGGGTGTTTCACGGCGCACCGCGCGTTGATCTGCCGTTAGCCGCGGACACGCTGGCCACACGTTACAACGCGTTGCGTTGCGGCGACCTGCCGCCTGCGCGCCGATTCGATCTGTCCAGTCTGGCAATCCTGTTCGAACTCTCGCTCGGCTTGTCGGGGTGGAAATCCTATGGCGCCGAGCGGTGGGCATTGCGCTGCAACCCTTCGAGCGGAAATCTGCATCCGACCGAGGGCTATCTTCTGTGTCCGGCCCTGCCCGGCTTGTCGGCAGGCGTCTACCACTACCTGAGCCGGGATCATGCACTCGAACATCGTGCCGCGGTGGACGCGCCGCAATGGACCGACGCGTTTTCGGGAAGTGGTGTGCTGGTCGGCATAAGCTCGATCCATTGGCGCGAAGCATGGAAATATGGGATGCGCGCCTGGCGCTACTGCCAACAGGATTGCGGCCATGTCATCGCGGCGATGAGTTACGCAGCCGCTGCGCTCGGCTGGCAGGCACGGTTGATGGAGACGGCTGCGGATGATGCAGTGGCCGGCTTGCTTGGGGTGGACCGCCGCGAAGATTTCACGGAAGCCGAAACGGAGGCGCCGGACCTTTTGCTCTGGATCGGCAACCCCGACACGCGACCCGATCTCGAGCGCATGCGGATCGCTCTGGACAGCGCACAGTGGCACGGACACGCCAATCAGCTGAGTTCGGGACATGTGACCTGGCCGGACATCGATTCGATTCATCGCGCCACGCACAAGACCCGTACTCGCGAACCACTGTCGCCGAACCAGGAGCCGCGCTCGGCGCCGGCGACGCCAGCCCTCGATCTCGGCTTCGCCCGAATCGCCAGACAGCGTCGCAGCGCCGTGGATTTCGATGGCACGACGCGCATCGGCGACGCGGCTTTTTCGGCATGCTGACATGCCTGCTGGCACATCCCGGCACGCCGCCGTGGAATGCGCTGACGTCTCCTGAGGCGGTGCATGCGGCGCTCATGGTGCATCGTGTCGACGGCCTGGAGCCGGGCCTCTATATGCTCGCAAGAAACCCGGGCGCACTGCCGGACCTGAAGCGATCCCTGCGTCCGGAATGGCTGTGGCAAAAGACCGGGCCGGCCGACCTGCCGCTCTATCTTCTACTGCCTTACGACTTGCGCGCGGCGGCAAGGCTGATCTGCTGCCACCAGGATATCGGCGCCGATTCCTGCTTCGCGCTCGGGATGATCGCGAGATTCGAAATCGCGTTGAAGCAACCATGGCGTTATCGCCATCTGTTCTGGGAATGCGGCA
The DNA here is from genome assembly GCF_025685725.1 of Burkholderia sp. BKH01. Lineage (NCBI taxonomy): Bacteria > Pseudomonadati > Pseudomonadota > Betaproteobacteria > Burkholderiales > Burkholderiaceae > Burkholderia > Burkholderia sp. BKH01. The sequence continues at coordinate 6,872 of NZ_JAOTQT010000016.1, read as the reverse complement.
TGCTTGGCCAGGCGCTCTATCTCGAAGCAGAAGCCGCCGGCGTGCGCGCAACGGGGATCGGCTGCTTTTTCGATGATGAAATGCACGCATTGCTCGGCACGAAGGATCATGTCTGGCAATCCCTCTATCACTTCACCGTCGGCGGCGCGGTGGACGATCCACGTCTGTCGGCATTTCCGCCGTACGAGGTTCAGCCGTGACGGACAGCTCGCACGTCGACCCCGGCGAGGGGATATCCGCAAGGATCGTCCTGCCGGCTTCCACGTGAGCTGCGCGGCTTCGACCGCATCCGTTCAATTTCACCCAGAGTGCTAGGATGATTGAACACACGCGGAAGTCATCATGGACGATTTCACATTCACTACCGAAACACACTTCGCACGCATTCGTGTGATGGAATCCGCGCGTGGTGTGTACCGAGGCTATGTGTATCTGCGCCGCACCAATGAGGGGCCGAACGATGATCCGCCCTACCAGACCGATTCCGATCGGGAGCAGTACGCTCTCGCGCTCGAAGACGCCAAGATCCTCGCGCAACGTCTGCTTCGCGAGTTCGAGCCTTGAGTCGATGACGTTTCGTGGCGTCGATTCGCGTTGGGTAGGGGCCGCAATCACTGCAGGAGCGACCTATGTCGGCGCTGCCCTCTCCGATTGACAATCATCTGCTCGCAGCCTTGCCGCCAGAAGGTCTCGCGCATATTTCGCCGCAGCTCGTGCTGGTCGACATGCCGTTGGGAAAGGTGCTGTACGAGTCGGGTGGCGCGCTCAGTCATGTCTATTTTCCGACCACATCCATCGTCTCGCTGTTGTACGTGATGGAGGACGGCTCGTCAGCCGAAATTGCCATCGTCGGCAACGACGGGTTGATCGGCATCGCGCTGTTCATGGGGGGCGAAACAACCCCGAGCCGCGCGATCGTCCAAAGCGCCGGACACGCTTACCGACTCGATGCACGCATCCTGAAGGACGAGTTTCGTCGAGGCGGTTCGATGCAGCGGCTCTTGCTGCGCTACACGCAGGCGCTCATCACGCAGATGGCGCAGACCGCCGTATGCAATCGACATCACTCGATCGATCAGCAACTGTGCCGCTGGCTGCTGCTCAGTCTTGACCGGCTGCCATCGAGCGAACTGAAAATGACGCAGGAGTTGATCGCCAACATGCTCGGTGTTCGACGATCGGGCGTGACGGAAGCTGCGCTGAAACTTCAGGATGCCGGATTGATCCGGTACAACTACGGGCACATCGAGGTATTGGATCGCTCCGGGCTCGAAAAGCGTGTGTGCGAATGCTACGGCGTGGTCAGGCGAGAATTCGACCGCTTGCTCCCTGATTTGAAGCGCCTTTAGAACCGGCACCGAGGCCGCGCACCTGTCCGTGCCATCGGTCCGTACGACAGCGTACCGACTGCCGAAGCCCGCACGCGCATAGTTCGACGTGACGCACAGATTGCAGATCGGCCGCAGACCTCATGGAAGGAGTACGCCGTGACGGAAGTGGGCCGTTGCGATCCGTATCGCTTGGGCCGTTTTATCTCGACTCGGGCGGCGCGAGCCAATCCATGACTAAACGCGGTTTCTTGACGGAGCCTGTTGATGAACGATTACCCTAAACGAGAAAAGAATTCGCAGGACGGGCAACAGGAACAGGCGGACGCACGCGCGACCGACGATGGAATGCCCGTCGTTCGTCCTGACTGGAAAAGACGCCATACCCTTTCGTGGAAAGCCGTCACACCCAAGCAACGTATTTCCGATGCAAGGAAACGTCTGGGCATGGGTTTTCTGTCGAACCATTGACATAGGCGTAGCACATCTCCTCGATCTCAAACAGAACGGGGAGCCGTCCCAGCAAGGCGGAAATCGAAGCCGGCCAAACGCCGGCTTTTTACTTTGGCGCGTCAGCGGCATGGCTACGCAGAAGCGCGTGTCGCGGCGCTGTACCGGGCCGAAGCGCGGAAACGCTACGCAAATATGAATTCGGCACGCCGGGCGGCTGGCTCGAACGTCACGTTCATGCCGGCGGCATCGAGATTGGCGACCATTCGGCGAGCAGCAATGAAACTGCGCCTGCCCTCGAGCACGGCAGTGGTCGAAGACGACGCGGCAAGCGCTCACCCGCATCGCACGAGTCATTTCCTGCACGGTCGCCCGAGCGGTGTCGTTGCGCGGAGCAGTGCCGGCTCAAGGCCAGCGCCGAGTTCTCGAACCGCCTGCGCCGGTGTGCGTGATGCCGGAACGTCTGCGGTGCAGCCTGCGCGACGCGCGCACGACGACGCGAGGCGCGAACGTCAACCGCCGCCTGCGCCGGGAGCAGTGTCGCGTCATTTACTTCACCTGATGGTCGGGACGGAAGTAGCGCCACTTGCTCGCATTGGAGTCGATGCGGGCGTCGTCTTGCGTACGCTTGTCGGCCCGTTCGATGTCGGCTCGGGCGAGGTCGTCACGCTGCTGTTGCCGGGTTGCCTGATCGCGTCGATCGATTGCCGTGCTTTCCTGGTATTTCATGTGTCCCTCGGGGCGAGGTGAGCGGGTTGCTGGCCAGTCGCGGCGGATTCGTACCGTTGAGAACGCATGGCCGCTCGTGCGAGTGCGGCCGCGATCAGACCTGCTCCCTGAGGTAGCGAATGCACTTCATCCGTAGACTCGATCGGCCCGCGAGCGCGTCTCGTGGCGGGGGCGTCGAGTCTTTCGTTACATCAGGAAGCGGTCCTGAAAATGCGGCGTTGTCGACCGGGCGGACCGACTTCGCTATCTGAAGCGACGCATGGCCGATCCACACACGATCGCGCCACTCGCATTTCGCGCGATGGACGATAAGCCATCCTTGCAGCGATTCGACGAGTTGAAACGGCGACAGCCACTCGCGACTCTGCCGTTGAGTGACGAGTTGCAGGACAACGAGGAAATAGAGCAAATCTACGTACTTGGTCCGGACGCGCATAGTCCATCTTCTGGTTGTCGATGCTCGCGAGCGCGCGAGCGTCGGCTCATCCCTGGATGCTGAGCGCTTTCTCGATCGCGGCAATCAGTTTGAACGCATCGTCCCGCCCGATCAGAAAACCGCGGCTGGTGTACTCGCATCCGAAGGCATAGAAGCTCGGCAGCAGCGTCACCATGTCTTTCTGCTGATCGAAATCGACTTCGCATTTCGTCAGCGGGAAGAACGGCGGCTCGTCGCCCGGCATCTTGTACACGATGTGCTCCCTAGTACATTTTGCGGGGCGGCAACATCCGCTTCGCCTGCAGGCGCTGCCTGGAAACGGCGCTGGCCTTTTTCCGCTTGCGTTCCGTCGTGGGTTTTTCGTAGCTGGTGCGACTGCGCAACTCCCGAATCAGCCCGGTTTTCTCGATGCTGCGCCGGAATCGCCGCAGTGCGACGTCGATCGGTTCGTTGACCTTGAGTGTGACTGTTGTCATGTAGATCCTGTTTGGGAGCGTTGGAACGGAAAAAACTAACCGAGTCGTGTCATGACGGCGCTCGCTATCTCGTCGGACTCGAATTCCGAATATCCGGCTCCGATCGATAGTGCGCGTACCGCCACGAACATTTGCAGTTCTTGCTGGTGGCTTTGTGCCGAGTCGGCGATTCCGGCGGGCAGGACGGCATCGGTCCGGGTGACCTCATGTCGTCTGATCAGGCCGAGTAGTTCGTCGATGATCATTTTGTCCTCCAAATCGCCGACAGATTGCGTCGTATTGACGAGTCGCGTCAGAGCGCGCCGGAAAAGAAGCCCTGCTTCTCGCGGTTGTCGTCGATCATGGTCTCGGCGTAGCGCAGCGAAGCGCGACGTGCGTCACCGGCGCTGTCAAACGGGGATTTGTCGTGCAATCTGAACGTCTGGCTTTGCGTCAGCGTGTCGGTGGTGCCGCGAAGGCAAATCTTGACTGCTGCGTCGAAACCGGCATCGTAGTTATGCGGACAACCATCCGGCGCCGGTACGTGGGGGTAAATCAGTGGATAAATCTCGAATCCACGGTAGACATGCATGCTCATGGCAAACTCCTGGCGTTCGGCCACCACGAATTGCATGGGCGAACACATCCGGCCAGTATCGCCGTTGCAGGGCGTGCCGGTGGGGTGAAAGGGACAACGTTGCAGCGCGGAGGAGGGGCGATGCAGCAAGAGGGTAGATGGAGGGGTGAGCAGTCAGACGGCAAATGATCGCCCGAATGAACCCATCATACGCGCATCGTTTGTTGGGCGTTCAACTTATTCCGGATCGCGCGTTTCGACCCATCGCGCCGGGATCGCGCTGCACGGCAGCGGTGGCCGCCTCTTTGCCGCTTTGTCACGCAGCGGCTGGCTCGATCCGCTATTACTGAGCAGGCGGGCGCTTCTTCGGGCGCGACTTCGTGACAGCGGGAGCCTTGGGCGGCACCCAGTTCAATGCCGTGCCGAGCTTGGGCAGGGTCATGGCAGGCTTGGCACGCGGAGGCGCCTTGTTACTGCGAGGTTGACTTCTGGTCATGCGGGTTCTCCTGCTGCGCGGCTTGAGCGATCCGCTGCGCGGGACTCGTCCGATCACGCACACGCGGCTGGACACGCGTGCTGCGAGGGGCGGCTGGGCATCTGCATACGCGCATGCTCGACGATCGGATGCGAAACCGGTGATCCGGTCGAGCATGCATCGAGACGCGTGGCGTCCGCGATGGAGGTGCGTATGCGCCGGAAGCGGCAGTTACGTGCCGCTCCGTGAACGGGCTGACGGCTTGCGGGGACTACAGGGCGGTAATGTTCGACGCCTGCAGGCCTTTGGGGCCGCTCTTCGTTTCGTAGCTGACTTTCTGGCCTTCGGCGAGCGTCTTGAAGCCGTCGCCGCGAATTTCCGAGAAGTGCGCGAACAAATCGTCTCCGCCTGCGTCGGGCGTGATGAAGCCGAAGCCCTTGCTGTCGTTGAACCACTTGACGGTACCGGTATCCATATTAGATCTCCTGAAAATGGACGTGCGTATGCGCCCTGAATGGGTGCGGGAAAAATAATCAAGGAGGGAGAGGACAACGAATACCGCAGGTCGCGGTTAATGATGGGCAGCAATCACGCTTCTTGAATACTTCAGCGACCGACAGTACGCCTCGGCAACGAAGGTGTCAAGCGCTTTCGGCCGAGGGGCAGAACAAGTGGCTGCCCGGAAAAATCAGCATTCCGTAAAAATCCCCGGGCACGGCCCTTGTTCGACGATGGCCGTACGCTGTCCCTGTAGCAATGTCAGAGGGTTGCCAGCAAATGCAGCTGATGCTCGGTCTCGGTTCCGGTGATCAACGTGAAAAACCCTGTTTCCCGACGCTCGATTACTGAAAGGCCCTCTGCATCGGAGAAGATGTTCCACGCGACGTCATCGACATGTGCAAAGCTTCCGCGAGTTCGCGCGAACGCTCGCAACAGCGGGCTCGCTTCGCGGCGGAGCACCAGGCGGTCCGCATTCAGCACATAGGGTGGCCAGCCGGCACGAAGGACGAGGTAGTGGGGAATGGAACTGCGGTCGATTTTCATGGGTGGCGCTGTTTGTTCCAGGGGCTTACGTTAGCCGGTCCAGCTCGTGTCGACGCTCTCCTTCGAGCAGGGTGTTCGATGTGGACGCAAAAGACCGTTGGTGACGTGCTTCTCGCCTATGTGTCGACGCTGCTCGATGCGCAGGACATCGTCGAATGCAGCACCAGTATCGATATCCGCGGCTCGTGCAAGCCAGGCACGGCGTGCTTCGAATTCATCGATGCTCGATGATGCGAGTCGTGAGCATCGGCTCCCATGCGTGAGCTGCGTCGTCAGTGCCGAAACTGTTATCCGGAGCCGGTGGTGCAGCTAGCCCCACTATACGCGCTGCCGCCGTGACTCACACCTCGCAACAGTACGAAGGCACGCTCCGGCGACAGGAGTTCACCCGAAATTTCGCTATACAAAATTGTGGAACGGCGTAGCATCAAACGATCGGATGACCCATGACCGATTCTTGCGCATTGCGCTGCGTGTCTCTCTGAATGCGATCGGGCTGCTCACCGTGGCCGATCGTCCGGGCACCATTGAATAGCGATGACGCTCCCCTCTCGTCCCGTCGCTTGAGCGTGGCTTCGGAAGTATTCCGGAGCAACGGGCTTCCATCTCTGCCTGCGGGCGGCATTTCATTCGCCGGTCTATCCGCGACCATCGCCGCGAGGTCGATGCGGATGCGTTCCTGATGTTCGAATCGGGTTGTGCGCCACGCCGCAAAAGCGGGATGGCGAGTCGTGAATCCTGCCAGGAGGCGGCCGGGCGATCGCACTTGTCGACGTCCGGCGCTTTCTCGCGCTGCTCCCGCGACAGCCTGGCTCGCGGTAACCCAACAGGGAGGAGCCCATGCTCTTCAATTCGACACGGTTCCGAATCGATCCGACACCCCGCAGGGCGGACGGAGAGTACATCGCGCATGTGAGGATCACCACGACTCTTTTGGACGGCGGTGAGCGGGAAGTACATGCCAGCGGCGATCTGGCCGGCTTCGATGCGCGTGACGACGCGGTCGCATACGCGACGAAATGGGCCGAAGGATGGCTGACCGCCCAATTCGGTTGAAGGCGGCGGACACTTCGTCCGAAGCGTGCGCCGCCGGGATCGAACCGCAATGGGCAAGAGGCCGGTTTCGACAGAGAGCGAAGCCGTAGCGTTCGCGCTGCGAGCGCTTCGTGCCCGGCCTGCTGGCGAGAACGGGTTCGGCTCGACGGTCGACGGGCAGGAGCGGCAGGCCGGCTCGTCGATTCGAAAGCGCGAATCGCGCCTTCGAATCAATGATGGAGCAACGGGTAGGCCATCAGCCCGACGAGCGCCGCAGCGGTGACGATCACCGGTTCCTGGAGCTTCTTGACGTGCCACAGCAGCAGAATGGTCGCCACGGCAA